>JAPLJJ010000053.1 GCA_026388665.1 Deltaproteobacteria bacterium
ATACATCGGCTCTCCACCGTGGAGGATAATCATGGGAACGCCAGCGGTTTCCGCTTCGGTGATCGTTTTTTTCAACAACTCTTCATCTAAATCCGTCTTCGTAATCCGCTTGGAGTTTGTGGAACAGAAAGGGCAAGAATACGGACAAATATTTGTTGTAGAAATCGACAGAATTCCAGACGGTATTTCAGTCATGTCAAGATTGTTAAGGTAATTTCTGAGTCGTTTATCAAATGCCACAGAGGGAAAAGGAGGGAATGTGCTGTCAAGGACGACCTGGTCTCCAAATTGTACCATTCTGCGATACCGGAGGACCGTATACTCGAGAAAAGACAATTTCACGAAATTAAACAAGGAGTCATTAAAATTAAGACCTTTTCGTCGCCTGAGATCCACATTTTCAGGGTCCGTCAAGACATTCCACGCTGAGACGAAAAATTTTTTCACCATCTTGAAATTATCAAGACCAATAATATTCGAGGTAACCTTTGATTCTTTCATAAACAGACTCCGTTTTAGGATGCTAACGCTCTAAGCGTTCCTACTACCTGTTCAAAATTTGAAGTGCTCCGTCCCGGCAAAAAGTAATCTAGAAACGGGAGGGCAATTTTCATCCCACGGCACGTGGGTTCATAGTCAGGATAACCAAGTAATGGATTTATCCAGAGCAGCCGGTATGATTTACGTCTAATTATGTCGAGTTGCCGTTCCAACAATGCAGAGTTCCCTCTGTCCCAACCATCTGAATGAATGATTGTAATAGTTGAAGGGCCTAACATTTCAGCTCCAAAGGTACGTGTGAATTGTTCGAGACACTTGCCGATCCTCGTTCCTCCTGACCAGTCCCGGACCGTAGAACCTATTTCCTCTAATGCGCGGCCAAATGGAAACGATTTCAACACAAATGTTATCCGGTTTAACCGGGTAGCGAACACGAATGTTTCAACTTTCATTGGTAACTGACTTATCTCTTTTATAAAACAGAGAATCAATTCAAGGTGCGGATTCATAGATCCGCTCACATCGCACAGGAAAACAAGTCTCTTTAGCTTTGGTTTTTGTCTGATTACCGGTAATTGTACGATCTCGGTTCCATAACGAAAGTTTTTTCTAAAAAGCTTTCGCAAGTCTAGACGACCGGTTGAGTATGCGTGTGATCTCACTGATCGGATACGATTCCTTAAAGGCTCGACTATTTGTCTAATAAAATTGGTTACTTTCGGGTTGTTGAACTCGGAGATGTCAGAAAAACGTTTGTTTCTCAATGTTTCGACAGGAGAAAAAACTACAGTAGCCTTAGATGACTCAAGTCTGACCTGGAGAGATTCAGGTGATGCTTGGTTCACACTTTCCAGGAGCGCAACCGTGTTTGATACAAGATCCTCCGGGGAATTGGACTGGGTTGCGGACGCTACTTCATTTTCAGACCAGAACTCTTTAAATAAACGCTCGAACAAGACCAACTCTTCGACTTTGGTTACAAAAACGGATTTTAGAGCTGTCTTGAAGTCCACGACGTTTTCAACGCCAACACATGGAACAGCCTGCATCGCGTCGATAACAGAAGCCGGAGAAACCTTGAATCCATGGTCTTTGAGTTTTCGTGCAAAGTCCGCAATGGCTTCAGGAAGAGAATTGAAATGATCCATATCTCTTATGGACACCAGAATAATCCTCGTAATGCCGTTTCGCTCAACGATTAGTAACATCGCTCCGGGACGTGGTATCTCCTGAACTAAAATTCACGGCTTTACGTCGCTCGTAGTGAGGGGGATCCCCGTCCAGAGGCGCCCGGCAAGTTACTCACTTAAACGCGAGTGGGCACAAGATGCTCCCAACGTAGGAAAGCTTTCGATAACATTTAACATTCGTTAATAAACGTCGACACATTCTTTCAGCACAGGCTGGTCCGGACTTCCTTTAACATTAAGTCTCTAAATTCCGATTTGGTCCAAAGTTCTTCAAAATATAGGATGTCTTCCCTGTGTTTGAGAATACAGCCAAGAGTTTCCTCTACGATTTGAGGGTCAAGGTTATCTCGTTCCATCGCCAATAAAGCAGAAGCCCAATCGAGGGTCTCTGCCACCCCTGGTCTCTTCAAAAAGTTTTCATTCCTTAAGCGTTTCATAAATAACGCAACTTGTAACGCCAGGCGTTCAGACGCGCCGGGAACTCTAGTCTCAATTATCAGAAGCTCCTTTTCGAGAGAAGGATAATCAATCCAATGGTAGAGACACCGTCGCTTCAACGCGTCATGAATGTCTCTAGTTCTATTGGAAGTCAGGATAACAAGGGGCCTCTTAATAGCCTTTAGTGTACCTATTTCCGGAATGGATATCTGGAAATCTGAAAGGACCTCGAGAAGCAAAGCCTCGAATTCCTCATCTGAGCGATCAACTTCATCAATAAGGAGAACCGGCTCTTTTTCTTGTGATGAAAGAATCGCTCTCAATAGAGGCCGTTTTATCAGGAATTCTTCGGAGAAGATCGTTTTGCCGATGTTTTGGAGGTTTGCGTCGCACTGTTCCACAAGTTTGATGGCCATTATTTGTCTGGCATAATTCCATTCGTAGATAGCGTGATTCGCGTCCAACCCCTCATAGCATTGTAGTCTGATAAGTTCCGTATTCAGGGCGTTTGCCACTGCGGAAGCAATTTCGGTTTTTCCCACCCCTGGTTCGCCTTCAAGGAAAAGGGGCTTTTTCAAAGACCACGCAAGAAAAAGAACGGTGGCAAGCTGCCGATCTGCAATATATTTTTGATCCAGCAGGCATCTTTCGACAGATTCTATGGATTCAAACATAAGAAATCTCTCGTTGGTGTCAACCTTGGGTAAAAGGTTCGAACCACTTCACTAGGTTAAGAGCGGGTCAAGACCACTATTCCCGATGTTACCAGGCTCAAAAACGGACTTTATGATCTTGAAGGCTTTCTCCAGGTCTTCAATCGTATGGTCGCTCATAAGAGTGAGTCTAAGTCTCGCTGTGCCTTCCGGGACAGATGGGAATCTTATCCCTTGAACAAACAACCCCTTGCTCAAACACTCTGCACTCAATTTCATGGTCAAGTCCGACGGGCCTACCTGGATCGGGCGGATATGACAGGGAGTTTTCCTGGGCGGCAAGATCTTTCTCAACATTTTGTCCATGATTTGAACGTTTCTGTTAATAAGCTCCCGTCGGCGCTGTCCTTCCGGTGACGAGATAATGTTCAGAGCTTTGAGCGCAGCCGCCGAAACTGCAGGAGGAGGCGCGGTAGTAAAAATGAAGGACCTTGCGCGGTTTACGAGCAAATCAATTAACACGCGGCTTCCTGCTACATAGGCGCCGCTCACCCCTGCGGCTTTACCTAATGTACCCATCTGGACATCCGGAATAACACCGAGTTCAGCGCATAATCCCTCTCCTGCCGGGCCGTAAACACCTGCGCCGTGAGCTTCATCAACAATCAGAAATGCGTCGTGATCACGACACAAGGCCCAAAGTTCTCTTAGCGGAGCGTGATCGCCATCCATTGAAAAGATGGATTCCGTAACCACAAATTTTCGCCTGGCTCCCTGTTTCTTAAGCGCGTCCTCGACAGCATTCAAATTCATGTGCCGAAACACTGAAACAGTGGCTCGGGATAGGCGACATCCATCTATTATACTGGCGTGATTTAACTCATCTGAAATTACCAGATCGTTGCCATCGGTCAATGCTGTAATAATTCCGATATTGGCCTGATAACCACTCCCGAACACCAACGCGGCTTCAGTTCTTTTCCAGGTTGCGATGAACTCTTCCAGTTCTCGATGGCTGGGACAGTTCCCCGCTATCAGCCGGGAAGCGGTTGATCCCGCGCCATAGGTCAGTACGGCCTGGGAAAAGGTTTCCAATATTTCAGGATGTCCGGCGAGACCCAGATAATTGTTGCTGGAAAAATTGAGAGCGCATTTGCCGTCAACATAGATGATTCTACCGGGAAAACCTCTAATTTCCGGCATGTTGCGATATAGAGCCTTCTCGTGTAGCGCTTTAATCTCGTTCTCTAAGTCCCAATTTTTTGAAAGCTCTTTCAGCATATCGTGGACTCCACCAATCCTTATATATATAATATCACAAGGAACTGACCGAAGAATTACCTTAAGAATAGTAGAATCGCTACTTGGATCACAATGAATATGGAATTGTAACATGAATATAAGATTTTGGGGAACCCGTGGTTCAATAGCATCGCCAGGTCCGGATACGGTCGTTTTTGGAGGCAATACAACGTGTGTTGAGATTACTACCAATTCAGGCCGTACTGCTATCATTGACGCTGGGACAGGCATACGAAACCTTGGCGATTCTTTGCTCAAACGACCTGATATTAAATTGATCCATCTCTTCATGACACACATTCACTGGGATCATTTGGTAGGACTTCCATTTTTTGGTCCACTTTTCCACCCCGATTTTCACGTTGTTTTGAATGGATGCAGAAAATGTTTCGAGGGCCTGAAAAGAATTTTCAGTCGTGATTACATTGACGGAAGCTGGCCAGTGCGTTTTCAAGATCTTAGGGCGAGAATAGATCCTCCCGGTGAACCTCCCATGGGGATCATTACTCTCGACGAAGTTCTGGTTGAACCTCACAGACTTCAGCATCCACAAGGCGGCTTGGGGTTCAGGTTTACTGAGGGGAACAAGAAGTTTGTCTTCTTGACGGACAATGAACTGAGTGAAGAGGGTTGGGATGGAAGTTGTTTCGGGGATTTTGTCAATTTTTGCCAGGATGCGGACGTCCTGGTTCATGATTGCCAATACTTACCTGAAGAAAGCGTTAGCCGCAAAGGATGGGGCCATTCGGACACTATAACGGTCGCAAAGTTGGCTGTCGAAACGGGAGCCAAGCGGCTGATACTGTTTCACCACGACCCGTGGCGAACTGACGAGGGGGTCGAGTTAGTCATTAGCCGATGTCGGGAGGAACTGGACCGTGACAATTCTAAAATCACGGTTGAAGCGGCGCGTGAAGGATCGTTGATAACTCTATAAATTGTTTTCCTCATAATCTTAAAACAGATCTAAGCGACCTGACCTGCTCGCATTTCAACAAATAAGCGCACGCCCCAAATATTGCCATGCCCACCAGAATGCACACTCCTAGAACCAGCATGTTCTTGATCGTTAGTCCGTTAGACCAGAAACCAAAATCTCTTACAAAGACCAAGAATATACCCATAACTGCTGACGCCACTGTAATCTTGGTTATTGAAATTAGGAACTTAGAAACCTCAAACCATTTAATCCTCTTAATGAGAATCACGAATAGAACCAAGAAATTAAAAGCCGCAGCTATTGTAGTAGCTAGAGCGAGACCGCCATGTCTCATGGGATCCATCAAGATTAATCCTAACCCTAGATTGACTATTACCGCGCCGAGAGAAATCCATAGGGGCGTCTTGGTATCTTTCAATGAAAAAAATGCCTGGGTCACAACCTTAAGGCCGGAAAAAGCCCATAACCCCGCAGTGTACCAAAGCAGAGCATAAGCTGTTTGAATTGTGTCTACGTGAGTAAAAAGGCCGCGTTGAAACAACACCGATATAATGGGTTCTCGCAGCACGATTAACCCCACTGAGGCCGGGATTGTAAAGAACGCTATTAGGCGCAGCGAAAAAGAAATCGATTCTCCTAACCCCTTATAATCACCGGATGCAGCGAGCCGCGACATTGATGGAAGCGCTGCTGATCCAAGAGCGATAGCAAATATGCCCAGAGGCATCTCTACCAACCTGTCAGCGTAATATAGCCATGAAACGCTGCCGACAGGCAATAACGAGGCAAGCATTGTCCCAACCAAGACATTGATCTGGTAAACAGCACCACCAATTGCAGCGGGGACAAAAAGCCTCCCCATTCGTTTTAGAGGCGGGTATCCAAAATGAAAGTCGGGTTTGAGCGAAATCCCTTCTTTCACCAGAAAAGGCGCTTGGAGGAGTAATTGGAGGAGTCCTGCAAGTGTCACAGCCCATGACAAAGAGTAACATGGCGTCCAATCAGCCCATCTTGTAAGAATAAGGACCCCGCCGATCATTGAAAGGTTTAATAGAATAGGGGCAGCAGCCGGCGCCGCAAATCGACCCAAACTATTTAAAGCGCCTGAAACAAGAGCAACAAGTGAAATAAAAAAGATGTAGGGAAACATTATTCGGGTTAATTCGATTGTGAGGCTAAATTTGTTAGGGTCGTCGAAAAAACCCGGCGCAATCACGCGTACTATCTGGGGGGTAAAAATAATCCCCAATAATGTGATTAGGCACAGAACCAAACTCGAAAAGGTAACAGCTATTCGCGCGAGCTTGACGCCTTCCGGGCGGCCGCTTCGTTGCAGTGTATCTATGAATGTCGGCACAAACGCTGCGGAAAGGGCCCCCTCTGCGAAGAGTCGGCGAAGCAGATTCGGGATTCTAAAAGCCACGAAAAAAGAGTCCGCCCCTGTTCCGGCCCCTAGAAAAATGGCTATGATCATGTCTCGTATGAACCCGGAGATTCGGCTGAGACTCGTCCAGAAGCCAACTATCCCTGCGGCCTGAGTAATAAGTTTCTTTTCAGAAGCTACCGGATTTTCAGTTATATTGGATTTCAAAATAAACAAGTTCTCCGATAGGCTTCTTCGGTGAGTTTCGATTCAAGCGAGACAAAAAACTGTCTCATCTTCCGATGTCTCTAATTTTACGAAGGCTCCCACAGGCAAAGTGATATTTGGTAGAATATGGCCGTGAGGGTAATTAGAAATGACCGGTATGGAACACGGCTCAGTATAATCAATTACAACTCTTTCCACAGTGGAGCGAGCGGTCTCTGCGTCATCTCCGGAAAAGTGACCAATGACAACGCCGCTGACTTGATCGAAGACGCCTGCCAGTTTCATCTGGGTGAGCATGCGATCAATCCTATAAGGGGGCTCATTTACATCTTCAATAAATAAAACGCAATCAGAAAAACTTGGGCAATATGGTGTACCGAGCAGAGAAACGAGCACAGTAAGGCACCCACCAAGCAGGACCCCACTTGCCTTTCCCTTTCTGAGAATTTTCAGTTCAGAACTGAATTTGCCGAGTATTTGATAATGCTCAAGGGGTTGTGTAAGGGCCTGAATCAGGAAATCCTTTGAAATTGAATCCAGCCCTGCCGCGATTTGTCCGGCAGGCATCGGGCCAGCTAATGTTACCACACCGCAGCGTTGGAATGTAGCCATGAACAGGGCAGTCAGGTCGCTCATTCCTATCATGATTTTAGGATCTCTCTTGATCGCCTCATAATTGACATCCGAGATGATCCTCATGGATCCGTATCCACCACGAGCAAAAAAAATCCCCCGAATCATTGAATTCAAAATAAATTCATTAAGGTCCTCTATCCGATCCTTATCTGAACCGGCCAAATAATCCTGTTGTTTATAAACACTTCGACCAATTTCAATCTTGAACCCCAGCCCCTCTATGAATTCGAGCCCTTTTTCCAAATCTGAGTCATTGACAGGACCAGAAACCGCTGCTACTCCAACTACGTCCCCTTTCTGAAGGGATCTGGGAAATGTTGACTTCGATCTCACAGTAGGCTGCCCTGAACACAGAATTTGTAAATAGTTGTTAACCTATTCGCCCAGTGATAATATTCCCTTGAGAGGAAAAAATGGCAGTTATTTTTCACGTGGAAGATGAAAGTTCTGTGAGGCTTCTTTATAAGGAGGTCTTTGAAGAACAAGGGTTCCAGGTAATTCAGGCCACGGACGCTGAAGAAGCACTAAGAATGCTCAAGGGACAAAAACCCGATATCATAATATTGGATCTTAAAATGCCGGGCATGGGCGGTCGCGGGTTCCTGGAAAGATTTCATCGGATGAAGTTGAAAATTCCTCTAGTGATTAGCTCTGCATACCCGTATTTTCGTTCCGACCCTTCAATTCCACCTGTTGATGCGTTCGTGGTCAAATCAGGTGACTTGACGGAACTTGTGGAAAAGGTCCGCGAGTTGGTTCGTAAGCGGAAAGATTTTTGAATCCTAACCGGGAACATGATTCAACTGTCTCAACCCCTCGAAAATGATAATTCCTACCGCTGTGGATAGATTTAGACTTCGAGTCTTTTTAAGATCAATAGGTATTCTTGCAATTCTAGCCGGAAACCTTTCGAACAATTCTTTCGACAAACCCGATGTCTCGGGCCCGAAGAGTATATGATCCCACGGCTTGAACTCCAGGTTGTAATAGATTTCCCCTCTTTTTGATCCAGTAAGAATCATTTGATCAGGACTCACTGATTCGAGATATTTTTCCACGCTCTCCCAGATCACAAGATCAAGCTTCTTCCAGTAATCGAGCCCCGCTCGTTTCAATTGTTTGTCATTAACCTGAAATCCAAGTGGTTTGACGAGATGTAGACGCGCTCCCACGGCAACACACAGGCGTCCTATATTGCCGGTATTGGGTGGAATCTCAGGGGTAATTAACACCACATTAAACATTATTAATCTTTATCTTGTTGATTACATTTGAAATTTCGCATCTCCCCGAATCAGCGTCGGTTTCTCGATCACCAACAATAAGAAACGCGTCATCATGAGTGTGTGTGCCGGTGAATATATCCTTGTGAAATAGGGACTTAGCGTTGATTGACGCTTTGATGTCATAACCTCTTCTGGGAATAACCACGATATCCGGCGCAAATTGAGAACAGGACCCCTGATACATCTCTTCCTTCAATTTGACTTCAGTGAATAACGGCTTATCGGAATTATCAGAAGAAACCGAATCCGAAGCGCATGAAGTTGTCAGACAGAAGTTGGACAAATCATTTTTAAGCCTGGCTCTCGTTTCAATCGCCTGGCTCTCGGAAAGAATGCCATTTTTGAACCGCGATCTTGAATTGAGGTAAATCCTTGTAGGATCCAGGGCGAATGCTAGGGATTGTCGGCTGATGCTTGAAAGGTCTTGCGGGTCCTGACAGTCAAACTTCAAGTATCCCCACATGCGTAGCAGGTGGTTCAAATTGACGTGAGCTTTCAAGTCGGTGAATCCATGATCAGACAAAACGACAATGCGTGTCATGGAATCCAACCGTTCAAAGAATCGGTCTACAAAGTTGTCTACCCTTTGATAATAAGAAATCACATCATGATGATAAGGATGTTCCGGGTTTTCAATGGCGTCATACAGGAAATGATTGAGCCGATCCGTTCCTGTGACGACAAAAACGAATATGTCCCATGGCTCGGACACTAAACTGAATACGACCTCTTCAAGCGGACGAAGCGTGGAAAACAGATCATCAATCAGGAACCCCCTATCTTGACGGGCTCGAACGTTGTCCGTGTCAATTCTATATCCTTTTGATTTTAACCATGAAACCAGTGATTGGGGGTAAACAGCCCTTTCAAATATGGGTGATACGAAACCCGAGATTAGAGCGCCGTTCAGAGGTCTTGCCGGATAAGTGAATGGGAGATTAATAATAATTGAACGTTTTTCCGGATATTTATTCCACAAGACCGGCGACCTGATGTCATCAAATGATGGCAATCGTAATTTGATTTCGTCACTTGTTACATCTGTAAAACCGAATATTCCATGATCACCCGGACCTACGCCAGTCATGAATGATGTCCACGCGACGCTCGAAATTGGGGGAATGCTGGACTGCATCCTACGAAACATTCCGTTAACGGCGATTTTCTTAAGGTTCGGCATTACTCCTGATTGAAAAAACTTTTCTAACAAGGAGTACGGCACGCCATCAAGGCCCACGAACGCTATTTTGTTGAATTCCGTCATTTCAAAACAAAAAGGTCTTAAGAATGGTTCAATCTTTTCTTCATGTCTTCGAGTAAGGAATAAGGCAATGGAGGTCGATCAGGGAAAACACCCAGTTCAACACCGGGTTTGTTGCCTCCATGATAATCAGTCCCGCCGGTGATCACCATGTCGAATTTGGAAGCGAGCCTCACGTACATTCGAGTCTGATCCCTTGAATGTTTTGGGTAATAGGCTTCTATTCCTTTCAAACCCTTGTTTTGCAAAGAAAGTAGAACCTCTTCGAATCGATCGGGATCATCCTGATTGAGCGAATAGGGATGGGCCATAACCGGGATTCCGCTGGCGTCAATGATCAACTGTATAGCCTTGTAAGCCGGCAATTTAACCTTTGGAACATAGGCGCAAGCGCCTTTCCTTAGATATCTGTCAAACGCCTCTTGAATGGTCTTTACGTATCCTTTTCGAAACATAAGGTTAGCGAGGTGCGGTCTGCCGGGAACCCCACCGGCAGCCACTTTTTTGACTTCCTCTTCCCTGATAAAGACGTTCTGAGCCAATAGTTTGGATAGGATTTTACTAATCCTGGATCGTCGCTCAACTCTCAGGAAGTTTAGGGACTTCTGAAGATCGGAATGGTCGGATCGAACAAAGAACCCCAGAATATGTAGGATGCCAGTGTCATAATCCGCGCTGATCTCTACACCCGGTACCACTTCAAAATCGAGTTTCAGGTCATTCACTTCATTCTGCGCAGGTTCTATGCCGTCCAATGTGTCGTGATCCGTAATAGCAATAGCTCTCATTCCTATTGAACAAGCATAGCGGACAAGCTCTGCCGGAGTCATGGTTCCATCCGACATGCTGGTATGTACGTGAAGGTCTATTATGGGACCGGGAGCGAACCGACCAACTGATTTCAGGTGTTTGATTGAATTGCTCCTTTTTATAAAGATATTAGCTCAAAACTTTGTCTACGGTTCTCGACAATGTGTCCCAAATCTTGTCCATCCAATCAAGCGAGTCCTGTTTCATTAAGACACTTCTGAGGCACGTAACGTAATCCTGATCCCAAACAAGATTGTCCCAGTATTCTTCAAATAGGTCTCTCGGCAAATTCGCCTTGGCCAAATGTAAATTTGCTAACGCAGCAGCCTCAAAAACGGCGTCGGTTAACCGGGAAGCTTCAGATGCCATGCCCGCATTCATCGTCCAGACTATAATGTCCAATTCCGGGCGAAGGCCCGTCAGAAATCTTGGGTCAGAGTTGATTCGATCAAAAAAGTCGAGAGCCGCTTTGCGGCAGTTTTCCAAACTTCCGGCAAAAGCGCCTCCCTTGACCATAGGGAGCAATTGCTGAGTAGCCCATAACGCGACTGCTGATGAACCGGGTCGTGAGCACTCCAGACTTATTTCCCCCAGATGAAGTTCAGAAGAGGTAAAATATGTATATGGCGAGTCATGCTTGTAAAAAATTCCGACAGAAGGGTCTTTGAAAATGACACATCCGCAGCCATAAGGCTGGAGTCCATGCTTGTGCGGATCAATTACAATCGAATCAACCTCGCCAAGGGTGTCATAAACGGAACGCGATTCAGGAGAAAGATTGTTTGCTAAAACAAAATAGCCGCCATACGCGGAATCAGCGTGAATTCTGAATCCGTAAGTTTTTTGAAGCTCAAGTATTTCAGGTAGAGGATCCAATGAGCCTGTTGCCGTTGTGCCGACAGTAACAACTATTGTTCCGACGTTTCCTCTGTCAAGGGCATCCTTTATGGCTGAAACTTTCATGCGTGCCCTACCGTCTACAGGGATGGATTCGAATGGTATATTCAAGACACCACATATTCGGCTATGAGTGTAGTGGGCCTGTTGCGAGGCTAGAATCTTCTCATTGGGCTTCAAACATCTTGAAATCCACAGAGCTTCAAGGTTTGCCATGGTTCCGCCACTGCAAAGATGACCAAGGCAGGAGTCCCAGCCAAACATGCCCGCTATTTGAACCACGGCCTCCTTCTCCATTGCCGAACTGGCCCGACCACCGTCTAGCGCATGGTTGTTGGGATTGATCCACAATGATAGCATGTAAGCTAGGCGTGCAATGGGGTGCGGTGGTTTCATCATCTGGCCTATGTAATAAGGATGATGGTAAGGGTAATTGTCCTTCATGAGGAGAGCGACTTCATTCAGAACCTTCCGCATTGAATCGAGTTCCACTGCAGGTGTGAAATCCGGCAAGTCGTTGAAACCGGATTCTAGGATTTCAACGGCTTGTGGCAGTAAATCAAGGGTCTTAGTTTCCAGTGTCATAGTGATTCCTTTTACCGAGGTTTTTTGAAAAGCTCTCTACTGCCAATTAACATCAAGAGGTTACGGTTCATTGTTTGGCCCGTGATAGCGAGGCCAAGTGTGCGATAATCTTTAACAGACACATCTATGCCTGTCAAACGGCCCAGACCGGCTAAGACCTTTGCTGCAAGGTCAAGAAAAAACCCAAGGAGAGGTGGAATAAACAAGATGGATTTGGCTGTTATTCAGGAAGTGTCAAGTGAGCTGAATTCCGAGCTTGTTGGGGGCATAATTTCCAAAATCTTCCAACCGCTACTAAGAGATATAGCGCTAAAAATCTTCTTGCCCGGACGAGGAGAGAAGCGTTTGCTGTTGAGCGCCGATCCTAAACTTGGAAGGATTCATCTTACTGACATGAGAATGCCCAATCCCCCCAGGCCGCCGCGATTTTGTGCTTACCTCAGGGCCCATCTATTAAACGCGCGTATAAGAGACATTTCATGCGCGCCTGATGATCGTATAGTTAAGATCTCCTGTGAACGGCGTTCACTCGATACCATAGCCAAACGTAATCTTGTGCTGGAATTATTAGGCCGTGATTCGAACATTATACTTGTGGATGCTTCAACTCACCTCATTATGGATTGCCTGCATCATATTCCGGAAAAAACACCGGTGAACAGGGCTGTGCTGCCAGGGATCGAATACGTGCTTCCGCCGAAGAATCCGAACCGAAGTGTATCTCCAGTCAAGAAACTTGACCAAGATCCCGTCGGAACGGATCTAGTCACATTCAAAAGAGAAAGACCAGTTCCTTCAACTTTGAAGATTCAGTCACATCATGATGAAACATTTTCCAAAATTAACCAACGAGTGGACTCCTTTTACAGTGATCTTTTGGTTGATTCTTTAACAGAACACTTGCGGCGTGAAACCTCCCGCCCAATAAAGACTCGAATACGTTCGCTTTCAACTCGAACACTGAAAATAGAAAACGATCTCAAGAGATTGGAAAGATACATTGAAAACGCTTTATTTGGAGAGCTTCTGAAAACAGCATTGGGCCGAGTGAAAAAAGGCTCATTTTCTGTTGGAATAATTGACTGGGAGTCTGGAGAAACAATAGTTGTTCCCCTGGATCCGGCCCTGGATCCTGTCTCTAACATGAACAAGTTCTTTGCTCACTCAGCAAAGGGGAAGCGAGGCATTCGGATAGCCAAGGAGAGATTGGAGCGAACAATTGAAGAAAAAAGGGCGTTAGAGGACCTGCTGTTTTTCATAAGCCAGGCCAATAGCATAGGGGAGCTGGAAGCTCTATCGACTGAATTACAGAAAACCAAGAATTGCGGCGCGGTATCCGCTCAAAAAGTAAAACCTAAGAGCCTTATTCCTTTCGAGCCGCACAAAAATTATTTTGAGTTTTTAAGCCCTTCAGGTCTGAAGACGCTTGTTGGAAAAAGCGCGAGAGGCAACGAGTTTATTGTCAAAGCCAGGGCAAAAAATGGCGACCTATGGTTTCATGTGAAAGACGCCGCTGGATCCCATGTCGTTCTGATTTGTAGAGATAGCAGTGAGACTTCTGATTTAGATTTACGCTACTGCGCCGGTTTGGCCGCTGGACATTCCAAGTTGAAAGGTTCAGGAAAAGTCGAGGTGATGTACGCTGATGTTAAGAATGTGTCCAAAGTGAAAGGCGGTCTGCCGGGGCAAGTCACGGTAAGGAACTACAAGACATTGATCGTTAATTTGGGAGAAGAGCCTGTAAATTAAGTGGCAAAAAAGAATTGGGCCCGCAAAAGGATTTATGCAGGAAATCGTGCGGGCCCAGTTGTTGTGTGATTATTTTTTCATAACGTCTTGTCTTGTTACGTTCATTATCCTTATTACTTTATTCTTACCGTCGACAACCTTATAGGCAATCCTAACGATGTCTCCGGGAACTGCCTCTTTACCTATGAGTGCTTCTGACAGGTCGAAAACCATTGTCTTACCTGTTGGATTACCATATTTATTCTGCGGAGTAAACTTTAGGTCGTACTCCTCTACGGTTATTAATTTTGTGTTTAGGTCATTGGTTACGGTTTTGCCCTGTACTACTTCCGCTGCCATTGTGGGAAGCGCCAGAAGGAGAAGAGTTAGGACGCAACCGATATAATACAAGCAAAGTCTTTTTTTCATTTTTACGTTACCTCGTCATCGATGTTGGCCCGCTATAGACCTAATGAGAGCTGGCTTTCTTTTCCCGCAATTCTTTTGCCGCTCCACTAAACATTATCCCGCAAATGTAAACACAGATTGCTCCTACCGCGCCCAATATCAGCACTGTCGCCGCCAGGTCGATTTTGTACTGCTTCAGGATTATGGAAACCATACACGCTAAGACTGCTAATCCAAAAGCGATACGAATGCCATATCCCTTGGCGTACTTTGTCGCGACGGTTCCAATCTGGGCCCCAATTGCCGCGCCGAGCAGCATTACGAAAACAGCGTAAATTTCAATTCGACCTTTGGCTCCATATGTAAATGTTCCATAAAGCCCCGAAATCATAACCTCGAAAAGGTCTGTTCCAACAGCGATATGTGTGGGGCAACCAATCAAATAAACGAGCGCGGGCATACGAATCAAGCCGCCGCCGATTCCAAGAAAACCCGCCAGAATGCCTGTTAGGAAACTCACCATAATCGGCAGCCAGGCCGAACAGGTAAATCCCGCTGTTTTGAAATGAACCATTGGGGGAATCTTGATCCGATGAAGTGTCTTGTACCATGTTATACCTTCAGCTCCGCGTTCCCCAACGTCTCCCGCTTTCTTTTTTTTGTCCGCTTTATAGTAATCATAGAAAACCATAATACAAATTAGGGCGAGGAGTACAATATATGCCCATCGGACAACCGGACCCACTTGGCCTAAGCGTTCAAGCCACATGACTATCTGAGCGCCGATTTCTATACCAATAACCGTTCCTACAATCATTATAAGGCCGAGCTTATAATCGACATTTCCAAATTTCGCATGTCGAAATGTTGAGATCATCGATTTGCCGGCTATGTGCGCTATGTCCGTCCCGATTGCGAAAGCCATCGGGAAGCCTAGGATGTTCAGGCCGGGAGTAACCATCCACGCCCCGCCCATTCCAAAGAATCCGCCGATACATCCTACAGAGAAGCCTATCAAGACCAATCCAGGCCAGAATATGTCTACGCCTGAAATGGGCATATACATGGTGTACCATTCCAACATTTAATTCCTCCTAGCAGACGCCTTTTACTGTGATTCTCGATGACACAGATATCAATGCTCGATAATTTTTCTGGATGTCAGGTCGATCCCAACATGTCTCATGATTTGATCCGTGATTACCCCAAGTGTGACTCCCATGAAAGCTGTTATTATCGTACACTCGAGTCCGAACCATAAAGGGTTAGTGTTGTACGAATCGACGAAGTATCTTGCCCAGCCTGCACTCACCCTGCGGCTGTCTGCTACTACAATAAGCATTTCTGCCGCGGGACCCGCCGCCCTCACAAGCTCGGGTAAAAATACGGTGAAAACCGCTGTGCCCAAAGCGAGCAACCTGCGAAAATGTTTTCTCATTATCTAGACCTCCCTAGAGATTGCTGATCACATAGCGTTACAAATGTTTGTGATCGGTCGATGAAATAAGGTGCAACCCCCGTGCCAGAAGACTGTTTGTCGATAGGAGACGTAGATTGTCGGATATTAAGCGTTTGCGATCCGAGGTGGTAGATTGTTTGGCGGGATTCTCAAGTCAGTGTCCAATTTTTTTACAACATGTAAAACGCGAGAGTATTTTCGAATGAAAAAGATGACTCCGAACGAGGGATGGTTGAAAACCTCCAATATTTTTTGTCATTGAATTGAGTTTTCTTGAATTTCAAAGCCCAGGGCATAATTATTGCTCAAACTACAGTAGAATAGTCTCCAGCCAAGACCATCCAGTGGCGCCCAAAGGAAGGCATAAATCATGGCGAGCCTGTTAAATAGGATATTAGACGGTATTAATACTTGGCGAATAAAGAAGAAGAAACCTACGGATGAGAAAGTGTCTCGAATATTTCGCTTTAAGTACGCCTGTTTCAAGGACTTGCTCGCGTCCAACACAGAGATGTTGGACATAATCACTGACATCGAAGAGAGATTGCGTGGCCAAAACATATTCGGAATGTCTTATGTCAAGACTCAAGCGTCTCGTGCTGTTTTCCACACGCTCAGAATGGTTAAGAGTCTGGATGATCTTGCCGGACACAGTTACCCCATGCTTTTCAAAGTGCTGGACGACATCAACAATCATATCAACGAAGAACTTAACGAACGCAAGGATCTTCAAATCACCGAATACACGTTGCCTTACTCTGAAATTAATAAAGACATGTCAGACTCGGTCGGCGGTAAAAACGCTAACCTTGGCGAACTCAGGAACAGGGTTGGGCTCAAGATCCCGGAGGGTTTTGCAATCACGACAAGCGCGTGCGATTTTTTTCTCGGATCAAATGACCTATTGGAACAGATAACCAGGCTCAGGGTAAATTTGGATCCGGACGATCCCGCCGCCATCAACGTCGCGAGTGAAAAAATCCAGGATCTGATCATGGAAGCGCCGGTTCCTCAAGATTTAATTGACGCGATCATGTCGAGTTATGAAAAACTTACGATCACCATTGGGCAAGAAGAGCAAACGCCAAATAGAGAGAAGCCGAAAGTGGCGCTTCGTAGTAGCGCAATAGGGGAAGACAGCGCTTTGTCGTTCGCCGGCCAATATTTGACAGTATTAAATGTTACGGAAGATCGAATAATTGAGACGTACAAAGCCGTTGTAGCCAGTTTGTACAACACCAGAGCTTTGACGTATCGCCTTAACAAGGGCATTAGGGACGAAGATATCGCCATGAGTGTAGCATGTATCGAGATGATTGACTCAATGGCAAGCGGAGTCATGTACTCCAGGCATCCTTTTAATTTAATTAAGGATGACGTGTTGATCAATGCGGTATGGGGGTTGGGCCCATACGCCGTCGATGGAGTAGTGACTCCCGACAGTTATCTCGTGGCCAAAAACCAAGACCGGACAATTATCAGTAAAACAATTTCTGATAAGCAGGTTAAGTTGATCATTGATGAAGGAGGAGGGGTAAAAGAGGTTCAAGTCCCGGACTCAGACAGGCTTGAAGCATGTCTGACTGAAGGAGAGATAAGGACTCTGGCGAATTATGCAATCAAACTTGAGAACCACTACCAATATCCCCAGGATATTGAGTGGGCCCTCGACAGCTCCGAGAGACTATTGATCCTTCAGGCCCGACCGCTTCGAATAGAGGATGTTGTTGAAAAGGCGGGAGTTGAAGCATTTCCGTCCGTTGAAGGTTACAGAGTCATAATCGAAGGAGGTTCCCCTGCTTTCCCAGGAATAGGATATGGTTTAGCCCACCACGTGAAGTCAGATTCGGACCTACTCGATTTCCCCGTCGGAGGGGTCTTGATAGCTCCTCATTCTACCCCGCAGTTCGTGGTAGTCATGAAGAAGGCTTCCGCTATTGTTACAGACGCCGGTAGCGTTACCGGACACATGGCCTCACTTGCTCGAGAGTTCGGCACACCAACCCTATTGGGCGTAGAAGGAGCGACCAAGGCTATAGGTCAGGGTCTTGAAATCACCGTAGACGCTTACTCAGGTAGGATTTACGAGGGGAAGGTGCCCGAGTTACTGTCGATTCAACGGACCAAAGAGTCGAGCATGAAGGACACCCCAGTTTATCAGACTCTCAAAAAGGTCTCCGATCTTATAATTCCCTTGCGACTCGTGAATCCAAGGGCAGCCAACTTCGCCCCCGAATATTGCTCAACGCTCCATGACATCATGCGGCTGGTTCATGAGCTTTCATACAGGGAAATGTTCAAAATAAGCGATATTGTGTCAGATACGGAAGGGGCGGGCGCCAAGAGACTCAAGGCGCCTATTCCTATTGATCTGCACATAATAGATCTCGGTGGTGGCTTTAAGCACGCATCCGGAAGAGCAAAGTTTGTGGGGGTGGATCAAATATCGTCGGTTCCCATGCAAGCCCTGCTTGGTGGCATGTTAAGAGAGGACCTCCGACAACATGGAGCTAAACCGATTGACCTCGGAGGTTTCTTTTCTGTAATGCGAGAGCAGATGTTGGCTCCCAACTCATTTTCAGAAAGGTTTGGGGATCGTAGTTACGCGATAATTTCCGACAAATATCTGAATTTCAGCTCCAGAATTGGGTATCACTATAGTGTGCTCGACGCTTATTGTGGTGAATCCACTAATAAAAATTATATAACCTTTTCATTTAAAGGCGGCGCAGCGGATGACATTCGCAGAAATAGAAGGGCTCGTTGCATAGGGTTGATTTTCGAAGAAATCGGTTTTCAGGTAGAGACCCGAGAAGATAGAGTTGACGCACGCTATTACAAATATGATGAAAAGGCGATACAGACTAAGCTGGATTTGATAGGCAGATTACTCCAGTTCACGAGGCAAATGGACATGTTAATGCAGTCGGAAGCAAGTGTTCAAGCCATTGCTCAGAGTTTTCTGGAAGGTAACTATTGCCTGGACGCCAAATTTTGGGCTGAGCTTAATTCGCAGTAGATTTCGAGAAAAGCCTTGATATCAAGTAGAGTAAGAACCACCGGTTGGCCTATTGGTAAGCTGCTTCCTTGAAATTTTCCTGTCGTAAGCCGCTTCAATCTTCTCTAATAATGTCTCTATAGAATAGGGTTTTAGGAGATAGTCGTAGGCCCCGCTCTTCATAATGCTTTTTGCTGTCTCAATCGAAGCGTGGCCAGTCAGAATGATCACCTCGATTGTAGGATCAATTTGTTTGATTTTCGGTAAAGCTTCAACACCTGTCATTTCAGGCATACGAACATCCAGGATCACAATGTCATAGTGATTCTTCCTCAGTTCTTCAAGCGCCTGAATTGCGCTGCCGCAAATTGAGGCTTGTAATCCCTCGGCATTGAGGAGTTTTCGCATGGTCGAGCGAAAGCGTTCTTCATCGTCAACGATCAACACAATCGGCCTGTCACTCATAATAACTAATCCCTTATATTTTTGGCGTCACCGGGAGCCTCACTGTAAAAAGAGTTCCCACGTTGGGTTTACTTGTCACGGTTATGGAACCACCGAGTTTTTCCACGATTCCGCGACAAATCGCTAAACCCAACCCTGTTCCGTGTGTTTCTTGTTTCGTCGAGAAGAACGGAAGAAAAATCTTTTCGAGGTTTTCTTCGCAAATTCCGCAACCGTTGTCTTGAATTTCTATATCAATCCAACCCTTTTCCCTAGACTTTGTTCTGAGTTCTATGACCCCACCCTTTCCTACGGCCTGTTTAGCGTTCATAAGAATGTTCAGTAATACTTGTCGGATTAATGGAGCGTCTGACAGTATAGGAGGCGCATTTGGGTCGAGTTTCAAATTCACCCGGATGTTAGAAGCGAACGGTTCTCTGGTGACAATTTGATAAACATTCTTTGTGATTTCATTGATGTCTATCTTTTGAATTACAATATTTAATTCCCTTGCCATGCTTAGGAGTTTTTGGACAATTTGGTTGCAACGGTCGACCTGTCGCCGTATTTCCATCGATGAATCGAGGCAATCTTCAATTTCCTTTTCACCTGGTGTTTCTGAGGCCATTTGTTTTTTTAGCAATCTTTCCATCCAACCAGCTTCCTGGGCTATTATCGCCAAAGGATTATTGATTTCATGAGCGATACCTGACGCTAGTTCATCAAGTGAAGAGAAGATTTTGGGGCGTACCGGTTCACTCAAATTGGTGCGCCGTGGATCTTGTTCATTGAG
>JAPLJJ010000213.1 GCA_026388665.1 Deltaproteobacteria bacterium
AAACGAAGTATTTGGAGCTGGGGCTTTCCGGAACGAGATCATCTGGTATTACACGAACAAGATTCCGGATACACGTAAACGGCAATACACAAACGCGACCGACACGATCCTTTACTACTGCAAATCCTCCAAAAGTGTTTTCAACTGGCAATTTGATAAACGAGAGAAGCCGATCAAGGTTTCTCAGATGAAAAAAGTAGATGGCAAAAAGGTTTACCCAAGAGGGGCTGATGGGAAGTGCGTTTACGTTACTCGTGCCGAACGAACCGCTGACAATGTATGGCGAATCCCTTTATTACATGCGCATCCTGAAATGTGGGGATATCCCACCCAAAAACCTATGCGTCTGCTGGAGCGAATAATTTTAACCGGAACCAACAAGGGAGACCTCGTGGCCGATTTTTTCTGTGGTTCCGGAACTTCGCTCGAGGTTGCTCAGAAGCTGGGCAGAAAATGGATTGGATGCGATCTGGGTAAAATTGCTATTCACACATGCCGAAAACGAATGATCAATGTTCTGAAAGAAGAAGAGGGCACAACCGAAACTCCTGCCGGGTTTGACATTTTGGAAACTCAGGCGCCTATAGGAACAAATGAAACCGGTTCAGGCGATTCTCAGAGCCAAGAAAGCAACTCGGATGACCATGTTCAGGAATACCTGTTCGACATGACCGAAACCGTGTCTTGTGGCTCGCCAAAACCGGCAATAGCTGATAGGGCTTTTTACTCTCCTGGCGGTGAGTTTGGGAATCTTGAAAACCTTGCCTATTTCGAGGCGGTTATCGACACGCATCAGCTTACGATCCGAGTCACTTTAACCAATTTTGATCTGTTTTGCTCTGGAGTAAAGGAGCAAATATCCAGCTCAAACGGGAAGCTTAGATCATCACGGGTCATATTGGACGATGGTCAACTCGTGAAAGTGGTTAAAACCAAACAACACGGAGAGCAGAAGCACATCTTGACCAAAAAATGGAGTGATTGGATCGATTATTGGGCTGTGGATTTTGACTATGGCGGAGATAGAACAGTTAAAGAAATCCACACACAACCAAAGAACTGTTTACATCGAGAGGAAAAGGGACCGATTTTCAATAGTGAATGGCAAGCATTTAGGACTCCCAAGAAACGACCCATCGAGTTGACCAGCCCTTTATGGAAATATGATGTTCCCGGTAGTTATAAAATAGCAGTCAGGGTAATCGACGTATTTGGCAACGAAACGTCTAAGGTATATAAAATTCTAATCACTTAGAGTCAGCCATCATCTAGAGGTATTTAGAGCTGGTCGTTTCGCTGTCGAACGGACCAGTCATCGGCTGGGCCTGTGTTTGGTTCACTATAACGAATTTCAAGACCTAATTTTACGGTTACGCATTTTTTTCTCTAGCCGGTTCAATTACGTTGCATTATATTATCTTTGTGAATAGGATGTTCCATGAAAGCCTGTTTGAACATCCGTGATACGGAAAGTTCCCCAAAGGCATTCTTCACTGCCGGTCATAACCCGTAGCGATTGCCGGCATAGGACCAATATTTCATTATACTGTTTTTAAAGAGCCTGGAAGATACAGTCTTTTGTTTAGTCGTAAGAGGTCATTTTAGACCACGCAAACAAGGATCACACCTATTCAACAATACATGGCTTGGAAAGGTGTGGATCCGGATTAAAAAGGAGACGTAGGCATGAAGAAACTCTTTCTAATGACTAACCTCATTATCGGGTTGTTCGCGATCCTGCTGTTGTCACCCTCGTACGCAGCGGACCCCATCTTAATTGGTGTGCCGACCGCTGAAACTGCACTTGAAGGAAGAGAATCCATAAAAGCCATTGAAATGGCGGTCGAAGAGATCAACGCAAAAGGCGGCGTAAAAGTAGGAGCGGACAAGAGACTATTGAAGGTTACGGTCTCTGATCTGCGTGACGCGTCTGCCGGAGTGCCGGTGTCTGAGGCTTTGCTCGGTCTGGAAAAAATTATCACCGAAAAAAAGGTTCACGCGATTTTGGTTGGTCCGTTCAGATCGGAATCGCTTTTGGCAGGTATGGACATTATCGCGAAGTACAAGGTCCCACTGCTCGAGACCATAGCCATGTCTCCGAAGTTCGAAGAAAAAATCAAAGAAGATCCGGTAAAGTATAAACATTGCTTCCGCGTTTGTTTGAATGCTCCGTTTTTGGTCAACTATCTCGTTGAATCTCTGGGGGTCTTGAAACAGGAGTTTGGTTTCAACAAACTCTACGTGATGTCTCAAGATGTGTTGTGGGCTAAGGCAACCAGTGAAGGCACAGCGAAGGTAGCCGCCGCAAAAATGGGTTATGAAACAGTGGGCTCAGAGACTTACCCAACAGGGGCCTCGGATTTTTCCGCGGGCCTAATGAAGGCCAAGATGAAAGAGGCGAATGTTATATTACCCATGTTCGACATGCCTCAAAGTGGTATTCTGCTTAAGCAATGGAAATCTCAAAGGATTCCTACCCTCCTCTGTGGTTTTATCTCACCGATGGCAGGCCCTGGAGCGTGGAAGATTTTCGAGGGCAAGATCGGCGGACTTCTAAACGCTAACTTTGAACTGGGAAGCGCAATTGCTGTGGAAAAGTATCCACCGGCAACTAAATTCTACAACGATTATGCCAAGAAGTTCGGTGTTCCCATGGAGGCAGGTCACGGCCCGGCGCCTTCTTATGATTCCGTCTATATTCTTGCAGAGGCTATAGAACGGGCAGGTTCTCTTGACCCCGACAAGATAGCGGACGAAATTAAGAAAACCGACCGACAGGGAGTAATTGGAAGAATCAAGTTCAACGATGGGCATCAAGTTATATACGGAGCGGACCCAAAAGAAACCGCGGCAGGCTGTGTCTCACAGTGGACTGAGGATGGGAAGAGAGTGATTGTGTTTCCCAAGTCGATCGCGGATGGTAACATTGCGCTGCCTGAGTGGATAACCCCCGCAAAGAAATAATGGCCAATAATTGCTCAGGAACCTATTTTGTCGTGAAACGCTCCGGGTAAAAAACGCCCGGAGCCTAAAGCTCATTAACTACGGTTAGGCAGGGGCGACTCAATGCTGGAAGTCGCATTAATTTACGGATTTATCAATAGTGTGATCCTGGCGTTAACTGCGCTTGGTTTCAGTTTAACCTTCGGAATAAGCGGCGTTTCGAATTTCGCTTACGGGGCTATGTATATTTTTGCCGGTTATGCATCCTGGTTATTGTTGAACAAACTGGCGATTCCATTCTTCCTTGCTGCGTCCATAGCCGTGTTTTTGACGGCGCTCCTTGGCGCTGCGATGTACCGCTTCGTTTTGTTGAGGGTTCGCGGGCTGGTCATTTCGGAGGTGATAGCCACTTTTGGTGTGGGGTTGATAATCCTAGAACTCTTCCGGTACCTTGGTTTTTCAGGTTTTGAATACACCCTCCCTGTTTTTAGCGATGGCAGTCTGCTTATTGGAAACACTTACGTTGATTACCAGCGCATCTGGATAGTCGGTGTGGGGTTGTTTTTAGCTGTGGGCCTATATCTTTTTATTCATCACACCAAGCTGGGGCTGGCTTTTCGTGGAATAGCGCAAGATGAACACACGGCGCTGTCTCTAGGGATAAATTCTGACCGCATAGCAGGGATAAGTGTGGCTTTTGGATCCGGTCTTGCTGCAGTAGCCGCAATTCTAATCCTGCCTCGTGGGACAATTTCGGTGAATGACGGGTACGATGTCCTCATAAACGCTATGGCCGTTTGTATAATTGGAGGCCTGGGCAGCTCCGTCGGGGTTGTGTTGGCTTCATTTCTAATAGGATACGCTCAGATCACGACAGATATACTGTCCGGTCCTCATTGGAAGATGATCATTTCACTGATTGCGATTCTGCTTATCCTAGTTGTCAAACCGTCCGGGCTTTTAGGTAAGCAAAAGGAACTCGAAGAACGAATATAAACTGGTCGAGTGTCGAGTCTTCACGGACCATTTTGGGTGTGACGCCAATATGAAACAAAGGCGAAAGGAAAGAATCGATCGAGGGATCAAGGCGAGATCCGATGATGTGTTCTCTCTAAACTCATTTCGCGAAATGCTTTACGTGGCTGTTCCCCCGATTGCTCCGGTCCTCTTACTGATCATTTTACCTCTGGTGCTGCCTTCTTATTGGCAGAAGGTTTTGATCTCGACGTGTATTTTTGCTCTTTTGGCCATGAGCTGGGACTTTCTCGTTTGTGTAGGCATGGTGTCCCTTGGCCAGGCCCTGTTCTTCGGTGTTGGCGCATACGTTGCCGGTATATTGAATAAACTGGTCGGCTTGCCGATATGGGTTGATATTCCAATAGCTACCGTTCTGGGAGGGGCAATCTGCGCAGTGCTCTTGACCCCTGTCTTACGGCTGCGAGGTGTTTATTTTTCTATGGTGACTCTAGTGTTACCTCTAATGCTGGAACGTATTGTCGAGGCAAGCGGCATGTTTGGGGGCACCGAGGGAATATCCGGAATAAAACCGTTTCCGAATCCACTCGTTGAATCTTATGTGATTGTATTCATAACTCTTTTCGCCCTGTTCGCTTTCAGGCGATTGGTGACGACTGATTATGGTCTGGTCCTAAAGGCCATCAAGGACAACGACAGAGCGGTCATGAGCGTGGGTATAAATATTTACTGGATGAAAGCCCAGGCCCTATTTATCGCCGGATGTGTCGGAGCATTCTGTGGGGCCTTTATGACCCATGTTTATGGGTTTGTGGGTATGCCTTCCTTTGCTCTGGATTTTTCAATATTGCCCCTTTCTGCCGCGGTAGTCGGTGGTATGGGGACCTTTGCAGGATCATTCGTTGGGGCTTTTATTCTCGTTCCATTTTCCGAAGCTTTGCGAGGCATAGGTGGATTGCGAATAGTGCTCTATTCCTTTTTCCTCGTGTTATTCATTGTGGCATTGCCGGAAGGCATTTTTCACTACATTCAACGGAAGTATCAGCAGTTTGAACGATGGGTGGAAGTCGATAAATGAGGACTCTAATCTAGTGCCGATTAAAGGGTAATCTCAAGATTATTCACATATACGGCGCCTGTCTTATAAATCGAAGGAACTCTCCCTATGGGTCGAATGGATCAAAACAACAGCGCGAATTTTATTTTACGAATAAGTAACTTAAGCAAGAGCTTTGGTGGAGTAAAAGCAGTCGTAGGTGTTGGTTTTAATCTTCGCGAAGGGGAGTTGCTTGGAATAATCGGCCCGAATGGATCAGGTAAAACTACACTAGTTAATCTGATCACGGGCTTCTTGAAACCTGATTCCGGGAAGATTGAATACAAGGGCCAGGATATTACCGGGTTGGCTCCATATCGTATCGCCAGGCTAGGTATTGCCAGAACATTCCAGATGATCCGGCCATTCGCGGAATTGCCCTCATTTAAGAATCTGATCATCCCACTGTATTCCCCAAGAGTTAAGGGGCTTTCCGGAGGTAAATACGGAGACCTTGACTCTGTGGCGAAAGATTACCTCGAAGAAGTCGGTTTCGAGCGGGAATCCTCGGTGACTTACAAGCAGGCAGGCAGTCTTCCTCACGGATATCTGAAACGACTGGAACTCGCTAAGTGCCTGGCTCTTCGAGCGGACCTGATCATACTGGACGAATTGTTTTCCGGATTAAGCATTGCTGAACTTGCCAGTATCGTGCCGATAATTGAGAAACTCGTTTCAGAAGGCAAGACGGTTATAATGATTGAACATCGGTTACGTGAGCTATTTCGAATTGCGGACCGAGTCGTAGTCCTTAATTACGGCAGCGTCATAGCTGATGGAATACCATCTGAAGTTATGGAAAAGAATGAAGTTAGAAAGGCTTATTTGGGATCAGAATAGATGCTCGAAATTTCTAATCTGATGGTTTTTTACGAAAACGCCTTGGCGTTGAATGATTTTAGCATGACAGTGCAACCTGGCGCTGTTGTCGCTGTGATCGGCTCTAACAGCGCGGGCAAGACGACACTGATGAACACTGTCTCCGGTCTGATTATCGATACGAAAATCAAGGAACAGCGAAAAGGTGGAGAACGAATAACCATTTACGGGAAAATAGTATTTGAAGGGGAAGACATAACCGACATGTATCCCAGTGATCGTGTTCAGAGAGGGATGGTCTTGTGTCGTGAACGTCACCCGATCTTTCCGGAGTCTGATCTTCTGGAAAATCTTAGGATTGCCGCCTACTTGCGAAAGAGATCGGAAGTTAAAGAAGCCGTAAATTATGTTTTTCATCTGTTCCCGACTCTAACAAGACTGAAGAGCCGAAAAGCCGGGTTCTTGAGTGGTGGTGAGCAACAGATGCTCACAATAGGCATGGCGCTCATGGTGAAGCCTCGTCTATTGCTTCTGGATGAGCCTCTCCTTGGATTGAGTCCTATGATGCAGACTACGCTTGTGGACGCGATCAAGAAAATAAATTTAGAAAGCGGCCTGACAATAATTATGACAGAGCAGTTCGCCAGGCCCATACTTCCTATGATCGATCATGGCTAT
>JAPLJJ010000259.1 GCA_026388665.1 Deltaproteobacteria bacterium
CCACATAAAGGTAACCATCCATGAGCAGAGAACGAATACTTGTGGTTGACGACGACAAAGACATCCTCGAATTAGTTAGATACAATTTGACAAAAGACAATTTTATCGTCGCTTGCGCTGTGACGGGTGAGGAAGCTCTTGCCAAGCTTCGTGTGTATTCATTTGACCTTATACTGCTGGATATAATGTTACCAGGTCGTGATGGGGTAGAAATTTGCCGGCTCTTGAAAAACAGCAAGGAAACCGCCCGTATCCCTGTGGTTATGCTAACAGCGAAAGGAGAAGACGCGGACGTGGTCCTGGGGCTTGAACTAGGAGCAGACGACTATGTAACCAAACCTTTCAGCCCAAGGATTTTACTAGCGAGGATCAAGACGGTTCTGAGAAGGAATCGTCCGGAACCTCAAGATGACGAATCGATCATTAGCGCCCATGATCTAACCATAAACCCGTCTCGCCATGAGGTTCGTATCAAAGGGAAATTGATTGACCTAACAGCTACTGAATTCTCGATACTCCAGTTTCTTATTCGGCGACCCGGTTGGGTCTTCAGTAGAGAACAAATAATCGATTCTGTTAAGGGAACCGACTACCCTGTTACAGACAGATCCGTTGATGTTCAAATTGTTGGGTTACGGAAAAAACTGGGAGAATCGGATGATATAATTCAAACAGTAAGAGGCGTTGGCTACAGATTTAAGGAATGACCCAGAGGACGGAACGGGTCCCATGCCCTAAAGTAGGTGAGAAGTCAGATGGTCTTGCTCCATAAATTGGGCCAAAAAAGCAATTTTTATGGGGTAATTTATAGAATGAGCCAAAAAATGAGCTTAAATTAATCGTTCTGTGTATGAAAGAACATCCATTTGGCTGTTTTCAGTCTGCCCCCAATATCCACATTTCCTTCTGCTCGTAATTGATCCGTCAGCCTTTTTATCTGGTTACTATCCATACTCAGTATCGCTCGAATTTCCTTGTTTGAATTCACGGTATTTATCTGATCACTAGTTTTGCAAAACAACCACTTGTTTAGAATAAAGTTAGTCTTAATAAGGAGTTGCTATAATTGCAGACGTGCAGGGAACGTGTTACTATTAGGAGTGACTTAGTTAGAAAGACGCGACAATCTGCAACACAATGAACAATTCTATACTCGAAAAGGACAGGCTAAACACCAAGGAATGGGAATCGATATGCCGAAAATGCGCGAAATGTTGCTATGAAAAGATAGACTTGGGTTGCGGGGAAATCGTGTATACCAGCGAGCCCTGCGTTTATCTGGACACTGTTACAAGAATGTGCAAAATTTACGAAAATCGCCATGAAATTGAGCCTGATTGCCTCAAGCTAACCGAAGATCTGATTCGAGAAATTAACTGGATGCCCCCAGATTGCGCTTACTTAGAATATCTAAGTCAAAAAGACACGTTACAGACCGTACGGGCTATTGAAAGGTCTAAACGAGGAAAACAAGGAAAAACAAGGAGATTTTGATGTCAGTAAAGACAATAAATGTCAACAAGGATATTTTGGGAGTAAACGAAGCTCTGGCCTTGAATCTTAAGAAAACATTCGAAAATAATAAGACGTTTGTAATCAATTTGATGGCCGCTCCTGGGGCCGGCAAGACATCCACTATTTTGAGGTTGATTGAAAACCTGTCAGGGAAATTCAAAATGGGGGTTATTGAAGGCGATATCGCTTCGGATGTTGATTCTCGAAAGATACAGGAAAGGAATGTGGATGTTGTTCAGATCAATACGGATGGCGCATGCCATCTTGATGCGAACATGATTACTGCGGCTTGTTCCGGTCTTGGGATAGAGGGCAAGGACCTCGTGATAATAGAAAACGTCGGTAATCTGGTTTGCCCGGCTGAGTTCAATTTAGGCGAAAACGTGAAAATGATGATCTTATCGGTTCCTGAGGGACACGATAAACCTTTGAAATATCCGCTCATGTTTACCGAATCGCAGGCGTTATTGATCAATAAGGTGGACCTTACGCCGTACACTGACTTTAACATGGAGGAGTTCCAAAAGACTGTGAGGGCGATGAATCCCGACATAAAGATGTTTCCTGTCTCAGCCAAAACCGGTGAAGGTTTTGCTCCTCTCGTGGATTGGATCAGTGAACGTGTCAAATCTGTAAGAGAAATAGAGGGGACTTCTAAATGAGGATCGGAGTGAGTCCTGTCGGTTGTACTCTTCTGGCCGCTTTGATGACTACGGTTTTTTGTTTTTATTTTGCGCAAACGGTTTTTTGTAAAGAATTATCAGATAGCGCAATAGCGCAGGAAATAGTTAAAGAAAACAACAAAGCGATCATAGAGGCTTTCCTAAAAGGTGAGTTGACTGAAGTCAACCGCGATGTGACGAGGAAGCTCGTGACTGAACATCCATCACTCGTTTTCTTCGACAAGCAGGTTGAGCGTGGTCCTTTAAACAGCCTGCTGTTTCTGGAAGCGCAAGTTCATAAGCTACAGGATGCGCAGAAAAACATAGATTCCTTTCCGTACTCTATAGCCTTTTCTTCCGCCGAGAAAAAAAAGATTTTGGCATTAAAACCTGCTGCGGAGAAGATCATCTCCTACGGAATACCATTGATGAAAAGGGATTTTTACCGTGTGATCGAGGCGGCCAAGTCTCTGGCTGACCAGAAGAAGAAGCACCCTGTAGAAATGATGTCAGATCCATCATTTAGGGACGCTGTTTATCGTAATTGCGAGCCCACGGCCAGGGACCTGGATGAGGCAATTGGTAAGCTTTCCGAGGGGGAACTTATCTGTATGAGACTCGGCTTTGTGCTGGAGCAAGTAACTGTAACCAACCTCTGGTTGATGGTAAATGACAACAAGTTACCCGCAGAATCCGATTTTATGGCCTTTCGAAAGAAAAGAAGTGAATATTTTCAAAAGCGTCTAAAAAGGATTTACGGGACCACGGACAACAGCAGGAATTCCAATGACAAGAAAAACAGCAGATAAATTTTGTATGTGAGAACGTCGCCGAATTTCTGGAATTGACATAATTACAAATAGGCTCATTACTTTGTCGTTTCGACTATACAGGTAGAGTAATCAAGAACAATATATATGGGACCTCTCCTAAAACTGATCGATGTTAGAAAGTGCTATTCTAGCGGTCCTAAATGCGACATCTTCCCGTTGGCAGGGGTCAGTTTTGAGCTGCTTCAGTGTGAGCGAGTAATTCTGCTCGGGAAAAGTGGTTCAGGGAAAAGCACCTTTCTAAATATTGTGGGAGGAATGGATTCCCCGACTCAAGGGCAGGTTTTTTTTGACGGCAGCGAGATCACACGAATGTCTCCGGTAGATCTTGCCCATTACAGGCGGAGAGAGGTCGGATTCATTTTTCAGTCCTTCAACCTGTTCCCAACTTTGACTGTCGGCGAGAACGTGACGCTTCCTTTGGATTTGCTGGGTATAAGAAATTATGCTAAGGCCCATGAAATACTCTCGGCAGTTGGTTTGGACGGTTACTGGAGAAAATTCCCCGAAACCCTTTCCGGCGGAGAGCAACAGCGGGTCGCAATCGCCAGGGCGTTAGTTAAGAGGCCCCGATTGATTCTAGCTGACGAGCCCACAGGAAACCTTGACCAGGAGACCGGGAATGGGATTCTCAAATTAATCGACGAAATCTGCAATGAATCAGAGGCTTCTCTGATAATGGTTACGCATAGCGCCGATGCCCTATGGCTTGCCCCGAAACATTACAGACTTAAATCGGGCATTCTGATAGAAGACAATTATGTTAACTAAAGAGGTCGGGCTGTGCTCGCCATTTCATGAATTCGGCGGCCACTGTTTGTGACAACTTTGTTACGGAAAGAATACACTAGTGTGTCATCGCTTCCATGACAACCCAGACACTCCTACGGTTTAATTTCAAATATTACCGTAGGCATACACTTCTTGCCCTTTTGTGCTTGCTCGGAATCTCGCTGGGGGTTGGGATCGTTGTCGCTGTTGAGTTGATCAACGATTCAGCGTTGGCTTCCTTTCAGTCCTCAGTCGATTTCCTATCCGGTCGGGCAACCCACTCGATAATTTCAACTTTTGGTAGAATAGATGAAAGCGGTTTCAAGAATTTGTGGGCAAACCCGAAAGTTAAGGCGGCTTCTCCATTAATTGATGTAATAGCGAACACGCTGGAAACTGATTCGGAATCAATCCGTTTTCTTGGGGTTGACCCCTTGCTGGATAGTCAATTTAGGTCTTGGATTCCCCCACTCGAAGACAGACAGGACATGGCTGAATTCTTAAGAGGCGATCCGCCATCAGCGTTTGTGTCCCAAGATTTAATGAAAAGCTACAAGCTCAAGAAAGGCGACTGGTTAACCGCTCTGGATGCCGGGTTGGAAAAGAAAATACGAATATTAGGCGCTCTTCCGGAGGGAGTTGAAGGGGGGCTTGGCGAAAATCTCGTAGTCATGGATATTTCATCGGCTCAGGAAGTTTTTGGCCGAGTTGGGCGACTGGATAGGATAGACCTAATAATTGAAGAACCAGTTTCATCTGCAATTCCAGACTTACCACCAGGGCTCAAGGTCACAGACGCAAACTCGAGGAAATCAACTCTCACAGCCATGCTCTATTCGTTTCAACTAAACCTCGCGGCAATGAGCCTAATCGCTCTTTTTGTCGGTGTGTTCCTCATATACAACTTTTCCATGTTTTCTGTCCTGTCCCGGCGTCAAGACATGTCATTACTGCTCACTTTAGGTTGTGATCGTTGGAGTTTGTTGGCCGCGTTCATGATAGAATCGCTGATTCTAGGCGCTTTAGGGAGCCTGATAGGGCTAATTTTCGGCTTTTCAATAGCGTCCTACAGTATAGGGAAGGTCTCTTCTACCATCAGTCAACTTTATTTTCAGGTGAACGCTCTGCATGTCGAACTTTCAGCCCGGATTATTGCCGACGGCTTAACTGTCGGTTTTCTAGCAACGCTTATAGGTGTTACCCTGCCTGCTCTCGAAGTCGCAGTTACCCCGCCTGTTCTAGGACTCAAACGACAAAGTATCGAGGATAGGACCAACAGCCTGAAAGGGTATTTGTTTCTTATAGGAGCAGCATTCTTCATTTTCTCCATTTTGTCAGCTTGGGCTTCGAGACGCTCAATATTTTGGGGATTCGTGTCAGCGTTTGGAATGACAACAGCGTTTGCGTTATTTACTCCAGGGTTGTTAAGCCCCTTTACATACTACTTAGGCATAGTTTTCAAGAAATTTTCCAATGGTCTCGAGGGATTTTTGGCTGCCAGAAATATTGGAGCTTCTTTAAGCCGGACCAGCATCGCCGTAGCCGCGCTCGCTGTTGCTTTGTCGATGACCATAGGTGTAGACACGATGATCCACAGCTTCAGGACCTCAGTAGCGTCCTGGCTTGAGGAAGTGCTGACAGGGGACCTGTACATATCTCCGGATACAACTAAATGGGATCACCCTCTCCCAACGGCTCTAATAGATAAAATGGCTAACGACCCGAGTGTAGATTCGGTAGAACGCTATGCGACATACGAGGTTTATCTTTATGATAGACCGGTCAAATTGAGAGTCATTCAATCTGAAGTGCTCGGAGACAAGGCTAGATACCGTTTTATTGAAGGAGATGAAAAAAAGGCATGGGGGGACATGAGAAAAGGGGGAATATTCATATCAGAGTCTCTCGGGTTCAAATTTAAACTAAAATTAGGAGATTACTTGACTCTGAATTCTCCGGAAGGCCCTCGAGATTTTCTTATCGTTGCGGTCACGAGGGATTATTCATCAGACCAGGGAGCGATACAGATAGATAGAGATTTTTACAAAAAAATCTGGAAAGACGACAGAGTGCAATCCATTGCGTTATTTCTGAAACCTGGGGTTTCTCAGGAAGAAGTCAGGAAATCCGTATCAAGAGAGTTCAAGGGTCTCGAAAGAACTGTTGTCTCGAATCATGAGATGAGGGAACGGGTTCTGGGAATATTTGACAAAACATTTGCACCCACGAGCACCTTAAAAGGCGTCTCATTGTTGGTGGCTCTTCTCGGTGTGGCCACAGCGATGATGGCAATACTCCTTGAACGATCTCGCGAAATTCGAGTCCTTGGATATCTTGGTTTGACTTCTAAGGAAATAGGTAAGATGAATATCTATCAGGGACTTATAATGGGATTCGCTTCTTTTCTGATCGCATCGGTGTGCGGCCTGTTGCTTACCTATATAATAGTGTACGCTATCAATTACCGATCATTTGGTTGGTCGATTGATATTTCGCTGAACAACAGGATTTTCGTAGAAGCTTTGGGTTTAACTCTGGTAGCGTGTTTCGTCTCATCCCTGTACCCGACTTTCAAACTTATACGAACGGCGTCAGCGTCTACCATAAAGGAAGAATAAAAGATAGCGAGCCGAAACAGGTAGAATTGGTCACGAAATAAATCAATAACGATCTATAAAGAATTGAGGATAAAAACATGAATAAATCTGAAATCTTAAATGCGCTTGAGTGGGTCGATCAAACCGCCCGCGATGGAGACGCTGCTCGTTTGGTTAAGGCCAAACAGGCGCTCGAAAGCGCGTTATCCAGCGCAAAGGATTCGGGAGGCCCGGAGCAGGCGTATAAAATCGCCCAAGAAAGTTTTGTTCGCAAACATGGCAGAGAACCGCTTGAGGAATTAGGAACCGAGGATTGATAGCGTCGTCCTTATGATTAGTAACCTGGCGATTCAGGATTTCAATTCCTTAAATGGGTCATAATCAGGTCTCAAGTTCGATTCAATCGCGGCCCGGGTTTGCTCCATGAGGCGTGGAACATCTTTCTCCGTCATACCTTCAGTCTTAATAGGCTTTCCTATGGTGATGCTTATACGTCCGGGCCGAAAGACAATAGTTTTCTTAGGGAGAATTTTAAACGCGCCATTGCTGGTTACCGGCAAGATTGGCAGGCCGGTTTGGACCGCAATCATAAAAGGTCCCTTCTTGAAAGGGAGAAGATTCCCATCCGGTGTTCTGGTGCCTTCAGGATAGATGAGCAGGGACCACCCGTTTGACAATTTGTCTTTGGCTGCCTTTAGGCTCGCTACGGCAGTTTCCCTGTTTGATCGGTCTATAACAATTGCCCCGGTTCCGGCCAAGGCCCATCCAAACACTGGAATTCGAATGAGTTCCCTTTTGCCGACCCAACGAAAACGTACAGGGAGACCTACCGCAAGGGCCAGGATGTCGGCGTTGCCTTGATGATTTGGACAAATGACATATGATTGTTTGGGGTCGACGTTTTCAGTTCCGTACACTGAAAACTTCAGCCCCATAAGCCAAGAAATTATTGCATTCCACCATCGCATCATCTTATAAGCCGGCAAACCCGACGATGTGAACAGATTTGATAAAACGATCGGGGGCGTCAGCGCACAAGTGGTGATTACCATGCCGATAGCGGTGAACAGAATGCGCGAGTAAATCCTGATTTTTGACCACATTAATTTCGTAATCGCCTCCAGACGGGAATATTTTACAAAGCTAGAATTTCGACAAAAAGATTAGTGGGAAGCATTATATTTGTAAATTATATTAGCATTTGAACTGAGATCATTCAATGGGTGCTCTTATAATACAGCGACCCTAAAACTAGAGTTTCTTTTGGTCCATACAGATTGGCGAAAAATGCCCTCTCAGAAACTGACCAAACTCAAAATCGCCCCGGCCGAAATCCGTCTCGACGCGTTTCTACAAAAGATTTACCTACCTGCAATTCAGACAGAGCTGGACTTGGAAGCTCCAACTTTTGAGACGGCTATCGGCGGTGGGGCCAAGACGGTTCTCCTGGTGGACGATGACGACAACATAAGAGACTTAGCGGCGACACTTCTTATGGAATTCGGTTATAAGATCATTACGGCCGATAATGGAAAAGAGGCTCTTGAAATATACCGGATCGAGAAGGATAGGATTTCATTAATCCTGTTGGACCTGATCATGCCCGTAATGGATGGCGGGCAATGTCTGGCCGAGATTCTTCGGATCAACCCCAAGGCTAAGGTTATAGTAGCTAGCGGTTACTCTCAGAGTGGACCGGCTAATGACGCCATGGCGGGCGGAGCAAAGGGATTCGTCCAAAAACCGTACAACATGAGACAACTTTTGACTGCGATTCGTCAGGTTCTCGACAACGATCTTCCTGGACCAGTCAATGCCGATGATGGGTGTCAGTAGGCGCAATAAAGCGTTATTGAGCATGGACTCGAACTCTAGATGAAAAACCGGGAATTTGGGTGCGAGAGAAACCCCTCCTCTATTCATGAACCAAATGTAGTCATATCAGTCAATCTCATTTTCATTTCCGCTGAAATGAGATCGTTTGCCGCTTCAATATCTATCGTGGGTCTCCCTCCAAAAAGCTGGTAAGCACGGTTAAGGGTTCTGTCCTCCCAGATCGTTTTCACATCATTTTTGATTAAGGTGTCCGCTTGAAAAGCGTCGATAATATTCCCGAGCCTGCTGACAATCCAGCGGTTTGCCATGTTGACTATGAACTGACTTTTATCGGGATCATTAAACCATACCAGTTCCCATTTAGGCGTTTCGAGCCTACCCATCGCCAACCAGGCCAGGGAAACCATGTCATGAGCCACCACCGACTGCGACGCTATTACCAGCCCCGTGTCGGGCTCCACCACATATCCCCTGTCCGGTCCAAAAGTGGTAAGTATTTTGTTTGCTACAGACACCACCAAACGCTGTTTTGTAACCAGTGAATCCACGGCATTGCCTTCAGCGGTCTTTTCATAAAGTGTTTCGGAGTCCTTGTGATATTCCAAACGAGTGTCGGTACGCCAGTAGCCGACTGCCGCTTTTAATCCCAGGGTACTCCCGGCGAGAGTGTGACGACCACACCGCGGCATCAGTACGATGTGATCCATCTCTCTTAGAATGATCGGTAACATAAGGCCCTTTTTCCAGTGAGACCCGCCAGGTGGTAAGTCCTCATAAAAAGCGCCCCAGCCAAATTCTTCAAAAAAATGCAATTCAGCGCCGGCTTCAAGAGCGACTTTAGACATGCCACATTTTTCCATCAAACTCCGTGTACTGCCTGAAAAACCGTCAGGTCTGAGTTTCACATGTTCGATGCCCGACATGTCACCCAAAACTATCCGCCCAGCTCCCCTGTCTCTGAGCAGTTCCACCATTGACTTGATCCCCACCGGACTCGTTGTGGCGGGATAATTGTTTCCAGAATTTAGCGCTGGCTTGATGAATACCGAATCACCCTTGGAAAGCCAAGAGAAATCCGTAGCGGCTTCTGCTGCATCACGAACCGCCTGCCTGACTAAACCTTCGGAAGATCCTTTCTCGACACCGGCAAGAACGACCTTTATCATGGTAGCCTCCTTGGTGTTTACTGTCGGGAAACCGGCACGTCATTCATCCTCACGAGACCTTCAGCCAAAGTCTGCAAGATTGACATACTTGAATCTTATAGCATTTGCTGACTGGAAATCTGTCTTCTTTTTTGATACAATTTGGATTAGGTCAAAAATTTCGAAGAGATTTGCAACCAGAGGTTGTAATGGCTCAACGAACCCCGCATGATAACTCCGCGCTATCTCAGTTTGTTCCACTTACTACTGACGAAGGTGTTCTAGAACAAGATGCTATTGACGTTGGTCCCCAAAGTCCGTGTGGGAGCCCAAAACTGCAATGCATCTTCTTCTATGCATCAGGAGGATAACACTCATGAACCGAGTTACCCTCGGTGACGTCTCCCTGCGAGGAATCAGCCTGGGCCAATACGATGATCTCAGGACACTCCGAAAAGCATACTTCCGCGCGGTCCCCGAGATTTGTATTGAACGTCCTCGTTTGGTTACCGATTATCACGTGGAAAAGGGCTTGCTTGATCAGCCTAGGATCTCGATTCTGGACAAGGCCCGTGTTTACCGGAAAGTTCTTGAAGAACGAATACCCATTGTTTCCCACTCATTCGCGCGGGACCACGATATGCAGCAGTTCCCCGTTGATGACAAGTCTCCATTTGCAGGATCCACCACCAGCAAGTTCAAGGGAGTGCTGCTCCATCCCGAACTCCTGGCTCTGGCCATGTGGTCTGAACTGAACACCGTTTCGAAACGGTCTCAAAATCCTTTTTACATTGATAAGAATGATATCGAGACGTTGAATCTTGCTATTTTTCCCCATTGGCTGAAGAAGTCCGTTTGGGAAATCACGAGGTACCGTGATTACCCAGGACAATTTCACACCACTATATCTAACGAACCCGACAATATGACGCTTCTTCAGAACGCGGTCTTTTTCATTACGAGCAAAGTGCTGTGCATATCCCACGCCATACCCGATTTCTCAAAAGCCCTGAATCCTGGTCTTGGCTCTATGATTGAGGAGACTGTACTCAAAGAGGGCGACACTTCTGATCCAAGCAAGAAACAGTTTTACCAGGCTGTGAGAGAAGTGTTGAAGGGTATCATCTCTTACTCCAGAAACCTCGCAAATAAAGCCAGGAACGATGCCGACAGTCCCAAGACCGATCCAGCCGAGAAGTCTAGGTTAAAAGAAATTGCCGAAATCTATCAAAACGTGCCGAAGAACGCCGCTCGAAGCTTTCGAGAGGCCCTGACCACGGTGTGGATATGCTGGACCGCTATTCATCTTGAAAACCCAAATGTTGGGATGAGCCTGGGGCGTTTGGATCAAATTCTTTACCCTTATTACATTAGGGATATAAAGGCTGGAGTGCTGACGGTTAGAAAAGCGCTAGAATTGATTTGCTATCTGTGGCTTAAAATTGGGGATCACGTACCAATGATGCCGGAAACGGGTGAGCAGCTTTTCGGTGGAACAGGCTCCAATCAGGCGATCAC
>JAPLJJ010000074.1 GCA_026388665.1 Deltaproteobacteria bacterium
CGGGTCGGTCAGGTTAAGTCCGACAGACTCCTAGGTTATTGGCGCAGCGGGTCTTAGTGACCTTAATGCAAGGGCGTTAAGCCGTTACTACGGACTCCTGCAGCTTTCAATAGCAGAACAAGTAGCCTCATCAAATCCCAAGTTGTTGCTAAAAGAAATCGAAAAATACACACAGTATGGACATGGGCTTTTTACAATACAAAAAGGATGTTAGTTTATTTGAGCTGGTTTGGTTATCCAGTCTATGCGAACTATATGCTTAAGGAATTTGTAGTTGAGATAAAGACAAAGGGGCCGAATGACCGACCCCTTTAGTAAATAACAAAACGGTAAATATGTTCGAACTGTTACAACTTCTCAGCGACCAGTTCCGAAAGGTCCATCACTCTTAGCTGGTCGGCCTTTCCCATCACGTTGCAGGAATCCTCCAGCATTGTGATGCAGTAAGGGCACGCAGTTACAAGAGTGCTAGCCCCAGCGTCCAAAGCCTCCGAGATTCTGAGTTCCGCAAAACGCTCGCCTGCCTTGGTTTCCATCCAAACGCGTCCACCGCCTCCACCACAGCAAAGGCTATTTTTACGATTTCTTGACAATTCACAAATCTCGGCCCCTGGAAGCGCCGCAATGATTTCTCGAGGTTGATCATAAATGTCGTTGTGTCTCCCAAGGTAGCAGGGATCATGTAACGCTACACGTCCTGTGGCATCCCCGGATGGTTTTATCTTTCCGGCTTTCAACGCATCCGCAATGACTTCGGTATAGTGAAAGACTTCCCAATTTCCTCCAAGTTCCGGGTATTCGTTCTTGAAGGTATAAAGACAGTGTGGAGAAGTAACAATTATCTTCTTTACACCTTTACCGTTATAAAGATTGATATTTGACTCAGACAGTTTTTGGAAAAGCGCCTCATCGCCTACTTTTCGTATCGATTCCCCGCAGCAGCTTTCTTCGGCGCCGATAATCCCGAAACTGACACCAGCGGCCTCAAGAGCTTTTGCAACTGATTTGGCTATCTTGCGGCTCCTGATGTCGTAACAAGATGTGCAACAAACGAACAGAAAATACTCCGTATCTGCGGAAAATGTTGGGATATTGAGCCCTTCAGTCCATTCGGTTCGTTTTTCCCTGGGGCCGGACCACGGATTACCTTGTGAATGTAAACTGCCGACAATCGGTTTCAAGCTGCCGGGAATGGTTCCAACCTCGGCGAGCATACTTCTCATACCTCTAATATTAGCTATTATGTCAACGCCACGAGGACATCTGTCTACACACGTGCGACAAGTAGTGCAGGCAAACAGGCAGTTTTCAGATTCGAAACCCTCAAGGCCAAGCTGTCCCATACGTTGAACTAATCTTACGTTGAACTGTTCAGACGCTTCACCGGATACAAGCCTCCAAGGACAGGACCCGGTACAGAGCCCGCACTGCATACACCAGTACAATGTCTCTGCGCCAGACATGACTATCGCGTCACTAACTTCCAAGAATGGTATTTTAGTTTCCATTTCGCATCCTTCGTTTAGAAGCCCTTGTACGGGTTGGGGCCGAGTTCTTCCAATCTAGCGGTGAATTCCTCCAGGATTTGAGGGATCCTGTAATAGTCGTCGATCGACAATTGTTCCAGTCTGATTCGATCCGATTCAAGCACGAGTCGATCAAGCGTCTCCTTGATTTTGCTCATCCTGGTATCAGCCAGTTCACTTCCTTTGATGAAGTGGCACTGGTAATCGTCACCGAACTTGCAACCGAACAGGACAATGCCGTCAACGCCCTTGGATAGAGCGTCCGCAATCCAAACAAGGTTTATTGATCCGAGACAGCGCAAAGGTATAAATCGGACCCATGGTGGATACTGAAGTTTGCCCAGACCGACCATGTCAACTGCCGGGAACGCGTCATTCTCACAGATTAGTCCGATGATCCTGGGTTTTTCCTCGTAATCCTCGGGCACGCTGATCGATTTGATCATAGACCCGATCATGTCTACGGAGTAATTGCTGAAGGAAATGATTCTCTCCGGGCAGGAACCCATACAGATAGCGCATCTTCTACATCTCGTCGGATAGGGTAGGGGTGTCCCTTTGACATCCTCGTTGTACATACCGAATGGGCATTCTTCCGTACAACGTTTGCACTGTGTACATCTTTGAATAAAAAGACTTGGGTAAGAAAGATCGCCAGCCCTTGGATGAACCGCCTTACCCTGAGACGAGAGTTCCACACATTGGATGGCTTTTAGGGCGGCGCCAGTCCCATCATTTGAAGACCTCGTAGCAGTCATCGGCTGTCTGACACATCCAGCGGTGTAGATCCCGGTTCTTCTTGTTTCATAAGGAAAACAAACAAAATGAGAGTCCGGGAAGCCATATTTCAATTCCGGCAGCGCCGGTCCCTGACGATATTCAAGGTTAAGTATGGGGTCATCCAGAACAGCAGGCTGCATACCGGTGGCCAGCACCACCAGGTCTGTTTCCATCTGAATCGGCTCCCCGAGAAGCTCATCAAGGGCTTCTATAGTTAACTTCTTCTCTGAACCTTCACTGATAGCAATCTTGGATGTGTCGGTCTTGACGAAAATTACGCCGTCCTTCTGGACCTTTTTGTAAAATTCTTCGGCCTGTTCAGGGGTCCGCATATCCTTGTAGAAAACGATGACCTTGGTTTCCTCATTCTGTTCCTTGAAATACATTGCCTGCTTGAGGGAAACACGGCAACAAACTGCGCTGCAATAGGGGAGATGTTCCGGGTCACGAGATCCTGCGCATTGGACGAACGCTACTACAGAGGGCGCAGATCCATCGGATGGACATGCCAAAGAGCCGGCCTTGGCCATTTCTTCAACCTGAACATTAGTTATAACATCCGGGAATTTCTGGAAACCGAGGCCCTCCAATTTTGTCGCGTCATACGGCTTCCAACCTGCCGCAAGCACAATGGATCCAACCCTATAAGCCCCAGCGCCATTTTTCAGTGTTACGTCAAACATTCCTGGGGCACCGGAGATTTTCTCGATCTCAGCGTTCTTGAAGACTTCAATGTTCTGACTGTTCGATATTTGTTCAATGGTTGAGGAGAGATCAATATCTTCAATATCCTGGTAAGGGGGTCTGGTGGGGGTATTCTTATGCCATTTCGCCATGTGCCCGCCAAGTTCAGCTTCTTTCTCAACCAATTTCACGCTATAGCCCGCTTTGGCAGCGTCCAGCGCAGCCTGCATACCGGCAACGCCACCTCCTACCACGAGCACTGTTTTATCCAGAGCTTCGAGATAAGGCTCGGGTAATGTGGATTTTTGAACTCGTATAATCCCCATTCGGAGATAATCATCGGCCATAGCCTGGGTATCTTCATTGCCGGCAGGTTGACACCATGTCACATGTTCCCGCAGATTTACTCGTTCCAATATCGTCTGCATAGGATCAAAGGCAAAGACGTCAGACTTTACCCTTCCTGAGCAAGCTCCTATGACCATGCAGTTAATCGAGCCTGAGGCCACATCGTCTTTAATAATCTGTGCCCCTTCGGCGCTACATAAACAATCATGGGTCATGGTTTTGGAAACATTGGATTCTTCCGCTACACTTGACAGCGCGTCGAGATCTATCGCGTCTCCAATTCCACAGCCAGAACACAAATAAACACCAATATTTTGATCCATAGGGATTTTACCTCCGCACTGCCACTTGAATCGCCTTAAGAGCGGCGGCGGTCGCATCCTGCAGAGAGGCCGCCACTTCCATAGGCGCCTTAACGCACCCGGCCGGTATGATACCGGAAGCGCCCGAACCCGTAACGAACCCGAAGTCATCGTAATTCATTTCCAGATCAGGCTTGACCTTAGCCGTTCCAGGCGTCATTCCAACAGCCAGGACAACTAAATCCACGACCTGGCTCACTCTTGATCCACCAATAACGTCTTCTCCTTCGACAAGAAGCCCACCGGATTCTTTGTCTTCGGATATACGGGCTATCTTGCTTTTTATGAAGGAAATGTTCTCGTCCTGCTGAACTCGGGTGTAGAAGTCTTCGTATTTCCCCATAGCTCGAACATCAATGTAGTATATAAACGCTTTGCTGTCCGGGACCCGTTCCCGGATGTATGTAGATTGTTTCAAGGAAGCCAGGCAACACACGCCGGAACAATAGGCCAGATGATTTTCATCTCTTGAGCCTGCGCATTGTACGAATGCGACACTCTTAACTTCCTTGCCGTCCGAAGGTCGAAGCATCTTTCCGGATGTCGGCCCATTAAATGCTGCGAGCCGCTCAAACATAACGTTTGTCATCACGTTGGGGAATTGCCCAAATCCGAGATAGTCAATCTTTTCAGCTTCGTAAGGGTCCCAGCCCGTAGCCCATACAACGGCCCCAAACTCAAGCGTTAGAGTTTCCGGTTTCATGCTGAGGTCAATCGCGTTATAAGGACAAGCTTCAGCGCATTTTGTCGCTTCGTCGGTTCCGATTATTTCCGGGGCTAGAACATACTTAAATGGATACGCCATTTGGTGTGGCAAGTATGCGGCTTTTACAGAATCCATCCCGTAATTGACCTGGCTGGGGACTGTAGTTTCGCATACCTCCGCACATTTTCCGCAGGCCGTGCAGTTATCATTAACATATCTGGGGTTTAGCTGGAGTGTGACCGAATACGCTCCCGGTTGACCGGATATCGACAGAACTTCAGCCTGAGTAAGAAAAGAGATCTTGGGATTGTTCTTTATTCTTCTAAAATTTATCTCAAGACCACATGTTGGTGGACACAGTTTTGGAAAGTATTGATTGAGTTGCGCCACTCGGCCACCCAAATAAGGATTCCGTTCCACTATGACCACGTTAGCGCCTGTTTCGGCGGCTTCGATTGCAGCGGTTATTCCGCTGATTCCACCACCTACGACTAGAATGTTCTGATCTTCATCGCCCATAGGCTACCTCCGCGTTTACAATAAAAAGCGACAAAAAAATGTCGCCTGCATCAATTGACATGAGTTCCATTGTTATTGGTAACTCGAAGTCATTATTCAAACTATTTAGTCGTTCTTTTTGAGTGATACCTTAATTTCCTTAATGTTTTTGAGTTGTCTAACAGTTTCATTATAAGTCTTGGCAATATGCAGGAAGTTTCTAATAAGGACACCGCCATCGGGCCTCGCGCTGAAGAAACTTTCAGGATGCCCCTGAATCCCATAGATGGGTTTGTAAGGATGACGAATAATCTGGTTACGGCTTACTTTTTCTGAAGCCAGGAGCAGGAAACCGGGAGGAAGAGTTTTTACCTCATCATAATGACTTTCCAGAATACTGATTTTGTTATCCAGTCCGACAAAAATCGGGTCTCGGGTATCCCTGTTCAATTGTGTTACGCCTGCCTGACGATCACGTGAATAGGGCATGCAATCGTCATCTCCAGCTCGTATAGGGCCCACCTTGCCACCAAAAGCCAGGGCGATTGCCTGATGGCCGCCACAGATGCCGAGGATTGGTATATCAAGCTCTTCCGCAATTTGGGGGATTATCCAGAGAAAGTTTTGTAATGCCACGCCTGTTGACCCTGTGTAACGGCACCACGGTGTACCTTGAGGACTCAAAACAACAAATTCAGGATCCAGGTCGGAGATTATCTCCAACGTTGCGCTCCTGAAATCGAGGGTAACGACGTTATGGTTTCCACTCATCTCGCTAATGACCGAGCGAACTCGTCGACAGCCGCCTGAACAACCATCCGTCGACAGCCCTACCATTATCCATGGCTTTCGGCGACCTGCCCCGATCGTTTCCGATTCGACTGGAGATTCGGGAAACACAGGACTTGAGAAATTCAATATGCAAAGGATTGTGACCAGGACGGCAAACCAAAACCTTGACCGCCCACCACATTTGCTTAAAAAGAACATAAGCCGATTCCCACAACCTAGAAAGGTGAAGAGCTATATTTATAACTCACCTTGTGGCATGTAGGCAACAGACCTGTTCAGATAAAAAGACTTTAATGGATTTTTATCATCTCAAATTATTTTTTTTGCTCTTTCCTTTTCGCTGTACACGCAACCACAGTATTTCTGACGATAAAGTCCAAGTTTTCTGTACCTCTTTACACCTTCATTCCATCCGGTTCTCCAGTCCCTATAGACGAATGATATCTGTCTCTTTTCGGAAATAGCCTCGCACGAGGTCTTGAGCAGATCATGTTTTTGAAACCTGCTGTAAAGTAGCGTCGTTGAAAACGCGTCGAACCCTTTGGATTCAGCTAACCTCGCCACTATATCCATCCTGAAATTAAAACATATCCGACATTTTTGCGCTTCTCTAAAAACTACTTCGCGAAACCAGTCTTCCATTTCAAGACCGGTATCCTCGGCCATCACGCTAATTCCATTCGAATTCGTATAAGAATTGAATGCATCCTGCCTTCTTAACAGTTCACTATACGGGTGAATGTTTGGATTGAAAAAGAGCGCGGTAACCTCGTGACCTTCAGTCGAAAGCTCATCATAAGGAATCACGAGACATGGCGCGCAACATGCGTGTAAAAGTATTTTCATTAATCGAGTTGTCTCCTTTCAATAGTCGTGTTATTTCTTTAAATGATTTCTCGAGAGCCTCAAAAATTGTTGATTGAAAAAAGTTGGTTTATGCATCGTGAATCTTTTCTAGCCTTTTGCATAGTAATCGCAATGGCGGGGTCATCGCTTTCAGCAGATCAATCGATACTGATCGACGCGTTTGCTCAGACCGCTACGGCGTATGCCAACGATTCTTTTCTCTTACTTGGAGTCGTTGGGGATCAGTTTGTCACTGGGACTTACGATAAGGATTCCGCTGCGCAAGACGTAAGAAATATTCAGAAGAGAATCCGTATCATCAGGGCAAAAATCAATCTTGTCACAGGTTCGATTAATTCAAAACCGGATAAGAAATGGCTCAAAGTCCTTGACAGTGTCTATATTTGTCTCGATCAACAAGCATGGGCGATGACAAAATACATTGATGACAAATCACCGTCCAACGCGAGGCGCTTCGAAAGTATCAGAAGCGAATGCCTTGTGAAGATCAAGAATCTAGCACAATTCTACGGCTCTTTGGGGGCTTCGGATGAACTGCCCGCTCCTCTAAGCACTCGCTGATCGCCTATCCTAAGAGTGGTTTTCTCGCGATCAAAATATTCTAAAAGTGGAATATTATATTTTCGGGATGATTTGGTTATTTCTTGGAACTTTGACGGGGTTATCGATCCTTCTTTCTTAAGATGATCTATCAGTCGCTCCTTGACGCTTCTTATAAAATCAGCGGCAAAATACATATCCTCTCGGATTCTCAGTATCTTCCCTTCCTTTTCCAGGACCGACAATAGGTTTTTCACCTGCTTCGGATCAGCGCCCACCTGTGTGATCAGTTCCTTAACCACAGGGGGAGCGTTCTCGGTCTTCGAGATAGAGGTGAACAACTTCTCCCGTAAATTTTTCTCTTCGTCTTTTAATCTGATTCTGTGACTTGCCGCTCTTATCGTGTCGCCCTGATCAACCAGGATTCCCTTTGTGATGAATTCATCGAGCGCGATCTTGAAAAGCCGGTCGCTGCCAGGTGTCATGGACCTCAGCTCTTGCTTTGAAGCGCCCTCTTTTAGAGGGTTGTCTCTGTGAAATTGTTCAAGTTTGTCTGTGATTTTCTTCTTTATGAGTTCAAGAAAATCACGATGCACAAGTCGGCGTTCAGTTGAATCCAGTTGAATTACAGTGCGCTGAGTTCTCAACTTGTCCAGTGTTTTGTCGAGCCTAGACGATGAGAAACCGGACATCCCGAGCAACTCGTTCTTGTTCACCCCATTTACGCCCGAACCTTTAACGAGAGAGGCGATTACACCGATATCATCGTCCCTTTCGGTTTCAAGAAATGACTTGACTGACCTTGCTCTTAATTTAGGCGCTCTAGGATTCAGGATCACACCACCCCCCAGGGTTACGGAAGGTGAAACCGCGCGTATTACGAACCTGTCACCTGCGGCCGGAACAATCGGCGCGGCAGTGCGCAATTGCGCAACAACCTCTTCGCCCGGCTCTAAATAGTCTCGATCAGGAAATGCTATGGTTGCTTCGACGTCTGTAGTGTAATGATGCAGCCTGACCTTTTTCAAGTTGGTAAGTTTGATCGGGCTTCGCCCCAACGAAGTGAGCTTCACATCAATGATGTAAGAAGGACGAAAATCCCCCGGATGTGTTAGGACATTGCCCCTGTGAGCATCATCCTGTTCCAACCCACGGAGGTTGACTGCCACCCGTTCCCCGGGAAACGATTTTTCTTCAAATTGATTGTGAGACTCGATTGACCTTACCGAGGACCTGACAGCTTGAGGCAAGATCTCGATCTCGTCACCGACTGAAATCATCCCTGAAATCAATGTGCCTGCAACTACGGTTCCATGTCCTTTCAACGTGAAGACACGGTCCACCGGCAGTCTCAAGAGCCCGTGGACAGATTTCTCACCCGTAGTGCGGCTCAGATCTAGTATGACTTTCTTGAGTTCTTCGATGCCTTCGCCTGTCCGGCCTGATACACGAACCATCGGCGCATCTTCCAGGAAAGTGCCTTTCACGAGGTCTTTAGCGTCTTCTTCAGCCAGCAGCGCCAGTTCCTCGTCAACAAGATCCAATTTGGTCAGTACTACCAGTCCATGTTTTATGCCCAGCAAACACAGGATGTCCAAGTGTTCGACGGTTTGAGGCATGACCCCTTCATCCAGCGCTATGACTAAAGCCGCTATGTCTATGCCGCCCGATCCCGCCACCATTTGCCTGACAAACCTCTCATGGCCCGGAACATCCACTATGCCGATTCGAACATCAGACCCGAGATCGAGATAGGCAAAGCCAAGCTCGATGCTTATTCCCCTCTCTTTTTCCTCTTTTAGTCTGTCAGTTTCTATTCCAGTTAGGGCTTTGACGAGTTGAGTCTTCCCGTGATCAATGTGACCGGCGGTCCCAAGAATTACTCTTTTCATCGGGATCGTCCTTCAGCGCTCGAGTGAGTCAAAATCTCGCTCTGTAGCATCAAGAAAGTAACTAATCGAAGCATCTGATAACAAGATCGTGGAAAGTTAAGGGGTTGACCATTAGCTTAGACTTCCTCGGACACTGAAGTGTTGTGCGATCGTTTCCCTGATGTCTTTCTAGGTGGTTTTGTTGGTGGAGCGCCCGTAGTCGAGGTCCTCCTGGCTGTGTCTGGTCCAACCTCTCCCAGGATCTCTTCACGCCTCACTTCAGCGGTGCTATCGTCAGAGAGCTTTACCAGGATGGTTTCCTCCAGAGGATTGTGTTTGAGCACACAGC
>JAPLJJ010000151.1 GCA_026388665.1 Deltaproteobacteria bacterium
ACAATGGTCTTAAATGACTCTTGCAAAATTCATAATTAATTTACGAGTTGGTCATTCATTGACCCAAGGACGATTATTTGTTTTTTGGTATTTTATGTTTTCGCATTCGGATAAAACAGCTTCGATTTGAGGCTGAGAAATATTTTCATGCAGTAAATTTTTAAATCAGTTTTGGCCAATCAGAAAATGAAATGATTCAAAATCCGTTTTCTTAAGAGCAGGGATGAACATTGTGAACAATGTCGTATCGTTTGTTATCAATACACACTTGCGCCTTTCAATATGAAATACCTTGGCATGCCAACTCCAGAATGGATCTTTAGGGAATTCCTCTTGTGTTGATCTTATCTTTAATTCCGCCAATAACTTCTGCGTACAGTGTATTATCATGTGGTTCTTCTCTTAGTTTAGTTTCACTTGAATACCAGTTCTTTATATAATAGGAAAACGGTCTCTATCCCAAAGCCTCATCATATTATTTTGGCTCTTCTTCGCTGAAAATCTCCCTGAAGAATTGTCTCATGGCTTCCCAGGAGCGCTTGTCAGCTTTTTCGTTATATGCGTTTCCTTTGGATTTGTCGGTTCCCGCCTTCTGTTGAGTGAATGAGTGAACGGCATCGCCGTAGTATACCATTTGCCAGTCCACGTTGCCTTTCCTTAACTCCTCTTGGAATTCAGCGATGTCCTTTGGTTGAACAAAAGGATCATCTGCTCCGTGCAATACGAGTAATTTTCCTCTTATATTTTTCCCATCCTCGGGAGAGAGACTATCCAGACCGCCGTGAAAGCTGACCACGCCTAAGACGGGAGCCCCGCTTCGGGCAAGCTCCAGAACTGTAGTGCCACCGAAACAATAGCCGATGGCTGCAATGCGATTCGGGTCAACATTCGGGTTTTTCTTAAGTTCTGCGAGTCCCGCAAGGACCCGTTCCCGTAGCAATTTCCTGTCTGTCTTATATTTCGTCGCTTCCGCCGCAGCCTCTTGATTATTGGAAGGACGGACCCCTTTGCCGTAAATGTCCGCAGTAAGAGCAACATAACCCATCTCCGCCATTTTGTCGGCGATTCTTTTGTAGGGTTCTCTCACGCCCATCCAATCAGGAATGACCAGTACACCCGGCCGTTTTTCATGTAAATCCGTTTTCTCCGCCAGGTAGCCTTCGAGCACTGTCCCTCTATCTGCGTATTCCACCATACTGGTCTGGAGTTGAGCGCATGCCATAACAGGCCACACGATTATTCCAAGTAACACTAGAGCTGTTCTCATGTTTGCCTCCTTGAATTCGAGCGGTTCTTAAACTTTACACCTTTTGAAACATTAGATGTTTTCAGTTGGAAGTTGATTCAATTCGAGGGAAGGTTTGGAGACATTAGAAGACTGAAGTGATAGTGGTTGTGGTCGGCATGGTGTAGGATTTACGATACGAAACTGTAAGGAGGCGGGTCATGCATAAAGGTGAGCATAATAATCTGCTGGAGAGTCTATCAGCTATCTTTGTCACTTGTTTCCTGTTGACTTTCGCCTTGTTGCTTTTCTGGTTCATTTTCTATTTGGTGGGAGGAGAGTGGGGTTACAAGATTCACTCAAAATGGTTCGAACTGAGCCGGCACGACTACGATTTGCTAAACTATTTCGGCATGGCTTTTGTCAAGCTGTGCGCCATTATGTTTTTTCTGTTCCCTTATCTCTCGATCCGGCTACTGCTGAGGAGGGAAAAAATTAACAGGTAATATTGGATACGCTCCGTCATTATAATGGTTCAATCCAGTTGGACAAAACCTGATATAATGGTTTGTCGGTTGACAGAAGGGATTCTGATAGAGTGGCTACTAGTAATCAGAAACGAAAAATGTTTTTCTGTGGAACTTTCTAACACAGCGCAGGTAATCTAAACCCGTAATGCAGTCAAGCAGTCAAAGCCAGTATCGCGATTGACAATCCGTCCGGCAACCGTCTCTCCGAACATATCCGCATCGTTTTCAATAACCCAGTCGCCCTATCGCCTCCCCAAGAATCTCAGCACTTTTCCTTAAGGCTGCCTCTTCCTCGACAGACAGAACTGGTTTCATGGTTGCAACCACACCGCTGGCCCCTACAACTCGTGGTAAAGAGAGACTTACGTCGTCGAGTCCGGCCAACCCTGAGGTCGGAATTGAAACCGTGAGCAGTGCACGTTCGTCGCCGCGAATGGCTTGGGCAATGCGGGCCAGTGCCGCTCCTATTCCATAGTATGTTGCGCCTTTTCCTTCGATGATGCGGTAAGCTGCACGTCTCACGCCGTCATCAATTCTAGATTTTACCTCTTCTGTGAGATTCAGATCGCTCTGTCGAGCAAATTCATCCAATGCCATACCACCAACTCTGGCATTAGACCAGGCCAGCACTTCCGAATCCCCATGCTCACCCAACACGTATGCGTGAACCGACTGAGGCGACACTCGGAAATATTCACCTAGAAGTGAGCGGAAACGAGCAGTGTCGAGTATGGTTCCAGACCCTATTACCGTGCCAAGGGGAACGCCGGCGCAATCCGCTACGACCCAGGTCATCACGTCCACTGGATTGGAGGCGATCAGTAAGACGGCCTCCGGCGCGGACTGGAGAACTTGCGGGACCACTTGCCGGAAAATCTCGACGTTCTTCTGCAGAAGTTGAAGCCTCGTCTCTCCAGATCGCTGCGCCACCCCGCAGGAAAGCACTACAACATTTGAAGCTTCAAGATCAGAGTAATCGCCGGCGCTAACCCGCACAGGCTCCGAAAAAGGCGTCGCATGGAGAATATCCTCTGCCTGAGCCTTGGCCCAGGCGTGGTTGATATCTACCAGAACCAGCTCATTGGCCACACCCAGCAGGGTCATGGCGTATGCGGCCG
>JAPLJJ010000110.1 GCA_026388665.1 Deltaproteobacteria bacterium
CCCTATCGTAGATTCTTTGCACGCTGCTGCGCTCAGGTATCTGTCGAGATCGACAATATTGGAGTAACGTCTCTGTCCTGTCATTCCATGGGCTGCAAGCCCAAATCCTACGAAGACTTGATCAGCCCAATACTTGAGATTATGCCTAGATTCCATTCCCGGTCTTGAGAAATTTGATATTTCGTATTGATTGAATCCTCTCGAATGTAGTTCCCCACAGATCGCCTCGTACATATCAGCTACCAGATCATCGTCCACACATGTAACATGACCATTTTGGAGAAGCTTCTCAATACTCGAACCTGCTTTAATTTCAAGCAGATATACTGAGACATGGACCATTCCCAATTCAATTACGTAGTTCAAACTCTTGAGCACTGACTTGAGCGTTTGGCCGGGATAGCCTGCGAGCAGATCAACTGAAACGTTTTCAAATCCAGCGGATCGCGCCTCATGGAGAGCCTTCATGAAATCGGCGCTTGAATGAAGCCGTTTCATTCTTTTAAGCTCAAGATCGTCAAGAGATTGAGCGCCGATGCTTATTCGATTAATTCCAGCTTCACGCAATTCAATAAATTCGCTTTCACCGTAGGTTCCAGGATTGACCTCGACAGTAATTTCTACTGGATCAACACAGGTAAACCTTTCCCGAATCACTTGAAGAAGCGAATAAAAACTTGAAGGCTTGAAAACAGATGGCGTGCCTCCACCGAAATATATCGTGTCCAGAGGTTTCGGAAATGATTGATCCAGAAACGCAGAGGATTTGGAGACATTGCGGATTTCTTCAGTCAACGCCTTAATGTAAGGGATCTCTAATGTCTCATTAAAAGGGTACGACACAAAACCACAATAGTCGCAACGGCTCAGACAAAAGGGGATGTGAACGTAAACTCCTACAGGACCTGAATCATCGGGAAATTTTTGTGGGTGGGAACGGGCTTCCATAAGTAAAAATAAGACCCTCCAACAAGTTATACCTATTGGCGTTTCACCAGACAACGTGCAGGTAGCGCCATGACGTGAGCTGCCTTCACTATGAGGCGAATCAGCGCCAAACCGATTCGGCTTTGACTTTGTAACTTTAATGTCAAGGCAACACTAGCCCCGATCATGAGAAGTATACTGAAGTTTTTACGTCTGAAGGATCCGGCGATTAGGTTTTGTTATTGGCTGGGGGACGAGGATTCGAACCTCGGTTAACGGGGCCAGAACCCGTCGTCCTGCCGCTAGACGATCCCCCAGCAATAACACGTCACTATTTTATGGACGATTGATCGTTTCTGTCAAGATTATTTAAGTTCGCGGTTTGTTCTAACGCATTGAAGATGGCTTCCTCACAAATCGCGCCAAGCCGAAGGATATTCCAACTGGAACCCTTCACTTCAATCACAGTTGAGGGCAATCCTACTGGACATGGTCCAGAGTCTATTACGACATCAACCAATTCCATGATTTCAGACGGGATCTCGGTGACTGTCTTAGGTGGTGGATCACCTGAAAGATTTGCACTCGTAGCTGTAATCCAACCACCAGCCTTTGCAGATAGATACCTTGCCGGACACTCTGGAGGGACCCTGACTCCTATTTGACCGAAAGCATTCCGAACATATTTTGAAAAATTACCTTTTGCCTCCAGGATAATGGTCAGACTTCCCGGCCAAAAGGCTTTCATAAGAGTCCCAGCTAACTTCGGCATGTGATCAATCTTGGAAATAATTATTTCTTGACTGGTAGCGATAAGAGGCAAGGGACTTCCAAACGACCTTTTTTTTATTGAGAAAATCCGCTGAACCGCTTGGTCAAGAAACGGATTGGCCGCTATAGCGTAAAAAGTCTCAGTCCCAACTATTGCTGTCCCTCCGGACATAATAATCTCTACGGCTCTCTGTATCTGAACATCTGTTTCGCCTGGCCATCGTTTCCGAAGAGTTATCAACAACTGTTGGTACCTCTAAACATACTTGAGACATGCGTCAAAAAACCAACAACTAA
>JAPLJJ010000006.1 GCA_026388665.1 Deltaproteobacteria bacterium
CAAACATGCCGAGGCCTACACTACGGTTCTGGCGGTAAAAGATCGAGTGACCGGTCACAACCCGCTTGCCCCTATTTATTTACATGGCACGTATTACAAGAAGCTGCTGTCGGAAAAAGACACGACTGATTAAGACAGTGATAATAGCTGTGACATATGGAGGACTCAGATCCAAGTTGACGACGATATCTGGAAATTCATGCAAAAACATCTCGGGTATACTGATTATGAATAGGATCTATTTCGAAATAACCCCAAAAACTTCAATATCATATCAAAGGTCCTCGGATGCCTAAAAAAAAACAAGAGCTTGCCGAAGCAAACTCTTGTGTGATTGTCTTACTGATAGATCAAAAAATCGGTCCTACCAGCGTGAGCCTCCGCCCCTATTGTCTCGACGGTCACCACCACCACCGCCACCGCTGGTTTTTGGACGCGCTTCGTTTAATTTTAGAGCGCGGCCACCGAAATCCTTCGAATCGAGTTCTTTGACAGCACGTAGACCTTCTTCACGGTCCTGCATTTCTACAAAACCAAATCCCCGAGATCGGCCCGTAAACTGGTCAGAGATGATCTTAACGGTATCCACCGCACCATACTCTTCAAACAGACCTTTAAGTTCGCCTTCGTTCGCATCGAAGGACAGGTTCCCGACATAAATGTTAATACTCATTCTTTAGCTCCTTTTGGAAAATCGCCTGACACATTTTAGTGAGAGTGCGTTGGGGTTGATGGATAACGGGTCTTAGTGATCGGGGATAAATCGATTGTTTCTAAGGAAGGTATCCTCGGCACGGGCTCCACGTTCTACATTCTTAATTCTCGCATAACACCCGTGGGCCCTATAAAAATAGGTCGACTGGAGCAATACAAGTTAAGCATTAATATAAATATATATCATCAACTATACATAGTCAATCAAAATTCTGCGCGATATTTTTTATTCTGGTACCTACTTGCAGTCAGAATCATAAAAAGAAAGTTGTTCCAATTCGAATTGCTCGATTAAATTATCACCACAAGAGGAGTAATTTAGAGCTTCAAAAGAGCGGTAGTCGTAAGTGTTTTGGCCATAGCCTTCGGATTTGTGGAAGCTTCCGTCGTGGAATACCTACGGGCTATTTATTGTCCTTTATCTGATACAGGATTTGACTTCCCTGTCCCAACACTCGGACATGACTAAAGACTTACGTAGAAGCCATTTCTCCCCATTTTCTTGGAGGACAGCACGGGGGAGGAGGTTGGCATCAGCAAAGCACCCATATGTTCGTGTCGTAGGACAGACGTGTTGAGCCTTTACGCCGGAAAACATCTAACAAAGGCCTTCATGAGCTTTGGAGATCCTTTTATTCGGATCCTACGGGAAATCAGAGCCCAGGGTAGGCTGGCCTCCTTTGCCAGGAAACTGATCCATGTACGGCTATCTGCAGTAATGTGAAGGTCGGCGGTGCCCACGATGCCGTCCAGGACCTTAATGGTTTTGTCTCTGATTATGACAGTGCCTTTGCATGTTTCCTGACCTGTAAACGTAAAATGAAAAGTGGCGTTGAGGCCTTCAGCCTGATGCCGCTGAAAAGCGATGGGTAGACTTTTAAGAAACATCATCACGGAGTTGGGACGAAGCCCGTTTGAAACACGCTTGATTTTCTTGTGAGGAAATCGGGAAGTCGCATAGGCTTCGGCGTCGGAACCGGGGACCACGTATATAGTTTCTTCCTTGTCTTGCATCTTCTTTACGAACCGGGCAAAATCTTTTCGGTCCTCCAGAAATCCGCCTATTTGATTCTCGCCTGCCGGACACACCGCCATGCATCTGTCACATCTGGTCTGCCCCCCGATGGATAGATTCTGCCACATGGATACAGTCTCGGAGTCGGTCACTCGCGTGCGATAATCTTTGACGCTATGGCTCGCTACCAGCTTCTCGACCCAGTCGGCAAACCCTCCCATACGCTCTCTATAGTTGTGTGTGAAGCATGAAACAAAGTCGAAATAGCCGTCAGCGCCGACAGCTCCAACGGGACATACTGACACGCAGAGCTTGCACTCGACACAGGGATTGAATTCAATTGGGGCGCCATACGAAGTAAGTTCAGCATCTGTGAGAATCGTCCCAAGCACTATGTTCGCTCCGAACCTCGGATGGAGAACCAACCGGTTCCAGCCCATTTGTCCCAGCCCCGCCTCTGTTGCGTTGATCTTGTCACAGGAGAGCCACATTTTAGCGGGCCATCGGTCTATTTCCATGGGAAATCCCACGGGCACGTTCAGGGCTCGAAATCCTAGTTCCTGTAAGCGAAAGGCAATTGTGCGAGCCGTCAGGTTTGCGTCCTTCCAAGCCTGTTGAAATTCCAGATTGGTAACGGAGTGAGCAACGGTTCTCATATTCTCATGGTTGAGCCGATGGACTATGCAGATCAACGTTTTGCCGGCTGGAAAAACTTCCATGAGGTCACTCATCTGATCAGCGATTGCGGACCGTTCTGTTTCCACAAAACCAGCGTCAACTGCCCCAGCCTCAATACAGAGATTCTTTAACCACTGTGGATCAAGTTTCGTTGACCCATCAGAGCGAGGCTGGGTTAATTCCTGCTGACGGTACCATTGAACGGTGGGATGATCGTCAAGATTCATTGGTCTCTCCTTGTAACTTGCAAATGTTTGCGCATCCTGTCCCTTGTCAGGCTTTCTTGACAATGTTTATTAGGAACAGGAGAACTACCGCCCCAATAGTAGCAGTGATCAACGATCCAATAAAACCGTGGGCTGATAAGCCAAACATTGTCGCGGCCAACCAACCGGCGATAAGTCCTACTATTAAGAAACTAATTAAGTTCATGCGAGGCCTCCTTTTCTGATTTCGAAAGAGCAAATGACATGACTAGCTGAGTTTATCACATAAAAAAACTATACCCGGTGTGGAGGCAGCGGGTAAAGCAGAATTCGATGAACAGAAGTTTGGGAAGATTAAAGAATCTGAAGCTCTTCGGCTTCTGCCAATTTATCTTCCAACCGGAACTCTTTGGATTTGCTTTCACAGGCAACTTGGATATTGAATGATTCCGTGTCAAATGAAGACTTTTCAAATTATAGAGCCTCCTGATTGAATGGATAAAGATATCTCCAAACTGTTCTAATATGATAAATTCGAATCCAGTAATATTAGATATCGTTGTGAGGGAGAGAACCATGAAAAGAGCTATTATTTCTGTACTATCCCTTTTTGTCTTTGCTAGTGTTGTTTGTGCAGAAAACCCTAATTGTAAATTAGTTTTAAGGGATATGTACGCTGGTGACTCTCAGGAAACACAGAACCTTCTTGTGTCGATGCTCAAGA
>JAPLJJ010000078.1 GCA_026388665.1 Deltaproteobacteria bacterium
CTGTTCGAGCACGAATTCCATGTCCTTCGCATGTTCCGCAAGCGTTGTCGCGATAGATGTCGCCGGTGACATCGGATAAAATGCGAAAAATCTTATTCCAGCCACTATTGCGCCAAGAGCTATAGACTCATTTCCATTAAGCGTCAGTCTTCCCTCCGGAAGAGTGGGGGATGGTAGTTTTGGAAAGTTGGTGTTTTGTTGAGTTATCCATTCATAGCCGGATGAAAATGAGGAAACGTTATGTTCGGTTGCGTCCGATCCATGCTTGTCAAAGAAATACCTAAGAGTTTCGGATAACTTCCCTTCATCCAACCCGAGCAGACCTGAAACTACCCCCAATGCGACACTATTACTAAACTTATCACCAGCCAGTTTTGCAAAAGGCGCCTTGATAATCTGAGTGTGTTCCGTCCCGGAAACTCCTTCGTCGACGACAACAACTCCGTGTGGGGACAGCTCATTCAAATGCAGATCAATAGATTTTTGATCTAAGGCGACAAGCACATCAACGGGCTCTTTTGGAGCAATGATCTTGCCGGCTGATACTCTAATAGTGTAGAAATTGTGGCCTCCTCTTATTCGTGATTGATAGCTCTGAGTGACCACGATATAATAACCAGCTCGTACGAGGCCTTTTATCAGGATCTGTGATAATGTGACCAGCCCCTGCCCAGCTTCCCCCGCAATCAGAATGTTGATGGAGTTGTGTTTCATAAGAAGTCCCACATTAGAGATTCCCGAGATATGAGGCGTCGCGATTAGCGCCCGGAACAATCCAACAATTAACCAAAAAGGTAACGATTGACTAGAGTTGAGTCAAGCTTAATTGGTGGAAAATGTCCGCCGTATAAATTTCCAAAGACGGCAAAACCACAATTTCAGGTGAACTATGGATGGATCCAAATGAAAACAAAAAGGCCGGACACATAGTCCAGCCTTAGAATGAATTACGTTTTTGAGTAATAATTACAGGACGGTAGGCTCTAATCCAACTTATCGCCTCGACGCACCTTGTCTAGGGTCGATTGGAGCATACTTTTGGCTTTATCCTTTTTGTCTTCTAATTCTTCCCGCCAAACATCTACTTTTTGTATCGCCTCAAGTTCCCAAGGTAACCAATCGGCTTTAGACCTACCTCGAATTGATTTCTCCAACTCTTTGGGAATGGGTGGAAGCGATAGTTCTTCGTAATGATGCTCGATCTTCCTAAAGAACTTAAAAAGCTGTTTCATGTCCTTTCTGCTAAGAGATCGTGACGGTTCCGTGTCGCCAAACAGTTCCTTTTTAAGGGAATCGCTGTTTTCACCCTTAAGGTCTTGAATAAGCCTCTTTAAGTAACTGTAATTACCATTGAAGTCCGATGTTTCAGGGAGATTATCGGCGAGGGCGCGGGACGAGCATTGAGCCATATCTAACTCCTTTAACTTAACCCAAAAAGTTCGGAAAACTTTGTTTTTTCAGAAATCCAGAGACAGAGGAAATCGAACAATCGCCTATTGAACCCGAACAATGTAAAACGCTTCATAGCGCTCGGCCATCAGTGCGTGAACCGTTCGTTCCCTCGTTGAGGGCTCCTATCACTCCATTCGCGGCGAGTCAAGAAATTATTAACTGCAACACCAAAATATTTTTAGTTTATTTGATTTTATTTCGCGTCTATTATCTTCTTCGCGAGAATAATTGACGCTTTTTAGCGCGTTTCAACCCAATTTATCGTTACAGCGCGAAAAGAACGCGCAAGGGATCGCGCTTCTACCATATTCAGAAAAGGAAGGGTGACCTGATAAAATTAGAAAACAGGCATCAGTTTGGGTAGATAATGCAGAAAAAGAAAAGAATGGATCAATACTCTCTTTTGTAAATGACCCCGAGGCTGAAATCGTCTCTTAAGACTTCATCGAATGCGCGTCTGATGTCAGTAGGATCGTAATCCTCTGGAAGCGGATGTGTCCACTTTTTCAGGTTTGTCCACGTCTTGAATGCTTTATCGAATGTCACACAACTCGTATGTATGTGAAATATCGAAAAACCCGGATTACGAACTCCCTCTAACAAAGCTTCCGTGATGCCTTTTGGATCTCCTGCGAAAAGGCGCGCGACAAATGAGGCCCCGTAAGTCAGAGCCATCAAAGTAGCATTCAAGGGCCTGTCCGTGGTTCCGTAGGGACTGGCTTTTGTCTTGGACCCGATCGGAGATGTGGGGGAAGGCTGGCCCTTAGTGAGTCCATAGATCGAATTGTCGAAAAGGAGATAGTTTACGTCAATGTTTCTTCGCGCGATATGTGGCAAATGCCCCCCGCCAATAGCTAACCCGTCCCCATCACCACCAACAGCAAACACCGTCAACTTCGGGTTGGCCAGTTTGACTCCAGTGGCCGCCGGTAGCGTTCTCCCATGAACCGTATGTAGTCCATAATTGTTGGTAAAAAAAGGATAGCGTCCAGCGCAACCTATACCGGAAACCGTTACTATCTCGTGGAGAGGCAGCCCCAAGCTGGCGATACATTCATTTAAGCCCTGATGAATCCCGAAATATCCACAACCTGGGCACCAAGTCGGGAGAGCCCCCGATCTGGGTGAAAACCTTCCCGAATCTTTGATTTGTTTTAGTTGATCAGCCAATACCCTGGCAGGTATTTTCATTGAGCCCGTACCTCCAGCAATTCTTCAACTCTATTTTGAATTGCAGACGGCGGAATAGGCGCTCCGGTAACGAAGTTCAGTCGTTCCACCGGTTTCAAATCCAGATGCGCTATGAGATTGGCGAGTTGGCCTTCGTAATTAAGTTCTGGAATCAGAACAAATTTGGATTTGGCCATGAACGCCTTGATAATTTCCGAATGATAGGGAAATATTGAGGTGATTTTCAGCGCTCCGACCTTGAATCCGTTTTTCCTGGACTTTTCTACTGCTTCAAGGACCGAGCCGAAAGTCGACCCCCACCCAATAACTCCGACGTCTAACTGATCGTTTGGGAAAAACTCTACAGGTTTCTCAAGATCATTCAGGGCGGACCTAATCTTCCGATGCCTCTTTTCAGTCATTTTTGAATGATTTTCAGGGGAGTAATCCGGCGTACCTTTTTCTGTGTGTTCTAAGCCGGTCGCTGTAAAATTGAATCCTTCCATACCTGGAAAGGACCGGGGAGAAATGCCCGAGGGCGTATCATCATACCGCTGGTAACGGCCCTTTGAAGACTCGCCAGGAAAAATGTTCCAACAAGCGACCTGTTCTCCCGTGGTTTTTGGTAGAGGACGGTTTTCCACCCTATTGTCCAAGAAGAAGTCAGTTAACACAATGACCGGAGTTTGATACTTTTCGGCCAGTTGGAATGACTTGAGTGTGAAATAATAACATTCTTCAACGTTTGTGGGGGCAATCACGATCCTCGCGGAATCGCCCGGTCCTCCAAAAACAGCGGCCTGTAAATCTGATTGTTCTGTTTTTGTAGGCAATCCCGTAGATGGTCCGGCACGTTGAGCGTCAATGATAACTGCCGGAATTTCAGCCATCACTCCATGGGTAATCAATTCCGTCATAAGCGCAAATCCAGGTCCGCTAGTGGCTGTCATGGCTCTCACGCCAGCGTAAAAACTCCCTATCACAGCCCCAATTGACGATATTTCATCCTCCATCTGGACTACGCGTCCACCGTGTTCCGGAAGGTATTTTGCAAGGTATTCCATGATCGGGGTAGCCGGTGTAATCGGATATCCGAAATACAGCTTTAGACCTGCGTCAATAGCCGCCATGCCTATTGCCTGATTTCCGGACAACACAACTTTATCATGACCAGCGCGATCTTCCGATTTAGGAAATAGTTGCAGCAGGCGATCCGCAAATTTTCCCATGGCATATTCATAACCAGCGTCGAAACTTTTTAGGTTGATATCAACAACCCGATCTCCTTTGGATTTAAACTTATTCTTGATCACTTCACGGAAAAAATCAGGCTCAATACCGGTAACAGCCGCGAATCCACCTAAAGCCGTAAGATTACGCCCGCGGGATGAACCAGCAGCGCTGACAGCCAGATCGCTGAACGGGATCCCGAATATGATGACGCCGGGCGGCGCCACAGAAAGTAAAGACTTCTCTTCTTGCACATACGTGGGAGGGTTGCTGTCAAAGAAGACGAGGGAATGTTCAGACAGGAAAGGCGCCCGTGATCTTGATTGCTCATCATTCAATGATATCAGCGCATGCGCGTGTTCGCCCAACGCGACTATTTCGTTGGAACCAATTCTAGAATTGGTCACGCAACGCCCGAAACCCCTGATTTCCGCCGGGTAAGAGTCAAACCCGAGTACTGAGAATCCCCCGAGCGACATTGCTTCATTGATCAAGCCCCCTGCGGCTATAGTCCCGTCACCCGCCATACCGCAAACTTCAACAGTAAAATCCACTTCGGGCATATCAAAACTCCGTCCACCACGATGTGTTTACCTTGACTCCACCGACCTCGAGAATGCTTTCAGGTTCGACTCTAACCTCGAGGCGTGATCCCAACAGATTCAAAGCGGCAATCCTACCTAGGGCAGCAGCGTTCTCATAACCTATCGAGACCCAATAGTCTCTTAGCCCTGGATGATAGACTTGAGCGCAATCACCTGCGGCGTAAACGTCCGTGAATCGTGTCTTTAAAAACTCATTGACCAAAACACCGTGATCAATATCCAGACCAGTCTTCACAAGGAATCTCACGTCAGGAACCAAGCCGAAAAAAGCTCCTAGGACACCGGCTTCGATTGTTTGGCTGTCTGTTTCCATTTCCAGTAAGTTCTCTTGCAGTCGTGTCATTCGTTTGATTCTCCGGCAGTGAATCACTTCAACACCACGTTGTTCCAGACGTTCGGTTACTGCTCGGTATACTTCATCATTGAGAGGCCTGGGCCAAAATGCGTCCTCATTGAGAATGAACCTCACGTGTTTACCAAGTTTCAAAAGAGCCTTGGTTAGGCTCAATGAGGTCAAATCTCCGCCGACTATCAGAACCGCCTCAGTGCTCGCCAATTTCTCAATCCACAGCTTCGCGTCAGTCGGAGTTTTCAGCGTGAGCATCAGTTCTTCGAACAACCTGAACTGTTCGGGAATTCTCGGTTTACCGCCTGTGGCCACTATCAGTCCATCGAAAGGAACCAGCTCTTTATGTTCCAGGATCGCATTCCGTTTCGAGAAATCGATGTTAACGACACTTTGGCCAAGACGCAAAATGATGTCTCTCTCCTTGTAATAGGCGTGTGGCCTGAAGTACAGATCCTCTTCCTTCAAAGCGCCGGCGATGAAATCCGGTAGTAGGTGGGGACGATAGCTTCGGAACGGGTCCTTACTCAATATAGTGATCTTTGATTCAGGGGCTTTTTCGCGCAAACTATCGGCCGCACGATTTGCCGCGGGCCCGTTTCCAATTACTACGAAACGCTGTACGCTCATCCTCTGCTCTCCTGAATAAGATGCCGTTCCATAAGTTCAACCTTTGAAACAGAAATACAATCTACTGGGCACACTCTGACGCATTCTCCACAACGGATGCACCTGGAATTGTCTATTACTACTGCGTTAACGTCGGCCCACCTGGTTGTCTCAACGAATCCGGATATTGCGCCTGTTTCATCAATCAGGACCTCCTGAACAAGCTTGATACAATCTCTCGGCGCATTATCTATACAATATCGGCAATATATACATCTTGTTATATCTATTTCATAATGTAGATAACATAAATAACAGCGTTTCGATTCTTCGTTAGCCTGTTCTATTGAATAACCAAGCTCAACTTCGGGCGCTTCGGAAGTCTTCAGTCGCTCCTTTACCGGCAATAAAGTCGGCATTTCAACTCGTGGCAAAAGATCCCAGGAACGCTCTCTGTCAGTGATCCGAGCATCCTGGACGCATACAGCCCATTCCCTGAATTTCCGTCCGGCAAGATCTTCGGCAATTTTTTCCGCGGCCCTTCTTCCACTTGCGATACATTCAATTACCGTGGATGGTCCGGTAAGGTAATCTCCGGTAACGTAGAGACTGGACATTGACGTTTGAAAGGTCTTTCGGTCAGCTAATAATACACCTCGATCGTTCTTTTTGCCTGGTCCAGGCAGTGATTCAGGGGCCTGTCCTATCGCGACAATAACGCAATCGGCGTCAAGAATGAATTCGCTGCCAGGTATGGGCTCAACACTACGACGGCCTCCGACAGATCTTTCTGCCGGACGGGTCCTGTAAAACTCCACACCTTCAACCTTTTCTGAACCAACCACGCGTTTGGAGACAGACAATGACCTTATTCTTATTCCCTCTCTCTTAGCTTCTAGAATTTCATCATGCGTAACTCTAAGATCTTCTTCAAACCCTCGAATGCAAATGCTGACGTCCTCGGCTCCAAGCCTAAGCGCTAGGCGCGCGCAGTCAAAAGCGGTAAATCCTGCGCCAATTACCAGGACCTTTTTCCCGATTGATATTTTTTTGCCTGCCGCTACATCCATCACGAAATTCAGACCGGGGTAAACTCCTCGTAAATCCTGGCCGGGAACCCCTAGTTCCTGGGATTGATAGCAACCGGTCGCTAAAAGAGTGGCGTGGAAATCATTTAGAAGTGATTCAATAGTGATATCTGCGCCGATTTTGACTCCAGTCCGTAGCGATACCCCAAGACCGAGGATATACTGTATTTCTTGATCCAGAATGTGTCTTGGCAATCTAAAATCAGGGATACCGTACCTCAGCATTCCACCGGGTTCGTTAAATGCTTCATAAATTGTTACGTCAAATCCGAGTATTGCGAGATCATGAGCTGCGGCCAGACCGGCAGGACCTGATCCCACAACACAGACTCTTTTGCCCAACGGAGCGAACCTGATGGCTGAATATTCGTCTACTCGTGGCGTATTATCCGCTGCGGTTCTTTTGATGTGACAAATGTTCACCGGTTTGCCCAATTCGGATTCGCCATGTCTACATTTCAACTCGCATGGTCGTGAGCAAATCCGCCCAAGAGTTCCTGGGAACAGGTTCACCATTCGATTAATTTCGTATGACATGCTGTATTTATTGTCGTAAAGGGCCCGGATATAGGCTGGGATGTTTGTCAGGGCCGGACATGCTGATTGGCATGGCAC
>JAPLJJ010000099.1 GCA_026388665.1 Deltaproteobacteria bacterium
GCGAATAATCCTCGACTGGTCCTGGCAGACGAGCCTACGGCAGCGCTTGATAGCGTCCGGGGCCGTCAGGTTATGGAACTGTTTCGTTCCGTGGCTCACGAACATGGAACTACCGTGCTGGTTGCCACTCATGACCATCGAGCGTTAGATGTTTTTGACCGTATCCTTGAGATGGAAGACGGTAAGTTGCTATCCAAAGAAAATGTCAACGCCTCATAGTTGATTTCGAGGGCTTGCTTCCGATTTGTATTAGATGGCCCGAATTAGACACTCTTAACGGTGATAGGCGACCGACACTAGGGCAGACAACCCTTCATATGATCGTTCCACAAAACCAAAAAAGTCATGACAAAGTGTATAGTTGGTGATTAGGATGTTTCTTGGTTTCATAAGAATTGTGAATCGTCGTCTTTTTCTAACAATTTCGCAGAAATTGGGCCTATTCGATTGAAATCACGAGGAGATATTCTTTTGGCGTCCAGCTTACCAACGTCAGACCCCATAGACATCAACACACAGAGCACGTTTTCGGCCTCCGAACGAGAGGACTTTAAGTCCAACTTTAAGATAATGTTGGCTGCGGTCATTATCGGCGCGCTCATAATGGGATTAAAATTTTATGGGTACTGGATAACAGGATCATCCGCGATTTTATCCGACGCTCTTGAGTCAATAATAAACGTTGTGGCAAGCGGATTCGGTCTCGGAAGCGTAATAGTTTCCGCCAGACCTGCAGACGACAATCATCCCTATGGTCATGGAAAAATTGAATTCTTTTCCGCAGGTTTTGAAGGATCGCTTATCTTGGTCGCGGCGGTTGGGATCTTTATTGAAGGTTTGAAGCAAATCATGAACCCGATTGACCTTCCCAACCTCGAGGAAGGTCTGTTTTTTCTTATAACCGCCGGAGTTGGAAATTTAGCATTGGGAGTGGCGCTTCTTCGAGTGGGAAAGCGAACTAAGTCGATAGTGCTCGAGGCCGATGGGAAACATTTGCTGACTGATGTTTATACATCATTGATAGTTCTCTTTGGTTTGGGGCTCGTTTACTGGACCGGATGGTTTCGGCTGGATGGTATAATTGCGTGCGCCGCTGGGATAAATATAGTCTTCTGGGGCACTGGACTTGTTAGGAAAGCTTTTGGTGGTCTCATGGACGCTACAGACCCTGAATTACTTAACGAAATTTCCGATCTGCTTACCCGTCATAAGAAGGAAACGTGGATTGATATACATCGGCTCCGGGGCTGGCGCTCGGGTAAAAGAGTAAATGTGGACTTTCACCTGGTGGTGCCAATAGGTTTGACCATCGTTCAGGGACACCGTGAAGTGAAAGAACTGGAATCGCTGTTCTCTCGACATTTCAGAGGTATGTCTGATATGTTGATTCATCTCGACCCTTGTAACAAGATCGAATGTCCTTCTTGTGAAGTCGAGCCCTGTGATCAGCGGCAGGAAGAGATGAACCACAAAAACACTTGGGATCGTCAAGCCCTCACATGTGACACCACGGAACGGCAGCCGCATAATTCAGATTGAAGGAGGCGCAAATGGGCATTCCAGCACCCACAGAGTTACTTTTGATCCTTGGTATCGTGCTTCTGGTTTTTGGCGGAAAGCGTATCCCTGAAATCATGGGCGGCGTGGGAGAAGGCATAAAGGTTTTGAAGAAAAGCCTTACCCACGACGAGGAATCCGCAAAGCCGTCACAATCCCAATCAGCTCAACAGCAGCCGCACCAGGAGAACAAAACGGGTTGAATCCACTGCTGTCAAAGCAGAGTTGAAATAACTCCTCATAACAAGACCTAAGAATCTGGCACAGGACGATTAATTTCTTTCTCTCAAATGGTCAATAAAGGCTGAACAGAGTGGAGATGCTTGTCTATTCTTTCTCTTTATCAAATAGAAAGACCTCTGGAAACTGATCCCTCGAATTTCAACAGACACTAGTGTGCCCCTGCACAATTCATCACTGACAGCAAGGGCCGACAATATTGACACGCCTATGCCGTCCTTAACGCCCTGTTTAACAGAGTCAGTGCTCCCGATTTCCGCAATAACGTTAAGACTACGAATACTGAGACCATGGTCTTCCAGAATTTGCTTGATCACCATTCTTGTGCCGGACCCCGCCTCGCGTAATAAAAATGGTTCTTGAGCGAGATCAAGTGGCTCTATAATTCGCGCCTGGGCCCAACTATGACTTGACGACACGGTTAAGAGGAGTTCGTCAGAGCCTATTTCCTCGAAAGTAAGCTTGGGATGTCCCCATTTGGCGCCAACCATCCCAAGGTCAACTCGCCCTTCTGCAACAGCCTCAGCCGTTCCTATCGTGTCGGAAATATGTAAAGCAATCTGGCTTCCAGGATGGGCTGCTTTGAACTCCCCGATGAGCTTTGGTAAAATATAAGTCCCAGGAATGGTGCTCGCAGCCAGATTTAGTTGGCCCTCCAATTTACCTCGAAACTGCTCAACTGCTTGAAACGCCTCGTCCCTCATCTGGATAATATTTTTCGCATACTTATAAAATAACCGCCCAACAGGTGTGGGCAGGATTTCTCCTTTGAAACGATCTAGAAGCTTTTCACCGAGCATGTTCTCAAGAGCACGAATATGTTCACTCACTGTCGGTTGGGCCAGTGACAGGGCTTCTCCCGCGCGAGTGAAACTCTTTAGTTCAATAATCTTGCAAAAAACTTCCATTCGCTTAAGATCCATTTGGCACGCTCCCGTGTGTCGGCTTCCTAATTAGTAATTGATAGACGAGGTCAAGTCAATTCGATGCACTTTTTTCACGTATTTTGTGAATGTGCGCTATCTTTATCGAACTAGCGGCAAAGGCTTTTCTTTGCTTCACACGAGGAATATAATTCGGTTAGCCGGTAATGAGGTCCAGCAACTCAAAATTTTGCCGATTTCTTTGCCTCATAAGACCGATTTCATGGACACTCTGGAGAATGCTCAAAAATCACTTAACGTCGAGTTTGTTGTGACGAACGACCAAAGATTGATGAACCCTCTGAATATTCTAGTCGTTGATGATGAAGTTAACATCCGGCGGACACTTTCTTTATGCCTGGAATCCGACGGACATGGAGTGTTGGCGGTAAGCAATTCCCGCGACGCTCTGTTGGAAGCTTCCCAAAGGTCATTTGATGTGGCGTTTCTGGACTTGCGACTAGGCTCAGAGAATGGATTAGACTTGATTCAGCCTTTGCTCGCTTCCTCACCGTGGCTGAAAATCATTATCATCACGGCATATTCGTCCATTGAAACAGCCGTGGAAGCCACACGCAGAGGGGCCTACGACTATATTCCCAAACCATTCACCCCAGCGCAAGTCAGACTAGCGGTTGAGAAAATCGCTACAATAAGATCTTTGGAGCAGCGGCTCTCAACCCTGCAAGAGGAATTGGGAAGATCCAGTCCCGACGTTGATTTTTCGAGCGCTAATCCTACTATGCAGAGGGCAATTAGTCTGGCTCGGCAAGTGGCCCCCACCGAAGCTTCAGTCCTAATACGGGGCGAGAGCGGAACCGGCAAGACTATCCTGGCCCGCCAGATTCACCATTGGAGCGATAGGCCCTCAAAACCTTTTGGGGTAATCTCCTGTCCGACTTTGTCCTCGGAACTAATGGAGAGTGAATTGTTCGGTCATGTTAAAGGAGCATTCACCGGGGCTATCAGGGACAATCCCGGCCGAATATCGGCTTGTGAGGGCGGTACGCTTTTCCTCGACGAAATAAGTGAGCTTCCTCTCCCTGTTCAACCCAAGCTATTACGGTTTCTGCAGGATCGGGAATATGAGCAGATGGGCTCTCAAAAAGTCAGGAAAGCAGATGTGCGCATAATGTCGGCTACCAACGTGAACCTTGAGCATGCGGTGGAAATGGCCACGTTCAGGGAGGATCTGTTCTACAGGCTTAATGTCATCCAGATAGAAATACCACCCCTGAGGGAAAGATCCCAAGATATTGTCGTTCTTGCTGAAAAGTTGCTCACTTTTTTCAGCCGTAAATACCATCATCCCTTGAGTGGATTTACCGATGAGGCTGTAGAGATACTTCAAGAATACGCTTGGCCTGGCAACGTTCGGGAATTGAGAAATGTGGTGGAACGCGCAGCGATACTGTGTCGCACAGATAAGGTCGGGGCAGGTTATTTGCCGAGCAAAATGACACCGCGCGGGGCCAGCCCTCAAGTCGGCGACCCAGTGAGGCTGGAAAGAATTGAGGAAGAACATATCAGAAGAGTGCTCGC
>JAPLJJ010000271.1 GCA_026388665.1 Deltaproteobacteria bacterium
ATGACCGGATATCCATGGGACCCTCCTAAAACATAATGACTCCCATTTATCAAAATCGACCTTTCTTGTCGCGGTATTTCTTAAGAAATCCTTTGAAAAATATTAATTTAAATTATCCAAAATAGGTGCGAAAGGTGAGTCGCGGCACAGCTCGGCGAGAGATCTATTTCAGCAAGGAAATAGATTTCTCCGTCAGGTCGAAATGACATCCATGAACAAACGAGCGCTATTATAATCCAGACGTGTGTCAAATAAGGACAAATGAAAAGGATCTATTTTGTTGTGAGCAAAAAAGTTTCCATATAGCAAAAGATTTTTCCTAAAGGTCAAAATGACAGTGAGCAGAATTGGACCGATCATGAAGCCGCATAGTTGATTAGGGAATTCTTCAACCGGTTGGACCCGCAGTTAACTATGGCTTTACTCCCAAATTGGGAATGTGTATACAATTGTTGAGTAAAGTCTATTGTTCTTGACAATCTTGCGATAGAATATTAACCAAGAATAAAGGCGAAACCCCTGAGGGATCACTGACGGATCTAACATTCAGCGCTCTTAAATCTATGCTAAGGCCTGAAAACCAGGTAAGTTCTCTGGTTGGACCCTGGGCCAGCATGAATAAATTCCGCTTTCAGAGGGGATCCCACTTTGATATCTTCCGGCTTTTTCGCATCCAGGCCAACAATGCGGCCTATGATCTTGTTCCCTTCAACCAACTCTACGACTCCGACAATATAAGGATTATTCTTGCCGAAACCTTCTTTGGCCATGGTCGGGGGAACAACGGTGATGCTGGTGAAGGCTGCCAGTTTCCCCGCGCCCTGAAACTGCACCCATTCCATGTCCCAGCTTTGACAGGATACACACAGGGGACGGGGCGGGAGGGCCAAAGCCCCACATTTCTTACACCTGGAACCCATGATTTTTTCTTCTTCCAGAAATGCCCCATAGGAATGATCGTTGAAAGGTCTGTTGTTCATGGTCTACCTCCTCTCCAGAATCGTAAAAGTGCAGGTACCACCAGTGCCGCCTAGATTATGAGCGCCCCCTACCCTAAAATTCGGGTTGGGAATTTGTCTTTTCCCCGCCTTTCCTCTCAACTGCAGCCAAACTTCGTAAATCTGCGCAACGCCTGTAGCGCCCACCGGGTGGCCTTTGGTTTTCAGTCCTCCCGAAGTGTTTATGGGTTTCGGGCCATCCAGCCTGGTCAAACCTTCGGCAGTGGCTTTGTGTCCCTCTCCCGGTTTGAAAAAACCAAGGTCTTCCAGGTGGATGATCTCCGCCATGGAGAAGCAATCATGGACTTCGGCGAATTGGATATCATTGGGGGTAAAGCCGGACATACTATAGGCTTCCTGAGCGGCATATTGGGTTGCCTCAAAGGACGTTATGTTTTTGGCAGCATGCAGGCTATACCCGCTGCCCTGCCCAATTCCGGCAACATAGATCGGATCATCGGTAAAAATTTTCGCCATATCCTCGGCTACCAGGAGCAAACAGGATGCGCCGTCGCTTATGGGACAACAGTCGAAGAGGTGCATGGGCCAGGAAACAGGCGGGTTCACCGCGGTATCCCGCAGAAAATCCTTCTCGTCTTTCCAGTCTGGTATGGGTTCCCCTTTTTGACGGAGCTTTTCGATCCTCGCGTTCATGAAATCACGGATCGACATGGGAAGCTGGGCTTTGGGATTCAGCGGTGCATTCAGGTGGCTTTTTATGGTGACATTGAAAAGCGTTTCCCTGTTTGTATTGTACTTGGCAAAATAGGACGTGGCAATTATTCCAAAAACGCCGGGGAATGTTAAGCCGGCGGCCACCTCATAGGGACTGCCGGCGGTACCCAGGCCTTCGGCTACTTCTTCGGTGGTCCGTTTGGACATCTGTTCCACTCCTCCCACCAGAACGATGTCATAGAACCCGGAGGCAATGGCAAATACCCCTTCCCGGAAAGCCAGAGCACTTGATGCGCAGGCTCCTTCAGTCCTGGTTACGGGCTTGGGTACGTGACCCGTCAGATCAGAGATGATCGGACCCCAATGAGCCTGTTTTACAAAGAAGTCGTTCGAAAAATTGCCGATGTAGATCGCATCAATATCCTTGGGATCTATTCCTTTGTCTACTGAACCTAGCATTTCCAGATAAGACTCGGCAAAGAAATCTTTGGAATTACGGTCTTTGAATAACCCCAGTTTGGATAATCCGCCACCCACAACAGCCACTCCTCTTGAGAGTTTTTTCCTCTTCCCCATTATAAGCTCCTTTTTTGTCAATCACCCCTGTCTTCAGGTTATTGATCTTTCAGTGTTGTCTAACGAAAGGTGGGTGCAGCTCTAAAAATCCCCATATTTTTTACCTGATTCGACGATCTTCGTTTTTCCAATATTTAGCCCGTATTTCGCGCTTTAATATTTTCCCGTAATTACTTTTTGGTAATTCACCAACAAAATCAACAGATTTTGGTACTTTATATCGCGCTATATGCTTCGTACAGAAGAGAAGCAATTCTTGTGCTGTTACAGATTCTCCCGGCACAAGGGAAACGACTGCTTTAATAGCCTCACCCCACTTGGGATCTGGAACTCCAATAACAGCAACTTCTCTAACGGCAGGATGTTTACAAATAACTTCTTCAATTTCACGTGGATATATGTTTTCGCCCCCGCTGATAATCATATCCTTGGAACGATCCATCATGAAAAGATAGCCATCGTCATCCAAATAGCCCACATCGCCGGTATGCAACCATCCATTGCGCAGTGTCTCGGCAGTAGCTTCCGGGTTGTGCCAATATCCCCTCATCACCAAATCAGATCGTGTGACAATTTCGCCAATCTCACCCAAGGGAAGTTCATTATCTTCATCGTCAAATATTTTTACCTCAACATCAGTCCTCTGTATCCCTGCTGACCCAAGTTTTTTCAACTGCCCCTCGGTTCCATTCAAAACATGATCCCGGTACGGCAAATAAGTAATAGTCATAGGAGACTCACCTTGGCCATATATTTGCACCAGGCAGTGCCCCATTTTTTTTATGGCATATTTCAGATCTTCAACGTACATTGGAGCCCCACCGTAATCAAGACACTTCACCGAGCTGTGATCATATTTATCAACGGCGGGGCTATCGACCATTATTTTCACCATTGTAGGTGCAGCAAACATATTCGTCACTCGATATTTCTCGATCGCTTTAAAGACAAGCTCGGGATCAAATGTTTTTGAAGCCAGGATGACATTTGCTGCCGCCTTTGCCACATTCGGCAAAGAATAAAGGCCACTGCCATGAGAAAGAGGGGCAGCATGAAGAATAGCATCGGATGGACCTAATGGTGATATGTCTGCGTAAAAATTCATAGTCATTGCAAGTAAATTGCGGTGTGTCAACATCGCCCCCTTAGGCATACCAGTTGTCCCTGATGTATAAAAAAGCCAGGCAAGATCATCCGGATCGACATCAACATCCTGCCATTGGTCTGATTCTGCCGATAGCACATCCTCATAATCCAGAATCTCACCCTTGGCGTCCGCTGTGGAAACAATGCAGCATACCTTCGGAATTTGGTCCCTTATCTCAACAATAGCATTGTTGAATTCCGGAGACACAATAACCGCCTTTGCATTCGAATGTTCTATGATAAAGGCACATTCCTTGGGATGAAGCCTGAAATTGATTGGCACCGCACCTATCCCTGCCTTAAAACAGGCAAATATAGACTCCAGTGTCTCGGGATAATTATATTGGAGAATTGCAACATTATCTCCCTTGCCAACCCCCATCGTCTTAAGAGCATTTGCCAGACGATTCGCTCGTGCATTGAATTGGGAATAGGAATACTCCCGAGAACCATGGGCAATAGCGAGGTTATTAGGAAAAGTCCGGGCAGCTTTTGTCAATAAAGTCCCAACATTCATTTCTGTCACCTCATCACTTCATTTTGTCCTGAACGATGTCCCCCTGGATTGTCACGCCATGACCCAACCACCATCTACATTGATTGTCTGTCCTGTGATATAATTGGATGCATCCGAAGCAAGGAAGACAACCATCTGGGCAATATCTTCCGGTTTTCCCATTCTTGAGATAGGGAGATCTTCGATTGGATAAGCGAACCCCTTTGTCATTTCCGTATCTATCCCACCCGGCGCTACAGCATTGACATAAATCCCGTAACAACCGGCATCTTTGGCAACCCATTTGGTAAAGGCAATGACACCCCCTTTTGCCGCCGCATAGGCAGGGCCCGAGCGCCCACGTTTGCTTTCAACATCAGCCTTTTTTTTGGATACAGCTCCACCTATCTGTCCGGAAATCGATGTGATGTTGATGATCTTTCCATATCCCTTCGTCTTCATATGCGGGTAGACAGCCTGGGTACAGAAAAATGTCCCTTTCATGATGGTGTTTACATCTCTATCCCATTGTTCTTCCGTGAGTTCTTCAAGGGGAACCCGCTGGCAAGTTCCTGCATTATTCACCAGGATATCGATCTTCCCAAATTTCTCAATGACTTGTGCAACCATATTCAGGACCTCCTCCTTATTGGATACATCCGTCTTTATTCCGAGGGCTTGCCTGCCTATTGATTTTATTTCATTAACGGTTTCTTCCATCGGGATGATATCGGTAATGCAAGCATGAGCGCCTTCTTTAGCCAAAGCAACGGCACATGCTCGTCCAATACCCCTTGCGCCTCCTGTGACAATGGCAATTTTATCTCTCACTTTCAGGATTCCTCCTTTTATGATAATAAGTTGCTATGCTTTTTTTCAACGATGCGATACGGAGGATGACGATTGCACTCCCGTAATATATTTGGCCTCATCCGCTGCAAGAAAATAAGGCAGAGTGAACAACATTCCCGGCATCCATCTTTCTCCCCGAATCGCCAGCCCCCTGGTTCTTAATTTCGCGCTATGTATTACCTGGTTTCAACCTCAGCGGCCATACATGGTCATCGGTATGTAGGTACTAATTACCGGGAACATGAAAAGCACGACAATTGAAACCGCTTCGAAGAGCAAAAACCAAAAACATCCTCTGAATATCTCGTTCATGGGCACATCCCGGACGACACCGGCGAGGACATAGACATTGAGCCCCACGGGCGGTGTCATCAGGCCAACTTCAGCCATTTTGACGCAGAGGACCCCGAACCAGATGGGATCGAAACCCAACTGCGCAGTGACGATAGGAAACATGATGGGCTGGGTGATGATGAGCATGGAGAAGGTGTCCATGAACATCCCCAGGGGAATATAAACCACTAAAAAAAGCGCCACGATCATCCATGGAGAGAGAGGAAGGCCTCCTACCCACATCGACACAACCTGGGGAACCTGGGCCAGGGTAAGAAATTTAGCATAGAGCCCGGCCCCGATCAGGATCATGAAAACCATACAGGTCGTCCGGAGGGTGTCCAGAAAACAACTCCTGATGTTTTCCCCCAGCTTCCCCTTCGCCACCCGGCCCACGAGTACCACCATCAGCAAAGCGACAAAAGCGCCCACGGAAGCTGCTTCGGTAGGGGTAAACCAGCCGATATACATGCCCCCGATAACCAGAAAGAATAAAACGGCCATTCCCCACACCCCTTTGAGGGAAGCAAACCGCTCCCGCCAAGTGTAGGTCTCCGGCGCCGGACAGAGGGAGGGATGAATCCGCGTCAGAAAAAGAAGACCTATGACGTAAATAATTACGCTCAAAATCCCCGGCAGGATCCCCGAAACGAGTTGCGCACCGGCCGAGACGTCGTTGATTGACGCGTAAAAAACCGAGACTACGCTGGGCGGGATCATAATGGCCAAGGTTCCGGAAGCAGCCACAATGCCGCAGGCCAGTTTCCGGTCGTACCCCAGGGCTCGCATTTCAGGGATGGCGATCGCTCCCATGGTGGCGGCTGACGCAACGCTCGAACCGCAGCAGGCGCCAAAACCCGCCGAAGCGATGAAGGTGGCAATGGCCAGCCCGCCGGGGAGTTTGGAAAACCATTTCCGGCCGATTGAGAAGAGATCATTGCTGATGCCGGCCTTGAAAGCGAAGTGCCCCATGATGATAAAAAGCGGGATCACCGCCAGGAGATAATTAGCCGTACTTACATAAGGGGAAACCTTCAATACGGTCAGAGCCATATAGGGACCTTTCAACGCCATGATGCCCAAAATGCCCGTAATGCCCAAAGAGACATAAATCGGCAGCCCTATCCACATCAGAAACAGAACTACAAAGATGCTGATAAAAGTCGCAGTTCCAGGTTCGACCATTGTACTTCCTCCATAATTGGACCAACAATTTTGAACCAAAAAAGATACTAATCATTCGCCGACATCACGCAGATCGGGTAAATCAAGAGGGAAAGTCCCCTTGAGGCGGCCGCGATTCACCCAGACATCGATCACCAGTTGGATGCAAGTAAGCCCGCATCCAAAAGGAACGAGGGCTTTGGCCCACCAGATGGGCATCTGCACTGCGCCCCAGCGGAATTCGCTGATTTCGAAAGATCTAATGGCCTCCCTGGCGCTTTGCCAGCCCATGACGGCCAGAAAGATAAAGCAAATAATCCAGCAGACCATATCCAGCTTGATGGCATTTCGTATGGAAAGCTTTCTCATCCCCAAGACCACCCGCGTATGTCCTCTCTCCCCCTGGGTCCAGGCGAGACTCAAAAAAACGACTATGACCATTAAGACCTCATTAAGTTCAAAGACCCCGGCAAGAGGGTAATTGAAGGTATAACGGCTGGTCGTATCCAGGGTAGTGCTGATGATCATCAGGGCTATCGCGGCCATAGCAACGAAAGCAAAAGCGAGGTTGATTTTCTTAAACCAGCGAGCAAATTTTTCCATCTCGCAACATACCTCCTTTGAGGAGAGCAGCAGGAAAGGATAATGCCGTCAATCCGGCTGCCCTCATAGTACAAAATCGTTATGACTTTTTCGCATACTTTGCCTGATAGATTTCATAGGGGTTCTCGAGCTTCCCTGTCGGCTCGTACTTGGCAATGAGTTTGCGCACCCGATCGAGGAAATCTTTCCCGTTGATCCCCGCCGGCTTAGCCACCTTTTCCGCCCAGTCATTTACCTGCGCTGGCTGAACCATGTTGGTGGCTTTCTTTATCTCTTCATTCGACCACTTGGTGAATTTGGCGCCCCCCTTGATCATAACGTCGAGGCTGTCTTCCAGGAGTTTGCTGTACAATTCCACGTATTTCCAGTTGTATATGTCTTCGGCGGTTTTTTGGAAGATGTCTTTCAGGTCGTCGGGCAGTGAATTCCACAAATCCAGGCCCATGACCACCGTGGTGGGGGCATGGGCACCGGCTCCGATCTCAATGATATTCGGAGCTTGCTCGTAGAGTTTGCTTTTTTCCGCGGTGATAAAGCAGAAGGCGAAGACCCCGTCGAGAATCCCTCGCTCCAGTGACTGATAGACCTCCGCAGCTATCACAGGCACTCCCCTCCCTCCCAGCCGGTCGATGGTCTCGGCACCGACCCCGTAGCCACGGATCTTCAATCCCTTCAGTTCGGAGACTTCGGTGAGCGGCTTTTTGGAGAAGAGGGGACAATAATCCCAGTTGGTGAAGTACAGTACCTTGCAATTGTTCTTCTTCTCCCACTCGTCCTTCAGGGCCGGATCGGTGTTGTACATATCCCGGCATACCTTCAACAAAGCATCGGCATGGTCACAGCCCATGAAATACCACTCCAACCCACGGCTAACCGGAACCATGGCTGGATAATAACCATAGGAAATCAGTGATATTTCAGACATCCCGTCCCGCACGGCCTGGAGGTGTTCTCCCACTTTGTGGAGGGAAGATGCCCAATACTTCTCAAATTTGATTCGCCCCTTCGCCCTTTCCGCCACCATGTCGAGAAACCAGTTGTCCAACTGGGCCGGGGCCGCTGAAGCTTGAATGTAGCAGTCATACTTCATTGTCCAAACCTTGCCGGATTGTTCTGGTGCGGCATGCAAAACCCCCCTTGCTGGCCCCAGGAGAAATCCTCCCATGGCTACGGCTGCGGTTGATTTTATAAAAGTCCTCCGATCCAATTTTTTGCTCATACTATTATCCCTCCTTCTTTGGGTTATAAGCCATGAAAAACAGCCAAATTATCCGGAAAAGTTACAGTAGACTTCGCTGGCAACTTTCCTACGTTCACCTCTCTCTTCTCGCTCATACTTGTATTTTGTCAGGGTCCCGATAGAGGTGATCGTCATTGATGGGGAGTTGAGAGACGTCATCCACGATGTATGGGGCAGCCCTCCTGCCTGTGTTGTGCAGGCAAACAGGGGGGGCGTGGATTTTCGGCGGCGGCCTGGATCGGACCAGCCAAATGCCCAGATGTTGGAGGATGGCCCGGATCACCGACGGGTCTTCGATGCTCCTGATGACCCGCATGGAGCCCTTACACTCCGGACAGACAAGGGGGTCTACCTCGTATATTTTCTGAATCAAGCGCGCCCAATTTCGCCGGAATGTCTTTTCATCCCCCTGCGGTTCGAGGATACAGGGAATGAAGTCATCATTGCCTTCCTTCTGCCGTTTCCTCCGGGAGACGTTGTTGTAGTATCCGTAATAACGCACCATCTGCTCTCCCCGGTTCGGGATGTGCGAACTCATGGGGGCAAGCCATTCCATCGTCGGGAAAACCTTGACTGACTTCCCGTCTTTGGCCGCATAGACGACCTTTCCCTCCTGATCGAGGTACAGCATCCGTTCCTGGGAGAAGGACACCCGGATGATGTAACGCGCCAGATTTTCCATGACCGTATCATCTTTTGGAGATATGCGGTTGCCGCAGAAGACGTGGAAGCCGGAATGTTTCCATGTGGAGAGCATCCGGATCATTTCCTCTGTGATCTTCCCCTTGGAAAGAAGCATCCTGATTACCTTGTGCTGGAAGATGGCCTCCAGTTTTTTCAGTTCCATGGGAGGGGCGACGCGGAACATGCCCTTGTTGCTGTAAAAACAGCCGTCCGTCACGAGGACGTGGGCGTGAGGATTGTATCCCAGGAAATCGCCGAACGTCGGCATGGCGATGACGGCGCTAGGGATGGGATCGTTCTGCGGGACAGCCTCCCGGAGAAAGACCTTCAGGGATTCCCAGGCCGAGCGGCTCAAATCGGCAAGAAGCTTCCGATCGTAGATAAAGTAACGGCGGAGGATTTTCGGGATACTAAATACAAAATGACAGTGGGGGATCCTCTTGAGCGCATCCATGCATAGCCATTCTCCGAACTCGACCACACGCTTCTGATGACAGGAGGGGCAAAAATGACGCCGTTTGCAGGAGAAGGCCAGAAGATACTCATGGCCGCAATCTTTGCATTTCACGCGGGCAAAGCCGTTGCGCAGATCGCCGCAACCGAGATAGCGATAGATCACCTGCTCGACATAGAACCTCCAGAATCCGTATTGCCTGGAGAAATGCTCATCACAGATCCTGACAAAGGTTTCAAAATAGTCCTCTACGCAGCGGTAGTAATCCGAAGACTGCGGATTTCGTGGACGATAAACGGCGGCAGGAGCTGACATGATTTTTCTCCTTTGAGATAAGGAGATAATCCACATTAGAACGAGCGTTCTATTTGTCAAGAAGAATCTAAAATGAGAGGCAATTGAGAGTCACAAAACAAGCACTCTCAAGGACCAAAATTCACCACGCGATTTTGACGCATGGTATTTCTCGGTTTTTTCACTACCGTTGGAGGGCTAGCCTTGGTTTTTAGTCGGGTCGATAGACCCAAGACTCAACTTTTTAAGGGTCTGTATCCTCTTAGAGGGATTTAACCCCCTGTTTTTGACCAGATTAACCCATGAAGCGCTATTTCGCCTCCTTTGGCATTCGACGCCACAGACATTGAGCAGGGCAGAATTTTCGTTATGGGCATTAGTTACAGCGATAGCGTCTCACGTGCTTTAAAAGAGGTGTCGATCTATCCGGAAGGCAAAGATGAACTTCAGGGAAGGCCTGTCAAATTCATTTTTGAATGGTTTGCCAGAAATTGATTATTTTGAGCCTCGTTATAGCCTGTTTTAGTTTCTGATAGGTTTGGCCGTTACGGTATGGGTCGGCCATCATTGCTGCATGACCTTACCGCTCAAAAGCGCAGTAACACAAATCCAAATCGCAAGAACTACCGCAATGCAAAAGACAAGGAAGCCCCACGTTGCATATCTTGACGGTGATTTATAGTTGCGCTTCGTTCTCGCTCAATCTCCGCCGGCAAATCGAGTGGTAAGGCGCCTTTTTGGGGGAAGTATCCGATTACGAATACGATCGTGGAAATCAATAAAAGGGCCGCTGGTAAAAAGAAGAGAAAGTCGTCGTATGACTTCAGCGGGTAGTCTTTGGGGAGAACAAGTTTCAACAGGGCAAGATATGCTGGTATTGCCCCGATCGTAGTGGTGGTCATGAACTTGCAAAAATCACCACCAGTATTAATGGATTCAACAAGTATGTTTTTTCCTGCTTCGTAAAGAGCTTGATTGTGCGGACTGACTTCTCCGGCGCTTTCAACTTCTATTTTCTGGTTCATGCTCTATTCCTCGTCCTCGCTGGCGATCCTAACAACTTGAACGTCTTTAATCCTGTCAAAGGAAGTATCGGTGAGCACCAAAGTTGCCTGAAAATTTTCATTTCTTACCCCCGTTGTATCTATGATATTGCACGAACGATTGTTTCCCCCTGCGAGATATAACTGACCATATAACAAAGATGCTGCGATTAACATGATTTTCTTACTCACATATTCGAGAATAACAGGTAGAGCATCGCGTCATGCCAAGGAACAACGTGACGAGAGATCTACCCCGGCAATGGGATGGATTTCTCACTGGTCGTAGAAATGACGTGGCGCCATAAGGACGTCAGCCCCATTCTAGTTCTGACATGTGTCAAATAAGGACAAATGAAATGGATCTATTTTACGGGGATCGACAAGGCCCAACCTGAAGCGACACAAGCTAGATGTTTTAATGTGAGTTAGAAAAACCAATAATATTAAATAAAAAGATTAAATATGTCAAGTAAAAAAGGCTTGACATATCAACTATAACCTTATAATCTTTTTTTAAGGCACAGTAGTTCATAGTATGATTCGCAAATCTGAGGATAATGGATTTTGGAGACGCCCTTTGCATCAGCCCGTCCTAATAAAGGAAGTAATAGAATTTTTAGCCCCACATCCTGGTGGAGTCTACGTAGACGGCTCATTAGGCGCGGGAGGTTATGCTGAAGCCATTCTGGAGGCTTGCAGTCCGGATGGCCGATTACTGGGGTTTGATATCGACGAGGAGTCGATAAATCGAGTTCAGGTAAGGTTAAAAACTTATGGGGAACGTTTCAGGTGTTGGCACGCAGGTTATCATGAATCTAAAGCGGTTTTGGAAACCAGCGGAGTCGACGGAGTAGACGGCATTGTTCTCGATCTGGGGTTAAGTTCGGATCAACTTGAAGATCCGGGGCGTGGTTTTAGTTTCAAGTTTTCAAGTCCCTTGGACATGCGTTTTGACAGGACGAAAGGCAAATCGGCGGAAGATCTTCTAAAGTGTCTCTCTGAAAGCGACCTGGCAAAAATAATTTACGAATATGGTGAAGAGCCACGGTCCAGGAGAATCGCTAAGCGACTGAAGGAAGCCACAAAGAAAGGGACTTTAACAAATACTCAAGAACTGTCTGACCTTGTAATGAAAACGGTAGGTTACAAAAGAAGTAAAATTCACCCTGCGACAAGGGTTTTTCAGGCGCTCCGAATCGCAGTCAATGATGAGCTTGGCAATCTGAAAAAAGGACTGGAAGATTTGCCGACTTTACTCAAGAAACAAGGTCGCCTGTGTATCGTTTCATACCATTCTTTGGAGGACAGGTTGGTTAAGTTGGCTTTCAAAGAACGGGCTCGACAGTCTGAAAGATGGAAAAATTTGATGCCTCGGCCTTTGCGTCCTTCGGTTGAGGAAACAAGACAGAATCCACGTTCAAGATCAGCCAAGATGCGAGTAATCGAGGCACTGTGAATTTCTGATAAATGCGGGCCCAAAAATGGAAGAAACTCGAAACCGGATCAGCCTCATCAGGTGGATCAGAAACGAAACAGAATCCTGTTTCACAGGAAGATACGCCCTATTCGCGGTTGTTTGGTCTTCTGCCATATTGTGTGGTTATGGCTCTGGTCGTCTTGCTTCTGGTTGGTTTGTTCAATGTCTGGACCAGAATGGCCCTTGTTCAGTTAGGATATGAAATTTCTAACTTGGAAACTAAAAACAAGGAACTCAAAGGCCGTCTCAGGGAGCTTAGCCTTGAATTGTCGTCATTGGAATCTCCAGTTGAACTGGAGAAAAGAGCTACTAAGAAAGGACTTAAATTGCCGTCGGTCGGCAGGATAATTCATGTTCCGGAATGAAAAATCGATAAATTGGATGGCAGTTAGGATAGCTCTCGTAGCAGGTTTGTTTGGCCTGGCTATGGTGGTTTTGATAGCGCGCGCTTACCGCCTTCACGTTGTAGATTCTGAAACCCTAAAGAAAAAGGCTGAGAAACAGCGAACTATGTACATTCATCTCGAGTCGAGAAGAGGTTTCATCTTTGACAGATCAGGGGAGCAACTGGCTGCGAGTCTTGAAGTCGATTCTGTTTACGCTCGTCCAAGAAAGCTATCAAATAAATCGGAACGGATTGAAATTGCAGAGAATTTGTCTAAGATTCTGGACATGGACAAAAAAAATATCCTCAATAAACTCGAGGAGAACAAGCCGTTCGTTTGGGTAAAAAGGCGTGTATCTCCATTTACCACAGAAAAAATACGAAAGAGTAATTTACCTGGAATATACACTGATCCTGAATATCAGAGGTTTTACCCGCTAAAGAACCTGGCTGCTCACACAATTGGTTTTGCAGGGATTGATTCAAAAGGTTTAGAGGGGCTTGAATTATTTTATGATAATTTTCTCAAAACTGCCCCTATTCCGATCACTGCGCAAAAAGACAATTTGGGACGTCCTGTCATGTTTGCCGCTTCAGAGCGGGTAGCCAAACGGAATGACGTTCACACAACACTTGATCGGAATATTCAATTTATAGTTGAGAGAGAACTAGACGAAGCTGTTAACCGCGAAAAAGCCAAGAGTGGAATTGTGATTGCGCTTGACGCAGACTCAGGAGAGATCCTGGCTTTAGCTGTACGTCCAACATATAACCTCAATGTTTTTGAACAGGCGGCAACCGGCTCGCGTCGAAATAGAGCCGTAGCGGAATATAACCTCAATGTTTTTGAACAGGCGGCAACCGGCTCGCGTCGAAATAGAGCCGTAGCGGATATTTTCGAACCAGGTTCGACTTTCAAAGTTTTCCTAGCCGCGGCAGCCCTAGATCTCGGCAAGGCCAGCAGGTCAGAGAATTTCTTTCTGAACAACGGCCTATACCGTTACAACGGATCTGAGATTCATGACGTCAGTCCTCACAAAAACCTGAGCTTTGATGAAATATTGGTGAACTCCAGTAACATTGGGGCGGTAAAGATCTCTGAAAAACTTACCAAGAGTGAATTTTACCATATGTTGCAAGGGTTCGGGTTCGGGATCTTGACAGACATTGACCTTCCGGGTGAAAGAGCAGGATTGCTGCCTCCTCCCAATCGATGGTCGGTCCTTACTAAGGCAAACATAGCGTTTGGTCAGGGAATAAGT
>JAPLJJ010000058.1:0-3073 GCA_026388665.1 Deltaproteobacteria bacterium
GGACGTTTTGTAAGTCTTTTAAGGTTCGGATCTGGCCTTGTTTAACTTTCAACTGACATAACGGGTCCATTTTAGCAGTTTTATAAAAAAACCGGTCGGGAATTATGGATGAACTCAATTCCCAGACCGACAAGCTCCTAGAGAATTATCAGGCTAAATTGGCAGCGACCAACTCTGTAATATCCAATACCTTGATCTTGCCCCTTTTTTCTTTACGGGCCCTTGCAGCGGCCTGATTAAATGTTCCCTTGCATGACGGACAACACGAGACAATCGCGTCAACGCCTAGGTCAATTGCGGACAGAAGCCTCTTGTAACCGATATCGGAAGCCATCTGATTGTCAAAACCCTTAAGACCTCCTCCACCCCCACAGCATTTCGCTAGGGCTCGATTGAGAGGAAATTCGAGCGCCTCAATTCCGGGAATCGCTTTCAACACATTTCTAGGAGGTTCGTAAACCCCCATGTGTCGGCCCATGTCGCACGGATCATGGTAGACAACCCTCAAAGGTTTGACTTCTTCCTTAAACTTCAGTCGATTTTCGGCAATAAGTCTTTCAATTAGTTCAACGGCATGTGTAACTTTGTATCCATTCAAAGCGCCATAGTGCGGATAAAGATCTCGGAATGTTTTTAAACAGCCGGCGCAACTAGTTAACAGTTCATGCGGTCTGTATTTTGAAATAGTGCCGGAATACAACTCCATGGCTTTCTTGAAGGTTTTCGTGTCACCTACCAGATAGGCCAAATACCCGCAACAACCCTCCTCTTCGCCCAAAGCCCCGTAGTTGACCCCAGCCTTTTCCAGGATTTCTATAAGAGAAGGAATAATTTTTACATCCTGGAAACTTGTGACGCAGCCCATGTGCAGGAGAACTTCAGTTTCTCCCGGCACAGCTTTCCTGAAGTTTGACGGATAGCTGTCAGCTCGCTTGTCTTTCGGGGCCAGCAGAGGGTTTAAGGAATTTATCATAGACGAAAGGGCCGGTTTAAAGGATTCCGGTAGAAATCCATGATCAACGAGACGCTCTCTTGCACTCCGGATTATATCCGATACTTGTACCTGAGCTGGGCAAACTGATCTGCAATTCAGACACAGCATACACTGATACAGACGCTTTGCCAAATCTTGTGACGGCTGTATTTTCCCGGTAAGCAGGTTAAAGGCCAGAGTAACCCGGCCCTTAGCATTTAACGATTCGAGGGTCGATTCTGCGAACGTTGGACATCCAGCTCTACAAAAACCACACTGGATGCAGGCTATTATTTCGTTGTCAACGCCCTCGGGGAACTGTTGTATGGTTTGAGGCGCTTTGAGATACGGATCAAAGCTGTTTTCATCAAGAATGTCTTTTATAGCGTCGTCAAAACCCATTTTCCCGGGGTTGAGAATGTTGTTTGGATCGAGCGCCTTCTTGATGGCCTTCATTACATTAATGGATTCCCCTAGTTGTCTCCGAATGTAAGGGGATTTTGCCATGCCGACACCGTGTTCAGCCGACAATGTTCCACCAAATTTCAATGTCATGTCAATAAATTCGAGAGCTATTCCTTTAACCTTCTGCCATTGCTCAGGTTCTGTTGGGTTCATGATGAATGTCGCGTGAAGATTGCCATCACCAATGTGTCCAAAGGTAGCTATAGGAAATCCGAATTTTTTTCCAATGGCCTGAATTTCAGCGATGGTTTCGGGAATCCGACTGATCGGGACACCAAAATCTTCTACCAAAGGCACGAGCCGATAACCCGGCTGAAGCCGACTCATAGCTGGAACCAAACCGCCGCGGGCCGCGAACAATTTAGCTTTTTCAACTGGACTATCAGACCAAATATTTTCAATACCTCCAACAGATTTGCATATCTCGTCAATTTTCTCGATTTGCTCGACCACGGTGCCCTTGGGTCCATCCAATCCCATAAATAGTTGGCAATTGACATCTTTCGGAATGTCCATTTTCAGAGCGTTTCTAGCTACATCCAAGCAAACGTTGTCAAGAATTTCGCATGTGGCCAACTCAAGTCCAGAAGTAAAAATTTTTTCAACAGCCTTTCCTGCTATTTCGACATTAGGAAAAGATGCCTTCGCGAAAGCTTCATATTCAGGCATTGGAAGAATTCTCAGCGTCGCTTCGGTAATTATTCCGAGGGTCCCTTCCGAACTTGCGAACAGATGCGTGAGGTCATAACCTGCGGTGGTCTTTGGGGCTAAGTCTCCTGTTTTTATTATTGTTCCGTCGGCAAGCACTACCGTCAGCGCTTTAACATAGTGTTTGGTTGTTCCGTATTTTGCAGCGCGAACCCCACTTGCATTAGTCGCAATCATCCCTCCAATTGTCGCAATGGCCGCGCTTCCCGGGTCAGGAGGGAAAAAATGGGTTGGAGCCAGCTTTGCGTTCAGCGCGTTACAAATCACTCCCGGTTGAATAATGCAATATCCATCGGCTTTATTAATTTTAAGCACTGAGTTCATTCTGGTGAAATCCAGGACCACCCCACCTTTAATTGGGAGCACCGCTCCGGTAACTGAAGAACCTGTTCCTCGAGCCACCACAGGGATTTTTTCCCGATTAGCGAGTTTGAGAATCTCGCTAATCCGCTCGGTACTATCAACAAATACAATAGCTTGAGGAACTCCTGCATGTATCGACATGTCTCTCGAATAAGCCAAACAATCCACATGAGACGTCGTCACATTCTCAGGTCCAACAATCTGACTTAACCGATCAAAAAAACTCATTTTGATTCTTCTCCTGACGGTAATAGTTTAGTTCTTTAATGAAACTGATATCTTAATATATTTGAAGTTTTTGAGCGGCGTTAAAAATCTGGTTGACACATTTTTCGGGAACATGATTCAATGATATCTCATCGTACATAGCAAATCAAATACTGAAAAGGGGGTTAATTGAATCCCACGCGCACAAGAGTAGGCGCCAGAGTGGAACTTGGAGCGGAAACCAACTGATATATTTAGGAATAAGTCACGTTAACAGCATAATGACTTAAAAAGATTGTTTCGGATTAACCGAAAAAGTGAGTGACGTTCGTTCGGTATGATGAACAAGCGACAAAA
>JAPLJJ010000058.1:3104-8568 GCA_026388665.1 Deltaproteobacteria bacterium
CGACAAAACAAAAATGAGGTTATTTTTCCGAATGGTACTGGGTGGAGCCGAGTCCGGTCTTGAAACTAAATTACAATCATATTGTCTTTGCGTTATAATATAAGCGTAGTTTTGTTATGCATGTTTGTTGATGGTGTCTTGTTGAAGGGTCGAATATAGCTGTTGAGCAAAATAGTTTCATCGTCTGCGGTTCTTAATTAAAAGTGCTTACAATTTTCATTTGTGCTGTGACGCTTTACATTGACTAATGCGTGTGATATTAATTTCAGATTAACTTTGTGAACCTACAAAAACTGAGCAAGAGGAGATTAGAAATTGGCGTTCCAGAGTGAAAAGAAACAGTCGATTATCGAAAAATTTCGAATACACACTTCAGATACCGGCTCTCCCGAAGTTCAGATCGCTTTGCTGAGTGAAAGAATTGGATATTTGACAGAACATTTCAAGATCCATAAGAAAGATCATCATTCACGAAGAGGTCTATTGAAATTGGTTGGGCAGAGACGGCGCCTGTTGGATTATTTGAAATCAAAAAATGTTGATAGATACAAAAATATAATAACTGAATTAGGAATACGAAAATAGCTGGTGCCTTGCCCACAAAACGGTTTTGGACATGCGCCCGTATTTAGGAAATTTCTAGGAGAGGATCAAAAAACGATATGGCGCACAGGACTACTTGTACTGTGTCAGGAAAGGAAATTACTTTTGAAACGGGACGCTTGGCAAAACAAGCTTCCGGTTCCGTCCTTGTCCAGACCGGTGAAACAGTTGTTTTGGTTACTACAGTAGCTGAAAAGCAAGGTAGAGAAGGTATTGATTTCTTCCCTCTGACAGTCGATTACCTCGAGATGACATACGCCGCGGGGAAAATCCCCGGTGGTTTTTTTAAACGAGAAGGACGGCCTACTGAGAAGGAAATACTTACCGCCAGATTTATTGATAGGCCTATAAGACCACTTTTCCCTGACGGTTTTGTTTCGGAAACTCAGATAATCGCTACGGTTCTGTCATCCGACGGAGAACATGAACCGGACATGATGGCGATAAACGGAGCTTCCGCTGCGTTACATATCTCGGAGATTCCCTTCAATGGACCTATCGGTGCTGTCCGAATCGGTAGGGTGGAAGGTAGCTTCATAGTCAACCCAACTCCTCTTGAAGACTCTTATTCAGACCTGAACCTGATAGTTGTAGGATCACGTCAGGGAATAGTAATGGTTGAAGGTGGCGCTGATAGGGTATCCGAGCAAGTTGTTGTCGATGCCATTTACAGAGCCTATGAAGAAGTATTGAATATCGTGGAGGCTCAGGAAAAACTCCGAGGACTTGCAGGCAAACCCAAACGTCAAGTTACTCCGAAATATCGAGATAATGATCTCTTCAATAAGATCAAGACTGATTGGGGTCCTAGAATTGGTGAGGCTCTGAACATTTCAGCAAAGCTTGAACGTAGAGAAGCCCTACATCAGACATACGCAGAAGTGCTGCAATCCTTGGGCGAGGAATATCAACCACGTCGATCGGAGATACTCTCATATCTTGAACAGATCGAACGCTATTTTGTCCGCGACATGATACTTGAAAAAAATGTCAGGATCGGCGGCCGTGGTTTCACCGATATCCGTAACATATCATGCGAAGTGGGGGTACTCCCCAGGACCCACGGAAGCGCTTTGTTTACTCGCGGGGAAACTCAGGCGCTAGTAGTTGTAACGCTTGGAACATCTTCGGATGAACAGAAGGTGGAAGCCCTTGAAGGGTCCAGCTACAAGTCTTTTATGCTTCATTACAAGTTTCCGCCGTTTTCTGTCGGTGAGGTCAAATTCTTGAGGGGGCCTTCTCGTCGAGAAGTAGGTCACGGTGCTCTCGCGGAAAGAGCGATTGCTTATTTGCTCCCAAATGACGAAGATTTTCCTTACACAATCCGCGTTGTGTCAGAGATTCTAGAATCTAATGGCTCGTCTTCCATGGCCACGGTTTGTGGGTCGTCGCTTTCCCTTATGGATGCGGGTGTGCCATTGGCCGAACCGGTCGCCGGAATCGCAATGGGTCTTCTAAAAGGAGAAAACCGAACAGCGATTCTATCTGACATAATTGGTGACGAAGATCATCATGGTGATATGGATTTTAAGGTTACCGGTACCCGACAGGGTGTAACCGCTCTCCAGATGGACATCAAGATTGACGGTATCACCCGTGAAGTTCTTACGGAAGCTCTGTTTCAAGCGAAGCAGGGACGGGAACATATCCTTGATGAGATGAGCAAAATTATAACTGAACCCCGAAAGGAAATATCGCCTTACGCTCCTCGCATATACGTAATGTATATCAATCCGGATAAGATCCGGGATATTATCGGCCCTGGCGGAAAGATCATTCGAGCCATTCAGGAGGAGACAGGCACGAAGATTGAGGTTGATGACACCGGCAAGGTATTGATCGCTTCTGTTGATGTTGTGGGTGCTGAAGAAGCGAAAAAAGCGATCCAGAGCCTAACTCAACAGGCTGAAGTCGGAAAAATTTACGAGGGTACCGTTCGCAAGATCACGGATTTTGGCGCTTTTGTTGAAATATTTCCAGGAACAGATGGCTTGGTTCATATTTCTCAACTTGCGCATGAACGCATCAGAAAGGTCTCTGACGTGGTCTCAGAAGGTGACACGATGATAGTCAAAGTGATTGGAATAGATCCTCAGGGTAAAGTCAAGCTGTCTCGAAAAGACGCGATTGGACAAACCCCCGAGTGAAAACCAATCCAGGAATTGAATTTGATATAGTGGCTAACTCTTCTCCTAGAATATACCAACCGGATTCGACTTTCCGAAAAACTGTTCTCAGTAATGGCGTTAGGATTTTAACGGAACGGATATCTTATCTGAAATCAGTCTCCATGGGCATTTGGGTTAGATCGGGTTCCAGAGTCGAGGAAGAAAACCTCAATGGAATAAGCCATTTTCTCGAACACATGATCTTCAAAGGGACCGATCGAAGGAATGCTCTCCAAATTGCGATGGAAATTGATTCTGTTGGCGGAATCCTGAACGCGTTTACCAGCAAAGAGTTAACATCTTTCTATTGCAAAGTCTTGAGTGAAAATATAGATCTCGCTTCCGATTTATTGACCGACATTTACCTGAACGCATCATTCCCGGATGAAGAAATTGAACGAGAAAAACAGGTAGTTTGCCAGGAGATTCATCAACTGGAGGACAGCCCTGAAGATTCTATTCATGAGATGCTTTGCGCGAGGTTTTGGAAGGGAGAATCCTTTGGACGTCCAATACTGGGAACATTAGATAATGTTCTTAGTTTGAACCGTGATAAAATAATAAAATTTAAGAGGGACAACTACGTTCCTCTTGAAACGTTAGTATGCGCAGCGGGTGATGTGGATCATGACCGGTTCGTTGACCTCATTAAGGACCGGCTGGAATCATTGAAAAATGGATCACCTCGAAAACCTCAATTCAAGCCGAAGAATATCCCGGGTTCTCTGATTCAAGAAAAGGACTTAGAACAGGTTCACGTTTGTCTAGGAGTTGAGGGGCCAAGCGCAACAGAAGAAGATCGTCATGCAGGTTACATCTTCAATGCGCTTTTTGGTGGTGGAATGAGTTCCAGACTTTTTCAAGAAGTTCGAGAAAAACGAGGCTTGGCCTACAGTGTATATTCGTTCTTTTCCACCTATTCTGATACAGGTATGCTCGGAATTTATGCAAGCACTGAACCCAACAGGTTCGAAGAACTTCTGGATGTGATGGGAAAAGAGACGTTAAGAACCCCCGATACGATTACTTCGGATGAACTGCAAATGGCCAAGAATCAGATTCGGGGGAATGTTATACTTGCTATGGAATCGCCTGAAGCGCGTATGAATCGTTTAGCAAAAGGAGAAATTCATTTTGGTAAATATATTTCTCTTGACGAGATCATAAGTGATATTGACAAAGTGACACTCCAGGAACTAAGGGAATTTGCTTCTCGCCTTGTCAAGCCGGGAAATCTTACCGCTACGGCTTTGGGTCCAATATCTGAGTCTAAAGATATTCTTAGTTACTTTGATAGGAATTAGTTGATCGAAAATCTAGATCAGGTTTGAATCCTTACCGGAGGGGCGGGGTCAGGTTTTGGGCCTGGGCTGCTGTAGATGATTTGCGTCTGATTTCTACTCTTTTCCGTGACGTGTCAATCAGTATAGATAAATTTTTCAGACTCCCGGCCCCGAGAAGGTTGAAACTTCTCTTGGTTTTCTTGTCCATTGTTTGGATCTGGATAGACCCAAGCCGCATGTTATAAAGAAAAGCGTTTTCTATCAAGTACTTGGTAACCGGTAAGGATGAACCATCCGCAAGGTGTACCGTGCCCCTACCAATTTCTCCCACGCGTGTCTCGCGAGATAGTTCTTTCAGTAAAGATTTGTCTATCAAACTATGCGTTGCACCAGTGTCCAGCAAGAAACGATGAGGTCGTCCATTATTACTAAATTTCACCAGCACAAAAATTTGTCCGTCTTCATTGATTCTGCTGACAACACAATCTTCGCCCATATTCTCGAAATTCAGTTCGTTAAGGACAGAATTCACTATCCGCCTTGCCTGTTTGTCCGGTCCCAGAGCCATGGATAATTCACTGTCTTTTCGCGCCTGTTCCACACGATCGGTCCGTAGGTGCGCTAAAGCCCTGGCTGCATAGTTGAAACTCGATTTTGGATCAAATTCAATTGCTCGATCAAAATCTGAAATCGACTTTCCGAAAGCCCCCAGGTTCAGAAAAGTTATTCCACGATTCGCCAAAGATACCGATTTGAGGGCATTATCCCCATGTGGTATATCAATTGCTTGAGTAAAGTCTTCTACGGCACGCGACAATTTTCCTTCTTTCAAGTTCAGTAAGGCCTTCAGATTAAGGCTGGAAGCCAGAGCTTCCCCAGACAAATCTTGGGAATTAAGAACCTCTCGGAGATCCTTCCACGCGTTCTTAAAATCTCCTTTCTCATAATAAGCCTGAGCCCTTGCCAGCAACACTGTTCTTGAATAACCGTCATTAATGCTTAGGAACCCCAATGCTTGTGAAAGAGCCTGTATGGCCGCGTGATAATTCCCGGACTTGAGCAAGGATTTCGCATCTTGGAAAAACTGTTCAGTTTGATCGAGCGCGAAAGCATGGTTGGGAACAAGCGCGAATACTGCGCATGTAATTAGCGCCACAATAGAATTCGCAAAAAAACGAATAATCACCAACCAGACCCCGACCGCGTGAAATAAAACTAACGCTTAGCGCAATATGCCTAGGACTAAAACAGCAGTATAATTTTAAATATTGGATGATTGCCTTTGCTCCGCAATTGTAATACAAGCCTTCTTGAAGTCAACTGGGAGGTAACGGGATAATGCAGCAAGAGTCGATGAGCCTTGTTGAGTTCCAGAGGAGATTTGTGAGTGATGAAGCCTGTATGGAGCAC
>JAPLJJ010000051.1 GCA_026388665.1 Deltaproteobacteria bacterium
CTCATATTCGGCATATTATGTACACTGATATGTCTTATAGTTACAGGTTATGTTTTCAGGAACATCACTGTTACTGCGGTAACCATAGCGATACTCGGTCTTTGTGTCCTATGGGTCCTGGGTTTGATGGCTATTCTGAGAATACCTTTAAATGCTACGACCAGTCTGTCCTTCGGGTTAATTCTCATCACGACCCTCGAAATAGTTATCCACATGGTTATCAGGTACAACCAGTTTCATCAGGGTATCGCTGACAGGATATCTGCCGTCAAAGAGACTGTTCGGTACCTTGCACGGCCTTGCCTCATTTCCTCTGCAACTACCGCCGTAGGTTTTGGGTCATGCATGATCACTTCCATACCCATGGTTTTTCAGTTGGGCCTGGTCATGTCGTTGGGTATAACTTTCTCCTTCTGTCTTGCGATGATCCTTACACCGACGGTAATTATTTCCCTAAAATCTATGGATGTCACCATCAAGGATGACAATGATCGGGATGGCATGTCCAGGTTGCTTGACACGCTGATGAATTCCATCAGGAAGCATTATCGGCTTTACACTATTACTGGTTTTGTGATGATCGCAGTATTGTTTTGTGGCGCGCCGTTCATTCGGTCCGATCCGCAGATCCTGCATCAGTTGGGAGAAGCCCGCCCTGAAGTGAAGGATATAAGGTTCGTAGAGGCCAATCTCGCGAGCATACATTCCGTCCAGTTAATGCTTGAAGCAAAGGACGGCGCCTTCAAGAAAGCTTCAATGTGGCAAAAGATCAAAGAGTTGGAAACGCGTCTGCGGGAAATACCCGAGGTTGTTTCTACGGATTCGCTACTGCCTTTACTCGAGTACGTGCGTAGCATCGTTAAGACGGGGGATTCAGGTTCTGACGATTTGTTCGCCAATTCGAAAGTGCTCCCTCAAGTGCTATTTCTCACCTCATTCACGTCAGAAGGCAAACGGCTCATACGTAAGCACATAGACAATGATTTTGATCGTCTGAACATCACTGTGAGGATCAATAATGATCCGTCTGTTCCGGTCATGCATACCGTGGGTAAGATTCAGTCCATGGCGGCGTCGGTCATGAGCCCGGACGCCAAGGTTGCGGTAACCGGTGAACTTGTGGTTATCGCGGCCCAGGGAGAAGACCTGATTCGTTCGGAAATTCAATCGATGTTTATTGCTATCGGCATAATAGCCATATTGATGATGATTCAAATGGGCACACCGTTGTTCGGCTTGATAAGCCTCATCCCCAATATCCCTCCGGTAGCGGCGGTCTTTGGTATTATGGGCTATATGGGAATACCTCTTGATGGTGTAACTGTATTTGCCGCGACTGTGGCTATTGGGTTGGCGGTGGACAACACCATTCAATTTGTCGCGCAACTAAAACGGGAGATAAAACTCAACCCTGAACTGGATGTCGAGAACTGTATGTTCAAAGCCTATAGTTTCGCGGCCAAGCCAATGGCGTCTTGGTCACTAGTGACACTACTAGGGTTCCTGGCTATGCTTGCGACACCTTTTCAGGCGGCGGTTTCATTTGGCGTTCTTGTCGCATCAGCAATATTCATGGGAATCTTTGGGGACCTAATCTTTATGCAATCCATGATCCTAACGTTTCCGTGGATCAGGAGGGTCATCCAGAAGGTCGTGAGAAAAGAAGCCACTATTGTGGCGGAGGCAAAGAGCGGCGCATCATGAACGGGAGAGTTCATTACTGGATAGTATGCGATGCTGTCGCCTACATTAAGGCCCACGGCGACGAATTGCAAAAGAGGGCTTTGCAAGCTTTAGAGCTTGCGTACGGGGAAAGAATATCAACCGAAGAAATTCCGGCCCGAAAGAGCGCGGTAGAAAGGTTGGCGGGTTTTGAAGCCGGGCACACGGACAAATTCGGAGACTTGACCCTCCTAGTCCCTGCTTTACCGTGGGAAACGAAGCGAAACGTAACAGGCCTGTGCGGGCACATGTTTACCGCTTTCAATCACTTTATTAATCCTCACCCGGAGGTTACCAAGCTATGGTCGACCGGCAATGGATATTCTTATAGCTCTTCTTCCATGCAGGGGTTCGATTCATTTGTGATAAAGGGTATTTCGGATTATTTGCATGGATTGGTAGATGAAGATCACTCACTTGTGTTGGATAGGGTAAGACCCGCATGGACTAAAGGAGTCCCGGAATGGCGGGATAACTTCGAACATGAAATTGTCAACACCACCTTCGCTCCCTGGAGCGTGCTGGTAAGGTTTTACTACTCTTATCTTCTTCACAAACACAACGAACCACTTGAGGTGAGGGGGCCCAATTCGCACATCGTGGGGCTTCAGCTCCTTGGGCCTGTTTTTCACGCCGCTGCAGACGCATGTTCACCGCAGCATGTGCGGCCCGCTCTCGGATTTGGACATCAGGTTTGGGAAAATTACGTGCAGTCGAGGGTATACGGCCGAGAAGTGGATGTGAGCCCTAAACTGATACTGGAAATAATGTCCAAGGCGCCTTTTCAGCCTGAATTAACGGCCAAGGAAGGTCCGCTGAAGGGTCGATTTGATGTTGAAACTTTTGTTTACGAATTAAGTGTCAAGACTGCTGAAACCTTAAACAAGTCCACGTCCACATCGTGGACCGAGTTATGGCAGGCTGGTGAGAATTTCTGGCGATGGTACCTCACCGGGAAGCACATGAATGATGATGCCCGGTATCTGTACAATCAGGCAGTGGCCGCGGCAATATACATTGTCGTCCGAGCCTACCAAGACCTCAAGAATCTCGGCATTCTGACGCCGGACCAAGGTCTACGAGACCCTTCCAAGCTGCCGACTCTTGTGCGGATACAGGATGATGGACCCGACATGCCATTCAAGAGGCTAAGCGAACATGACTTGCCCCCGGAAGAAACAAGACCGACGCCCCTTAGCCATGCTAGAGACATCTTGGGCTTTGATCCTTCAGGAGAAACAGAAGTCCAAAGTCGCCTTGCTGAGTTCACAGCGCTCTTTTCCAGGACTGCTTCTCATGCCCGCCAGAAGAAAGACTTTAAAAATCTCCTGGGGCGACTCGAGAAATCACTTGTTCAAGAGTATCAACTTCGGGCACAAAGGGTTGATAGAGCATTCTGTCCACTCAGAGCTGTGGAAAAAATCCCCATTGATTCGGACATTAGCGCTCACTTCGGCATGGGTACTTTCAGATTGCCCTCGCTGGCCGAATGCAATGATTCGGCTCTGCTTGCCGATTATATGGATCAGTTGGATAGTCACTCGGAGATGGCCCACAGGTTGGAATTGACCCAGGCCATTTCGTCCCTCAACTTCTACATGACTAGGCGCGAATTGCCTGAATCGCGGTCTCAGAGAATTGATCGTGAAATCGCTAACCTGCGAAGGGCAAGGGATGGGACGACCTTACAGAACGAAACCAGAGTATTAGCAAAGACAATCGTTGAGTCAGGAGGAGGCATTCTCCAGAAGGCTGTTTCCGTTGTTCAGGAGTTCGTAGCCGCATTTTCCAGGGTTCCGGCAATGGCGTTGGCCACCGCTGTGTCAGTGGTTCTCGTGGTAATCTTAGTTGTGCCTTGGGGTGATAAATTGCCTGTAATGGGTCTGAGCGGCGAAACATGGGATGAATCAGGTTACCCTGTGGCCAAACCAAAAGGTCTGATTCTTATGGCTCCAAAAGTCGTGCCCCCCGCTCCAGCGGTCGCAGAACCGAAAGTAGCCACCATACTGTATTTTAAGGATTTTTCAGAACCAGTGAAACAGGATTGGATCAATAACCTGTATGCAAAACTCAATCCGGACGAAGATCTGAGGAAAAAATATTCTTTTGTTTCTCCACGCGACTTGGAACAGGCCGTGAAGAAGGGTGAGGTAAAAACCGAAAAGAGAGACCAGATGCTTGATGACCTCAGAAAATCTCTCGGTGTATCGAATGCCCTTCTCATTTCCGTTGTATCGGTTCGAGAGGGATTCAAAGTGGAAAGCGAGTCGCTAAACCTTCAAAGCGGTGAAACCCGGAGCCATAAAACAGCAGGCACGTTTAGCTCAGAGGAACTCCCACTCGAACTCGAAAAAGCTTTCCATGCCCTATTGAAGCAAGAATAAAGGAGTTATGTCACATGTCAGTTAATGGCAAGTATTACCTGATCGCTGTCCTATTAATGGTTTTCCTTTGTCTCTGTGAGATCTCACATGCAATGACGGCGAAGGAAATAGTCGAGAAAGCCCAAAAAAGCCAAGTTGGCGAATCATTCCGGGGTGCTGTGCAAGTCGAGACATTCAGGGGAGATAAGAGAGTTTCTCAGCATTCGCTGTGGGTCATGGGACAGGTGGAAAAAGATGAGAGTATTATGTTTCTTGACTTCACTGAGCCGGAAGACTCCAAAGGCGTGCGAATCCTGTGCCTGATCAAGCTTGATCAAGACCCTAAAGGCTATATGTATTTACCTGCCACGAACGAAACTTTTCCCGTTGATGTTCTGGATCCCGGGACGGATATAGGCGGAACAGGGCTGTCGATGGCTGATTTTAGGCCTCTTATTCCTGAGAAGGGTGAAACCGAAACTCTGTTAAAGGAAGAGGATGTTAACGGACTGCCATGTTACGTCGTCCAAATAGCAGCCCCCGACGGGAAAGATCAGCGCCTCGTCTGGATAACCAAAGACCGGTTCGATTTGACAAAGCTGGAACAGAAAACGGCGGATGGGAAGATCCAGCGGACAATGCGTGTGGTGGAGTTTTTTGAAACCAAGGATGGGAAGCGCTATCCTCGGGAAGAAGAAATAACACTTCCAACAAAGGGCGTCAAAATCAAGGTGCGACAGGACAATGCAGTTTTTGGAATAGTGATGCCGGAAGAACTCACCGATCCCAAGACCTTTGGTAATTTTAAGTGGCAGATTTGAACACTGTCGTGCGGTGCCGATAGGATCTTTAAAGTAAACCCTATTCTTTCATAAGAGCTTCTAGTTTTTCCAGGGTTGATCTGTCGATGTCACGGTTTTGCAGCGGTGTTACCCCTAAGCCGGACAACAGTGGCCCAGAGAGCCTCGTAAAAACCGTAACTGGTATTTTCAACAAACTGTCCCGATGCCGCTGCATAAGCTCCCCAATAATTGGAACAGCTTCCAGGGGTTCACTCCCCACAACGTTGGTTCGTATTCCAAGAGTTGCAGTCAGTTCGAGAGGCCCTATTTCCAGCGAGCCAATGGCCGCTGAAGTAATTTCCTGCCCTTTCATGCGGAAGTTCACAGTTGAGGCCTTTCCCGACTTTATAATCAGATCTGCCAGCACTTCATCGAACTGAATAAAAACCCCTTTCATTGATACAGGCCGGGGTTTGATCACATTTCCGATTAGGCTGTGGGATTGTGTCAGAATCTGAACTATGCGGTCGGCTGTTACTTTTCCTTGTGAAACTTTGAGAGAAACGCTTCCCGTAAGTGTCCGAAGAGATCCAACGTCTCTAAAAGTCCCGTTCAGTCTAAACGGGGCCTCAACGTACCCAGTCGCCTTTCCGGTCAGATCACGGATAGTAGCGGTTTGCCCTCTGAATTCGAGAGACCCTGACATATTTTGAAGGCCCCAAAGGGCTTTGTCAGGCAGGCAATTCACAGAAGTGATATGAATGCGACCGGAATTCAGTATCCCTGATGCCGAATTCTGTGCCAACATAAAAATTTTGAGCGCCCCGGAAATTCCCAGCTTACTGATGCTTTGATCGTAAGACAGTAGTGAGGCGACGTTTTCCGTCTCCATGTCGATATCAAGCCTACCGAAACGATCATTCTTGTCCATGAGCAGGCCTTTTGCCTTGACCCTTAGGCCTTGTGCTCGCAGAAGACTCTCATTCACGGTCAGCCCTACTTGGGACCACTTTCCCGCTGCTTGAAGATCTGCTCTTTCCCCGTCCTGCTTTCTGAATCCATTTGCGGCGATAAACTGTACGCGCTCCAAATCAGTATTTAGAGACCAATTGATTTTAGAAGGGTCTCCGGAAAACTTCACGGCAATTGGGGCCAAGCCTTCTATGCGCCACCTGTTGTTTTCCTTCGAAGTGTTTGAAGGCAAGTATTTGCAATTGAGAGTGAGCGACGCATTGCCATCAAAAGAGACATTTTGTGAGCCGATTCGTGCAACCCGGATCCCTGCCGTGGCTTTTTCAGCATTAAATCCGCAACTTAGTAATGTAGGGCACCACGACAATGACATCTGAGTGCAATCGGCTTCAGCGTCCACGATTAATTGATCGAAGTTGCCTTTTAGTTTCGCTTTGACGATAGCGGGACCGCTCACTTGCCATTCCCTCACGCCGTTGGCGCCCACGCTCTTTAGCCAGTCGGCCCTTGCGGATAATTCTGCTGTTAGATCCAGAAAAGGCGAGAGAGAAAACGGATCTTTGATATTTCCTATTGATGTAAACTTGAATTCGAACCCTTCAGGAGAACGTGCGACCACGGATGCATAAAATGGTTTTGTCGAGTCGCTAGAAGGCTCCAGACTCAACGCGGCTTGTAATTCTACACCCCGAATATTCAATGCGACGGGAATATTTCTCAGGTAAGGTGAGAACAGCCCAGTGTGCAGCGACTTTGAAGAAATGTCGAGTTTGGCGGTGCGCACACTCGTATCAGGCCAATCCATTCCGACAGAGCCCTGGATTTTGACATTTGCTCTGTCAGTGTTCTCCGCCCTTAAATAGGCATTCAAATCGAGAGAAATTGTTTCATCTAATGATGTGTGACTCAAGAAGCCGCTGATATCGGTCAGTGAAATCACTATTTCCTTGCGAGGACTATCTTTTCGGTCAATCCAATCAACCCGGCCATTGGTAAAGTGGATGGTTTGAACTCGCCAGTTAAGATTGGTTGCAAATTGGTCACGGATGTCGTCAAACCGGTTCTGTTCATCCGATGCGACAGTTTGGTTCTTAGCCTCCCCATTTTTCGGCTTTTCTTTAATGAGATTGCCGGCCACTGTCTTATATGCAACGATAATCGGAATCGTAATATTTCCCCCTGCATCTCGTGATACCGAAGTCGAGAAACCGTCAAGGATCATTGATTTTATGATGAATTCCCGTTTTAATAGTCCCTTCATGGATGGCGACAATGTTAAGGTGTCTGAGGAAAATATCGGATTGTTGTTGCTATCTGTTACCAGCAGTCCGACAAGGAAAACGGAAACTATCGAAGGAAATGAATACGATATATTCGAGGATTTGACTGACACCTTCAGGCCCGTAGTTTCTACCAGATAATTCTCAACCGCGCGGCTGATCAACTCCGACTGAGGGAGATATATCCACAGTGCGCCAAAAACAACTATTGCCAGCGTTGTTATCGCGACTAGCGCCGCTCCTATCAGAATGACAACCCGTGGCATAATGTCAGGCTCCGGAGAACTTTTCCTAGTAATAAAGAATGGACGGTTATACAAAAAAACTGAACGGTCGGCTGACATGCCCTCAAGGTCAGGATTACTCTGTCACAACTGAGGACACGAGAGTATTTTGGCAGATCCAGGTTGCGTTTGCAATCTGGATTGACCGGCAGATCATAACCTATGGTCCCACCACAACCCCTGCCGGGTGGTAATGTTTTTTGGGCCATCTTTGTGGTGTATAAAATTTTGAGAGGGAGTGGGGTATGAACTTGTTGATAATCGGCAACCCTATAGCCGGTAGAGGAAAGACATTCCAACGGGTCGAAAAGTTGGCCGGTTTGTTGAAGCATAACGGCCACAGGGTGGAAGTCTTTCTCTCGGAAAAATCGGGGGATGCATCGCTTCGGGCCGCTTCCATAGCCGCCGATTTGGACCGGATCGTGGTTGCCGGCGGGGACGGTACTCTTAACGAGGTCCTCAACGGTCTTGTAGATCCTTCCGCTCTTCCTATTGTTCATATGCCATCAGGCACGGCCAACATGCTTGCCCGAGAACTGGATATTCCAACCAAGGTTTCAGATGTAGCCCATCTCGTGGATACTGGACACATACTGCCCATAGATATGGGGATTGCGTCGGGACGGCGATTCCTCCTGGTAGCCGGTGTGGGTTTTGATTCGTTTGTTACCATGCAATTAAAGGAAATGCGCGGACAAACCCTTGGCTATCGTGGTTATTTCAAACCTATCATTAAAGCTAGCCTTGGCTATTACCCTACCAATGTGAAGGTATGGGTAGATGACCTAAGACCCATTGAAGGCCAAATGGCAATGGTCCTCAAGACCCGCTATTATGGGGGCGTTTTTGTCTTTGCGGAGGAAGCTAGACTGGACTCAGGTTTTTTTCATATCCGTGTTTTCCCGCGTGGAACACGATCGGCAATTCTCAAATATGGCGCAGCCGGTTTGATAAGAAAAATTTCTCGATTATCCGAGGTGGTATGTATCAAGGGGACGAGAGTAAGGATAGAGGCGGAAACCGCTTTGCCGGTACAACTTGACGGCGATCATTGTGGCTGGACGCCGGTTGAGATGGAGATCCAGCCGGGCGTCGTGCCAATAGTTGTTCCACCAAGGTCTAGATATAATTAACTATTTGCGATTAATTTTAAAAATTATGTGCAGGCGTTCAAAAGCAATATGGCCGCAGCGAGCCCGAACAGGGTGTCAGCGGCCCACGCTGCTACGATTGGCGGAATGTAACCACCATGACCTAATGCGATGAACATGGTGTGGACAATCCAGTAACTGAATGCGATCACAATTGAACCTGCCAGTCCAATTGCGACTCCTCCACCTCTCGGACCGACACGAACAGCGAAAGGAACACTCAGCGCAGCCATTATCAGGCAAACTAGCGGAAAAGCGATCTTGTCATGCCAGTCCACCAAATAGCGAGTCGGTGTCTGACCCTCCGCAACCAATCTGTCTATAAGGTCCCCCAACTGTGTAAGGTTCATTTCTTTTGTCGGAGTTTCACCCTTTTCGAAGTCCTCGGGAGTTTTTTCCAGCGGTCCTTTCATTGAAGGAATTGTCTCCACTGTGAATCGCCCACCTTGAGTCTCAGTAGTTCGATTCACTCCATAAAAGATCCAATGATCCTTCCACCATTTGGCCTTATCCGCAAACAGCCTTTCAAGGAAGTTGAAATCACTGTCCCATCTAACTACAGAGACTTTTTCCAAAGTGTGATCCGGCTTGTCGTATTTTTGAATGTGTGTAATCGAGTCCGCGGATTTGAGCCATATCTGATCGAAACGGATAAATGTGGTCTCAGTTTTACCCGTTATCTCAACATTTTGAATATATTCGCTGTAACGGTTGGACCAGGGTATTATGGTCTCGTTAGCCAGAAACATAAAAGCAGAGCCGATTACTCCGATTATTATCACTGGCCTGGCGATACTTATCGCGTCTATACCGCCCGCCTGCATAGCAATCAACTCCGAATGCTTGGCCATCATGAGTAATGAAAGCATTCCCCCAAGCAATATTGCCATAGGCAACGTAAAAAACAGGTATCCCGGTGTCTTGACGAGAAAATACTTCAACATCAGGAACCCCGGTGGATTGTACTGAAAGTAATACTTGATCTTGTCGGTGATCTCGATCAACAGGAAGACAAAGAAAAAAACGGTGAGACAGATGAAAAATACCTTCAGGAATTCGCGGATGATATATCTATCGAGTATTCTCAAAGCAGATTTTGCCCATCTAACGTCAAGCCCCGGTTATCCCCATGGGGCGAGATTCGAGTAACCATTGATTTTCTAATAGGTACCTGGTGGTGCGTCGGATTCCTTCTTCTATTGTCACGCGGGGCTTGAAACCGGCCGAACAGATTTTACTTATATCGAGATGAACAAACGGGCTATCTCCGAGCCAACCTCTTTCCCCGCCGGTGAACCGAAACTTCACGTCTTCAAGGCCCATTTCTTCGATCACTATTGAGGCGAGTCGCATCACATTCATGTATGATTCATGGCCCAAGTTTATCACATTCTTTTGTTCGCGAATGTTTGCAATGGCAAGGAAAATACCCTGTACTCCATCTTCAACGTGAAGGTACGATTTCCTCTGGTTCCCATCGCCCAGGATTTCGAGTTCACGAGGATTTGTCTGAAGCTTTTTTACGAAATCGTATACTACGCCGTGAGAATATCGTTCCCCAATCCACGAAACGAACCGGAACATGTAACTGCGAATACTGAAATATTCGCTGTATGCCTGAATCATTGCTTCAGCGGATAATTTGGAAGCCCCGTAAAGTGATGTCTGAAGAGGGGCGTAAGTCTCAGGGGTAGGGAAAACATCCGGCTCACCGTAAACCGTCGCGGAGCTTGTGAAAACTATTTCCGGAACGTGGTTGATTCTCATTGCTTCGAGCACGTTGCGTGTGCCGATAATGTTCTGTTCCAAGTCGATCTGCGTGTTGGCTTTGCCACCTCTGACGTCGGCGTTGGCAGCTAGGTGGAATACCAACTCGAATCCCTCCATCGCGCAGACGAGTTTTGAATAGTCCAGTATGTCGCCGACTATCAACTTTATGTTGTTATTGATAGCGGGAGATGGCAGGTGATGTTCAAAACCGGTGGAAAGATTATCATAAACTACGACTCCATTGCCCTGTCGGAGTAATTCATCAACTATGTGGCTTCCAATAAAACCTGCTCCACCGGTAACGAAAACCTTCATTTACGATCCTCTAAAGACAGTTTTCGGGAAAGTTTCTCGGATTCTATGATTTTGTCAATGATATAGAGAGGCCGGTCCCTTGAGTCCTCATAACAGCGCAAAACATATTCCCCGACCACACCGAGACAACTGATCGTAACCCCGAAAAATATCCAAGTGAACAGAAACAGACCAAACAAAAACCAATTATATCCAATGCCTGTTAGAAGCCCGCAGATAATCCACAGGATAGCAGCTCCAATTCCGACACCGAAAAACCCCAATCCCAAGGCCAGAACTAGTCTAATAGGAGTTTTTGAAAAAGGAATAATTCCATCCAACGCGATACCGAAGGCCCCCATGATTGATATCTGAGTTTTCCCCGTTAACCTGGGGTCCCTCTCAAAAGGGATAACGGCAGTTTTGAAGCCGACCAGCGCTGTCAGACCCCGCAGGAAGCCATGCCTTTCATTAATCCGACAGATTTCGTCGACGACACGTTTGTCCAGTAACCGAAAATCGCCGGTGTTTCTGGGAACCTTGACTTCAGAAAACTTGTCCAGGATCCAATAAAAAAGCTCAGCCGATTTCAGATAAAAGAAGTTTTCACCTTGGCGCGAAGTCCTCTGAGCTATGACCACCAGATTGCCTTCACGCCATTTTTCGATCATTGCGCCTATGAGATCGGGAGGGTCCTGCAGGTCTGAATCAATCACAATGGTTGCTTCACCAAGGCAGTGGCGGATTCCTGCCACGAGCGACATAGGTTTACCAAAACGACGCGAAAATTTGACCATTCGTATGGGAAAATTAGCGTCGATTAGTTCCTGGATTTTTTCTTCCGTGCGATCAGTGCTGGGGTCCAAAGCAAATACCAGTTCCCATTCAACGCCCAGCTTGTCAAATGCCTCATTGAGTCTGTGAACTAAAGTAGTCACATTCTTTTCTTCATTATAAATAGGTGAGACTACGCTTATCAAAGGACCGTTTTTTTCTCGATTGGATGACAATATGAAATTTCTCCAAAAAAATTAAGAAACCGGAAAGGTAGAAGAAACCCCTAACAGAATCTAACAGCACGTTCAAGAAAAATGACTCTCAGGTTGAGTTATGGATTTCATTAACTTCCCTTTTATTCTGCGGCGAAGTATAATAAAAAGTGTTCGTTGACAGTGTCCATTCCGCTAGGCTTTGGTTTCAAATTTGTGACCCCCGTCGGCGTGGCAAAATATTATTGTGAAAGAGGAGTCATGACAAACATTCAGGTTGAAGATCTAAGCGCTGTCAGAAAAAAAGTGACCTTTGAAGTTCCTCAGGACCAAGTATCTCAAACGTTGGAAGCTCAATACAAGGACCTTAGAAAAAACGCACAAATCAAGGGATTTCGCAGAGGCAAGGTCCCTATGGAAATTCTAAAGAATCTGTTTAAAGAACAGGTTCACAGTGATACGGCAAAGAAAATCATTGAAGAGACGTTTGAGCTTGGATTGGACGAAAAGAAGATTAAACCTATCTCGGTGATAAATTTGGACCAGGAACCTTTAGACCCTGAAAAACCGTTTGTATATACCGTCGAGATAGAAGCTCCCCCAGAATTGGACGTGACGGGTTACAAAGGGCTTGCTCTGAAGAAAACGGTTCGAGAAGTCAAAGAGAGTGAAGTAAACGATCGCCTGGAATTTTTTCGGCAGCGAAATGCAAGATTGGTTCCGATACCTGATACGAGAGGGGTTCAAGACGGAGACCATCTAGTGGTCGATATCGAAGCTTCGACTGATGGTGAAGCTATTAAGTCCCTGAGCGTAAACGATTACCACCTCGAAATGGGCAGGAACTTTTATTTGCCTGACTTTGACCCATTCCTGGTAGGTCTGAAGCTCGGAGAACCTGTCACTATCACCCATACTCTAGCTGCAGACTTTCCTCGAAAAGAGTTTGCCGGTAAGCTGGCGACGTTCATTGTCACAGTGAAGGAAGCTAAAGAAAGAGTCCTCCCAGAACTTAACGATGAATTGGCAAAGGATATCGGTCAATATGAGTCTCTAGATGAGCTTAAGAAGCAAATCACTGAGGACATGAAGCAGGCTTATGACATGGATTCCCAAAGCGAAGTCAGACAGCAGATGGTCACGCAAATCATTGAAGCGAATCCGTTTGATGCTCCTGAATCACTCGTTGAATCTCGAATTGATGACATAATAATGGGCGCCAGAGAGAACCTTGCCCGTCAGGGAATAGACATGAAAAGATTCCCGATGCCGGACAAGACTCAGCGCGATTCAATACGACCCAAAGCCGAAGAACAGGTTAAGGCGGCCCTCATTCTCAAGGCCATAGGAGAAAAAGAGGAAATTCAGGTTTCTCAAGAAGATATCAGCTTGGAAATTGAGAAACGCGCCAAGACCTTGGGTTGGTCTCCAGACTTTCTTAAAGATCAGTTGGAAGAAAATCAGAGACTTGACGATTTGAACGCTGTCTTGCTAGAGGGGAAAATTTATTCATTCATTGAAGCGCAAGGTGTGGTTACGGAAGAGCCGTATTCGGATGAAAAAGCCGAGACGTGTAAAGAAAAATTAGGTGAGAGTGAATAATAATGTTAGTTCCAATTGTTGTAGAACAGACTAGCCGAGGTGAAAGATCTTACGACATATATTCCCGTCTGCTAAAGGAGCGAATAATTTTCTTGGGTACAGCAGTCGATGATATGGTCGCAAATTTGATTATAGCTCAGCTTTTGTTTCTGGAGAGTGACGATCCTGACAAGGACATTAATTTTTATATCAACTCCCCTGGGGGGGTTGTGACTTCGGGCCTCGCAATCTACGATACCATGAAATACGTAAAACCTGAAATCCAGACTATCTGTATAGGTCAGGCGGCTTCGATGGCCGCATTGCTATTGGCGGCTGGGACACATGGCAAGAGGCACGCGCTGCCGCATACCCGTATCTTGATTCATCAACCCATGGGTGGTTTTCAGGGACAGGCCACTGACATTGAAATACATGCTCGCGAAATTTTGCGGATGCGTAGTGAGCTTAACCGAATTCTTGTCCAACATACGGGTCAACCATTGGATAGGATTGAGACTGACACCGAGCGTGACTATTTTATGAGCGGTCAAGAAGCCGTGGCTTATGGGATAGTGGACAATGTCCTAACTTGCCGGGAAACCCCCAGTGAGCATAAAGCCGGATAGTGTGTTGCTTAAAGAATAGCATGACACAGGTAGGGTATGTGACCCATAAAAGCCGGTTTTAAGGAGTTGCGGGTGCTCTATCGATACACAACGAACCGTGTGTTGATACATTCGACCGTTGTCAAAACTCTCCACTAGAGAGAGTCTTAAAGTTTTAGATTCTACTCTGGTTCCCGTTTCTAGGGGCCGGGTGAATCAGGAAAAATCTCAGTGACCGGTATTCGGAAGTCGGGAAATTCCGTTAGTTTCTCCGAAAGGGTGCGCTGAAGGAGGATTATATGGCTGCAAGAAAAGGCAACTTCTCTTCTCTTTATTGTTCATTTTGTGGAAAAAGCCAGGATGAGGTTAGAAAGCTCATCGCCGGACCGACGGTCTATATCTGTGATGAGTGTATAGAATTATGTAACGAAATTATCGCTGAAGAATACGAAAAAGAGGAGATAGGCAAAGGTAAGTCAAAAGTAAGTAATCCCTCTGAAATTAAAGCCTCTCTTGATGAATATGTAATAGGGCAAGAACAGGCAAAGAAAATTTTGTCCGTAGCGGTTCACAACCACTACAAGAGGATCGACTCGAAGCCCGACCTCGATGGTGTGGAGTTACAAAAGAGCAATATCCTTCTAATTGGTCCTACTGGTTCTGGCAAGACCCTGTTGGCCCAGACCCTTGCCCGAATACTGAATGTCCCGTTCGCAATCGCGGACGCGACTACACTGACTGAAGCGGGCTATGTCGGTGAAGACGTTGAGAACATAATTCTCAGTTTGCTCCAAAACGCTGACTACGACATATCTAGGGCCTGTCGTGGCATAGTCTACATAGATGAAATCGATAAGATTTCGCGAAAGACCGAGAATCCGAGCATAACCAGAGACGTTTCAGGGGAAGGTGTCCAACAGGCTTTACTCAAAATTGTTGAAGGGACGATGGCGAACGTTCCGCCAAAAGGTGGAAGAAAACATCCGCAACAGGAATTTTTACAGGTCGACACAACCAACATACTCTTTATTTGCGGAGGGGCTTTCGTCGGCTTAGATCGAGTTGTGCAGCAACGCCTAAATATGAAGTCAATGGGATTCAACGCTCAAATAGGCGGATCAAAGAGCGACGACATTGCAAATATTCTCGAACAGGTTCAGCCGGAAGACTTGATCCGCTACGGCCTAATTCCAGAATTTGTGGGCCGCTTGCCTGTTGCGGCGACCCTTCATGAACTGGATGAAGAAGCGTTGGTCCGTATTCTCCTCGAACCAAAGAACGCTCTTGTCAGACAGTACAAAAAGCTCTTCGGTTTTGAACAAGTGAAGCTGAGATTCACAGATGAGGCCCTTAAGTCAGTCGCATCCCAGGCGCTTCGCCGTAAAACCGGTGCCAGAGGGCTTCGTTCAATACTTGAGTCGTCGATGTTGGACATCATGTACGAGTTACCTGAATTTAAGGATTTGCAGGAAGTCATCGTGAACGACGATGTCATAAAGAAAGGTTCTCCTTGTATTTTGGTTTTTGAGAAAGAGGCCGAGACATCCGTATCTTAGAAATGCTAATCTGGGTTAGGAATTAATGGATACTTTCCCTCTTTTATTTTGTGACCTAGGATGTTGAGACAATGTTTTTTGGAAAGAAAGACGAAACGGTTGTCTCTTCCAATATAGTCTTACCGCTCTTACCGCTTAGAGACATTGTTGTTTTCCCACATATGGTGGCTCCGCTCTTTGTAGGGCGAGATAGGTCCATTAAAGCGGTAGAGACCGCGATAAAAACAGAAAAACTCATTTTCCTCGCGTCTCAAAAAAACGCTCAACAAACCAATCCTGAAGCTTCCGACATTTTTTCCATAGGTGTTGTTGGGCAGATAATTCAATTGCTCAAGCTGCCTGACAATACTATTAAAATATTCGTCGAAGGACGTCACCGTGCCCAAATACGAAAGTTTATGGAACATGATCCGTACTTCAGAGTTGAAGTCACCCCATTGGATGACGAAGTCACAGGTCGAGAGATAGAAATCCAGGCTCTGGTAAGAGGACTAAGAAATGTCTCAGAGAGCTATGTGGCGGCAGAGAATAAAGCGCCCCAGGATTTTCTGAACGCAATAAAATCAATCAACGAGCCTGGTCGTCTCGCCGATACAATCGCCGGCCAGGTTAGCCTTAAGTTAGAAGATAAGCAGTCGTTGCTGGAAAAAATCTCGGTTCGTCAAAGGATCGAGCGTTTACTTGAATTAATGCAAAGCGAAATAGAGATCTCGGAAATAGAAAAGAAGATTCGTGAACGCGTCAAGAAACAGATGGAGAAAACTCAAAAAGAGTACTATCTAAATGAGCAAATGCGAGCCATTCAGAAAGAGATGGGGGAAAAGGACGAGTTCAAAAACGAAATAGCCGAGATTGAGGAACAACTAAAACAAAAGAAACTTACCGAAGAGGCTGAATCCAAGGTCCAGAAAGAGATTCGGAAACTAAGAATGATGGCTCCCATGTCCGCGGAAGCAACCGTGGTTCGGAATTACATTGACTGGTTCCTTGTATTGCCCTGGCATGAAACCTCACAATCTGAACTCTTGATAGACGAATCTCAGAGAATTCTGGATGAAGATCATTACGGGCTTAAAGAGGTTAAAGAACGGATAATTGAGTATCTTTCGGTTCAGAAGCTGGCGCCGAACATTAAAGGACCGATTCTCTGCTTAGTGGGGCCCCCAGGTGTTGGCAAGACTTCACTCGCCAGATCCGTGTCGCGTGCCACGGGCAGAGAGTTTGTAAGAATATCCTTGGGTGGTGTTCGAGACGAGGCTGAAATAAGAGGTCACAGAAGAACCTACATCGGCGCGCTTCCCGGCAAGATAATTCAAAGCATGAAGAAGTGCCGAACAGTAAACCCTGTAATGTTATTAGATGAAGTCGACAAGATGAGCATGGATTTTAGGGGAGATCCGTCCGCCGCATTATTGGAAGTCCTGGACCAGGAACAGAATCACGCGTTCAACGATCATTACCTGGATATTGATTATGATCTTTCCAAGGTTTTGTTCATAACGACGGCTAATACCCTTCATGGAATACCGGCTCCCTTGCAAGACAGGATGGAGATAATACGGCTTCCCGGTTACACTGAATTCGAAAAACTGAAAATCGCCGAACGTTTTCTAGTACCCAAACAAACTGAAGCCAATGGTCTGACTGCCGGTCACATAACCTTTTCTCGTCAGGCTCTAATTCGCATAGCAAGGCGATACACTCGTGAAGCGGGTGTACGAGAGTTGGAGCGACAGATTGCCAAAGTGTGTCGGAAGGTGGCTCGAAAGGTCGTTGACGGGTCAATAACCAATGGCATTGATATCGGCCCGCGGGATATTGGAAGCTTCCTTGGCGCGCCGAAGTTCAGGTACGGCGAAAAAGAACAATCTCTAAAGATTGGTGTCGCGAATGGACTGGCGTGGACTGAATTCGGCGGAGAACTGCTGACTGTTGAGGTAGCTCTTATGCCTGGGTCCGGGAAGTTAACGGTTACCGGAAAACTCGGTGAGGTCATGCAAGAGTCGGCTCAAGCCGCCATGAGTTATGTGCGATCACGAGCGTTAAGTCTTGGCCTGAGAACTGATTTTTACGACAAGATTGATATTCACATCCATGTTCCGGAAGGGGCGACCCCCAAAGATGGGCCATCCGCCGGAATAACTATGACAACCGCAATCTTGTCGGCCCTTACTAGGCAACCTTTCCCCAACGATCTGGCGATGACAGGAGAAATAACTCTCCGGGGTAGAATTCTGCCCATAGGGGGACTGAAGGAGAAGCTGTTGGCCGCGAAACGTGGCCTCCTTTCAAGGGTTATTATTCCAAGAGAAAATGAAAAAGATTTGAGCGAGGTTCCTAAAAGGATTAGAAAAGGTCTGAATATAATATTGGTTGATCACATGGATGAAGCTTTGAGGGTTGTGTTTCCCGAGATTCGGGATTCTTTCATACCTGCCGAGCAGATGATCGATCAACCTTTGGCTGTTTTGAAACAATAATCGGACAAATTGCATATATTTTTGTAATATAAGGAACCTGAGCAATTGTTAGTTTACTAATTAGTACATAACCGATTAAAGGAGTGACTTATGCTGAAAATGGATGGATCACGAGTGAGGCTGACACCGGAAAATGTTCATACAATGTTAAGGCAAGGTCTTTCCTTTAGAGAAATAGCGGCCCGCTGCGATGTTTTCGAGGACGCAATAGACGCGTCATTAGTCCGCTGGTTAAATCAGGGACGTTGGCCAATCGAAGATGACGTCGTTGCCGCGTAAACTAAAAGTGAACGCGCCATACATTTCCGGGGGGGCCCCATGTAAATAAATTTATCTGCGGGGCCTGATTTGGGAACGGAACCTAATTAACGGGTTCCGTTTTCTAGTTTGTGAACGCATGCACTCACATGAACATTGGCAAGCACAGGGATCAAAAGTATTCACAGATTCGACATCAAAATCTATTTAGGTGATTACAGGATCAAATAGTGATATTCAGAGGCGCCATTCATGGAATTTTATTATATAATATTGGCCCTTATCGCCGGCGCGTGCGCGCCGACACAGGCCGGAATAAATTCGCAACTTGGTTCAGTGACAGGGGATCCATCGCTCGCCGCAATGATTTCCTTCATGGTGGGGACCGTAGGTCTGACAACTTATGTTCTAGTTGCGGGTGTCTCCTGGCCTCCAATAAGAACTTTTACGGAAATGCCGTGGTGGATGTGGACTGGTGGTCTCATGGGGGCTTTTCTGGTGTTCGTTTCCATAATACTTGCGCCGAAAGTTGGCGCAGCGACGACTCTAGGGCTTATGATCGCAGGCCAGATGGTAATGTCTCTTATTCTCGACCACTTCGGTATAGTTGGTTATGAAGAGCATCCGACAAATATTTGGAGAATTATAGGCGTGTGTCTTCTTCTGACGGGTGTGGTGTTGATCAAGAAATTCTAATAGCGATTAATTAAGAGATTTTTCGTGGGAAGGACTCAATAAATTTCGGGCCAACCATGAACAACGCCGTCAAATAGAAACCTATGGTGATTACAACAGCAGGATGCAGTGTGATTATAGGTTGTAATCCGAGGAACAGACCTAACGAAAGAGCCCCCAGTATAACTGGAAACAAGAAATCCTTTAAACGCACAAATCCAAAACTGATTCGGCAATAGATGAAAGTCAAACACGCAATAAATAATTTGGTAAAAATGATTACCAGGCAAGCGCCTTCCAGCTTCATCATTGGAACCAAGGTAAAATTCAAGATAAAATTCACCACTGTTCCTGCAATTTGAAAGACCAACAATAGATTAGCGGCTCCTGCCACCATCATGACGTAAGAGAACAAATTGTTTTCGAAAGAGATGAGTATGGTCCAAACAAGGTACTTCTGCATCCAGACGGCGTCACCATACTCTGCAGGATAGATTAGACCAATTATCAGAGAGCTTTCAGAGTGAAGAAAAAAAAGAATGGGAAGAGCAATCGCCATAAGCCACTGGGCGTTCCTTCTGATCAAGTCCCCGGCTCGTTTTCTATCCTGCCACCAGAGTGTCGCCAATAAAGGAAAGATGACCCAACCTAGAAACTGCTCGGAACCCAGGATGGAAAGGGCGTCCAATATATTCCAGGTAGCGCTATAATACGCGACCCCATTCACTCCGGTTTGTTGCTCAAGAAAAAAGATGTTGGTTTTGTTATAGATCACACCGAGAATTTCTATCAGAGCGAAAACGAGAGAGGCTTTAAACATAGTGTTAACCGATGCCCACCAACTGGACAGATTCTGGGTTCTTGAATCTCCTTTTAGATAAATTTGATATCCCAAAACAATTCGAGTTATGCCTGAAACTAGTTTAAAAAGACTAATGTAAATAGCGCCGAAACCTAGGACTGCGACAATAAACCCATACCCATAACTGGTTATTGATCCTGTCATCTTGATTCGAGCTTCCACATTTTGCCGGCCGCTTACCCTCAAACCTGCAAAAAAAGTTTCCGCCAAGGCCTCAACAGAGAATCCAAGACAAATCAGAGCTAGAACAGCGCTCAATTCAACAGATAACTTCTGTCGCCATGCGAAGAGGAGCACTCCGACAAAACAGAGTGCGAAAAGACCGAATTTGATTATTTGAACACTTATGATAAGTTTTTTTGCTTCAGGTCCTTTGAGATTTCCAAGCTTGGATACCAGAGGGTAATACAAACCGAATTGTATGATAGTCTGTATAACCGCGCCGCCAGCCATGGAATACATGACCTGTCCATAGTCGGACGCGTTGATCCACGCTAGGTACAAAAAGAAAACAGTGCTTAGCAAACCCTCTACCGCCTGAGCTGAAAGCAGATAAGCCAGACGACTCAGGATACTGTCTTGACGCGTGGAGGAGGAGGCCAATTTATTGGAATTAAACATAAAACTTCCTGGAATCTCAGATTCTCATCCTCGGTTCCCACGGATGAACCGACAATTTAACATTTTGCTGAGGGTTTCGTAACCTTAATCCCAGAAAGGTTGAACTGCTTTCCATGAATACGTTATGTTATGCGGGATCTCAGAGAAAGCTCAGGCTAACCAGGAGTCAAACCCGTTGAAGATGGAAGACCTTTTAGTTATGTGCTGGCGTTCAGTGTTGCGGAATCGCCGACGTTACAAGGCTGTAATGATCGGAATAGCGCTGGGCACAGCAGGTTTCATAGTCGTTCAAACAATGGGTGATTCTGTCGAAAAGAAAATGGGAGAGCATCTGGAATTGTTGGGTGAAGCCACGGTTATGAAAGCGGTTTGGCGAAACGAAGAGAACTACCATCCTGGCGAATATCAAATGAGTGACGTAAAAAGACTAAGACGGATTCCTCACACGATGGCAGTTGCTCCAGTAGTCTCAATACCTGCTATAGACGCTTTTTTTGAGACCAATGAATGGAGCCCCGGATTAATAGGAGTTGATCAAGAATTTTGGTTGACCCAGAGTTCGCAGTTACGGGAAGGGAGATTTATTGGAGCTACCGACGTAGTTGGTAGGAAGAATGTATGTGTACTCGGACAAAATGTCGCCAAAAACCTTTTTGGGAGAGAAAAACTGGTTGGAGAATTGGTCGGAGTTGGTAGTCTGAAATTTGAGGTAGTGGGTCTACTGGGTGGCGTTCAACAGAATGACCTCGAAAGATATATAATTATTCCGTTGACGACAGCTCAAAGACTGTTTTCAGGGTTGGAAAAGATTCGCGAAATCTATATTCGGGTAGATAACTGGAACGAGGTAGAGCCTGTCAGGGATAAAGCCCTAAAAATACTCAGAGAGACCCACAAGGGCTATGAGCAGGGAATAGAAATTACTTATTATCCGAGGAGAATTGAGAAAGTTAAATCCACGGTTTACATGGTGAAGCTCTTTGTTTACGCGGCCCTTGGGGTTACCATTCTATTAGGTGGGATAGGCATTATGGCCGTAATGCTGACAGCGGTTCAGGATCGTACCCGTGAAATTGGTCTAAGAAAAGCTTTGGGCGCAAAAGAAGATTTAATCCTCTTACAATTTCTTTTGGAAGCTGTGTTGATAAGTTTGATGGCTGGATGTATCGGAGTCATGATCGGCGTGTTCTCAGTTACGATTCTGAAAGGGCCGCTCGGAGTCGAGGTGTCAAAGGTTATGCTGATAGTCAGCATAATGAGTGGAATAGTGTTTACTGCTTTCTTAGGGATTGCATCCGGGCTTTATCCGTCCATGAAGGCGAGCCGCATGGACTCAGTAACTGCTATGCGCTTTGAATGATTCCATGAATGATTCGCAGGGTAAAAGAGAGACCGGCATCCTAGAGAGATATAGGACTCTTACCAATAAAATATACAACAACGTTATCCAGCCTCTTGTCACGTCTCGTAACGCGCCTCATTACGACGCACTTGGAGTCTCACTAGGTTTGATTATAGGATTTGGGGCTCCGCTTGGCAGCCACATGTTGGTTCTAGGTTTATTGAGATTGGTTCTCAAGTTCAACTTCATCGTCGCGTTTGGTTTCACATTTGTGGGAAACCCTCTGAACGTAATACCAATGTACTACGGCTATTATCTCCTTGGGTCGTTCGTGCTCGGGGAGTCAGCTTCACTGAGTTTTGAAAATTTTCAAACAGCGATCAACCCGGTCGTAGAAAGCAACTACTTTTGGGAATCAATGCTCACGTTTTTTAAGGTTGGGAGAACGACACTCATCCGATGGATAACAGCCGCAGTTCTGCTTGCCACAGTGTTCGGCATTCTAGGATATGTTGTGACTTACGCGATTCAACGAAAAAGGTTACTTCGATCAGCCTTAAATCTTGACGTAGAGTACCGGGACCTGATCACGAAGTTGCGATCAAAAGATTCTAAATCTGACCTTAGAGATCGGGGCGCATGAATGACGGATTATAATAAATTGGTCCCGAAAGAGAAAAGTCCCGATGAAAACGTTAATAGAACCTTCTCTTCCCTTTGAACAATAGCTCTTTACTCCAGGTTTATTGAATGAAAGTCCTAGTCTTTATACTAAATCGTATTTGTAAACTTTCAGTTTCCTACCCATATATTATTGTGGCTGTTTTTACTGCGCTTGGGATCGCCGGATTTTGGTGTATGCCCCGCATCGTTATTAGTACGGATCTCATTTCCGGTATTGGGGAAACTGATTCAATAATAACCTTAAGCAAGCAGAATAATGACATTTTTGGGGAACAGGATTCTTTAATAGTTGCTTTGGAATTTCCTGAGGCCCCTGGATCGGATCGCCTAAAGATATTATCGGAATTGGGCGAGGCAATCGGACAATTAACTGGAGTGAGAAGGGTCCGCTACCGATGGCTTGATCCCACCGATAAAGAACAGACCAAAGGCCTTTTCAAGAATTTCCTTCTCGGAATGAATGAGCGAGAACGAAAACAGGTTCAAAAAATCTTCAGTCCCCAGGGCATAAAAGATGCGGTCCGACGCAACGTAAATCATCTTTTCCTGGTTGAAAACTCTTATTTGCAGGATCGTCTTTTGGAAGACCCTCTTGAACTGGGCCAGTTTGTGTCGCGCGCCATGGAAAAAAGGCTTGGTTCAATAAGCCTGACTGACATTTTTCTTCTTATTTCGAGTCCGGACAGCACTGTTTTCTTAATACAGGTTACACCTACCTTCCCGAGCCCGGACATTGTTCAAGGGAAACAATTGATGAATGCGCTGGTCAAATTGATTCCAGAAAAAATGCAAACCTTGGCCAGCCAGAATCAAACGATCAAAGAAAAGTTCAAGGATTTGAAATGGGACGTGACAGGAAAAACAGCGTTTCATCAGGAATCCGACAGAATATTTGATCAAGAGACATTTACAATCCTGATGTTTTCGTTTGCATCGGTTTGCCTACTGCTTGTGGCAGTTTACAGGAGCCTGTGGGCGGCGCTTGCTTTGATGGCCCCGATTGCCGCCGGAGTTGGTCCGAATTATGGTTTGATCTATTTAAGTTATTCCGAGGTAAATCCAGTAGTAATGGGAGCGACCGGCGTACTGTTCGGACTTGGAACAGACTATGGAGTACACCTCTGGAATCGCTTGAAGGGGGAAATGGAACAAGGGTTGGATGAAAATGATGCGCTGTTCCGCGTTTACGACATTACGGGACCTGCAATTATAACAGGCGCTATGACCAGTATCCTCGCCTTTCTTTGTCTTTGTCTGTCGGATCAGCCTGCTATGGCGCAATTCGGATATGTGGGAGCGACTGGTCTACTATTGACACTTGTTTCAACGTTATTTCTGTTTCCAAGTATAGTTACGATACTCCGCCGTCGTAATCTCAAGCTAATGCCGACAATGCATGTGTCTTTCAAGGCGTTTTCCGGCTTGTACAAAAATCGACCTGTGACAATTCTAATAACTTCAGTGGTTGTTCTGATCGTAAGCTCAGTGGCAGCCTCTCGACTCACATATGAAAACGACCTTTTCAAAGTGTTCCTGGCTCGTGGAATGGAGTCGATGTCTGTTTCCAACAAGATATCACAGAAGTTCCACGCAAATTTTTCTCAACCGACACTGCTCTCATTCGATGTTGACAATGTTCAGGATGGTCTCGTCATTCAAAGGAAAATCGACAAGGCTCTTGAACAACTAATGGAGAAGTCTAACGAAATTTCGTCTTTTGACTCTGTTTCATATTTGATGTCTCCGGAACAGGTTCGTTCGGCAAATTTGGCGGCTATTTCAGCAATTCTAAATTCTTGGCCCGCACTCCAAAAAGTATTTGAAACAGCGGTAAATGATTCAATATTGTCGGACCAGGCCCGAAAGTTCATGGAACAGACTTTTCAGGGCACTGAGAGACTATTATCTGATTTGAAATCAAGTTCTGATCGTTTCCAAGAACATTCTTCATTGGAAAGGTCATGGTACATGGCCCTGATAAACGGTCGTTACCGTTTTCTTACCCAAATACGTTATTCGGAAAGGGTGACTGATCCGAAAACCTTAAAGTCCATGGATACTAAAGTCCTGGACGCTGTCAAAAATGTTGGCGCTGATGTAAAAATATCAGGTTCACGCCAAGTCATGTCGGAAATACTCTCGGGACTTGTATCTGAGTTGGTAAGATTAAGCGCTTATGTATTCGTAGCGTCTCTAATATTCTTTTTTGTTGTTATTCGGAGTTTTGCGGGCGTGACTCTGAGCATGATCCCCATGCTGGGCGCGTTCAGTGTTACGCTTGGGCTGGCCGGATTGATGGGATATGGTTTACCTTTCTCTATTGTGGGGGTGGCTCCGCTTATCTTTGGCTTAGGAATGGATAATGGAGTTCATGTCGTTATGGGCAGCTTATCAGAAGATGGGGGAGGTGTGGTTGAGACAATGGATCACGTTACACGCCCGATCATTTTTACATCGCTTACTAACGTAATGGGCTTTGTTGCAATGCTTACGTCCAAGCATTACTCCATGGAATTCTTGGGATGGGCCATAGTGATAGCGATGATTGCCGCGGTCGCGTTTACACTCACGACACTACCCGCTATTCTCCTGTTGCTGGAAAAAAGAAAAATAGCGATACCGAGTTAATGAGACTGATCTGAGAGCCTATATCCAGGAACCTCCGCCGAATTTCCTCGAAGTGGCTAATCAACAAATTCCACTGTTACGAAAACGAAGTGGGGCGAAACTGGTGGACCTTAAGTGGCTCAAAATTTGAATCTTCGAAGACATGTCCTTGCGGTTTTAACTACGACTGAAACAAGTCACGTTTCAGTGAGTAACTAATCACTAAGCGAATTGATATTACTGTAGCTACACGAGTCCCTGACTGTTTACCATGCTTGTCGACTCGGGTAATTCCTTTTTTTCCGGGGGCCTACCCATTTCATCCCAGCCCCTAGCTTTGTAGTAATCTGTCAGTAGTTGCTGCATCTGCTCTTCGGTGATAACTTTACCCGTTTCGGGTAGGGCTTCGGTCGAGAAGCGTTTTGGGAGTTTGTCTTCTGCGAGGGTTAGTCCCTCCTGCAAGTTAAATCGCCGAGTATCGTCCGTAATGCTCCTAGCGATGGCCTTCATGGCCTCTTGGGTCAACTCAAGCCCAGTGATCGCCTTGATCATGGTAGCCAATTCTTCCCACTGGTACAGATCGCGATAAAAACGGCAAAGAATAAGAGCGTCAAAAAAAGTGAGCCTATCTTCCCATTCTACGAACATCTCAGCTTTGCCGGAAATTTGCTCCGGGTCAATCATTTTGGATAGCTCAGGCTTATAGAAGGTGGCGCGGAGATGGCACGCCCCACGATCCGAAGTACCGTAGGCCAATCCCATGCCTTTGAGTACTCGGGGATCATACCCGGCCGGTTCAAGTCCTTTTACATGAATGGCCTGATCTTCCATGTCCCACTCTTTTGCAACAAACTTGATACCATTGGCCAATGTGTCTCCTATACCGCGACGGTAAGCTATATCTTTGAGTAGCGCCGCAATCTGATCGACTTGGCCATAATCAATGTCGTAGTCTATTTTTCGTTGCCGGGACGCCTCAATAGTAAGTGCCGCTAGGTTGCCTGCGCTCATGGTGTCTAATCCAAGTCGATCACAGAGGTCATTAAGATAGGCGATTTCTTCAATTGAATCCACCTCGCATAGCCCACCAAACGCATATATGGTCTCGTATTCCGGCCCCTCGATAGTTAGTCCCTTGTGCCGCCCCTCTTTTACTGTAGCCAACCGCCCGCACCCTATGAAACATTTCCTGCAGGCATGAGGTTTTACGTCGCAACGGCTGTGTAAGGCCGTGGCGTTTATACTTTCACGATGCTCCGCAGTGCCCTTCTTCCAATATCGAGTAGGGAAGCTCCCTACGTTGCTCATGATGTCGACCATCATAGGTGTGCCCATACTCTTGTAAGCTTTAACACCCGGGTTATCTTTGGCTCGTTGGGCGACATCTTTAGCAAAACTCTTGGCCAAATCGGGGTCGGCTACCTCCTTTTTGCAATTACCCCAAAAAGCAATGGCCTTGATCTTTTTGGATCCCATAACCGCCCCGATCCCAGTGCGACCGGCAGACCGCCAATAGTCGTTTTCAATGACAGCGAAGCTGGCGGTATTTTCCCCGGCGGGTCCAATGACAACTACACCGCAGTTTTTGGCTTCAGGTCTATTTTCCTTGATCCATGCCTTGATACGGTCTTCCGTTTCATAAGTTTCTAGACCCCAAAGGTCATTTGCCGGGTGAAAATGAACCGTTTTTTCACATACTTCAAGCCAAACTGGTTCCTCACTTGCTCCATGGATCATCACCGCGTCAAAGCCCGTTACAGCCATGTAGTCAGCCACTGTCCCGCCTGAGTATGATTCGGCGTAATAGCCCGTCTGGGGAGACTTCGTGTAGATGCCGTGACGGCAACTACCCCAAATGCCTGTGCCGCTTACCGGGCCGGAAGCGAGAATAAGGTGATTTTCAGGGCTCAGAGGGGCCACTCCTGGGGGGTTGTGTAATAGCAACAAATGGGTTGCGAGCCCTTTGCCCCCGAGGGTCCTTCGTAAAACGCTATCCGAAATTATCTTCAAGTCAAAACCTCTGTACGTGGCGTTGACTCTGAGAACCATATTATAGAAACCAAACATGGGTCACTCTCCGCGTGAGTAGCTGCCTTGGGCTGGTTTTTTTGAATCAGCCCGGTCCCAAAACACTTGTCGGTTCTTGGTTTTGAACTTTCTCTACAACACTTGTCGATAGATCTCCTCGGCATCCTCAAGTTTCAGTTCTCTAGGGTTGTTTGCCAAAAGCCGGGTGACCTTCATTACACCCTTGGCTAAGGAAGGAATATCCTCAGCCTTAACCCCAAACCCACTCAACGATTTGGGGATCTTAAGGTCTGCAGCCAAATTTCGAAGGCTCTCCACAGCAACTTTGGCAGCCTGCCGTTCGCTCAGTCCCAGGGTATTTTCGCCGAAGGCCTGCGCCATGTGCGCAAACTTAGTAAGATTGCCCAGCATGTTGAATTCCATGACCGGCGCAAGCATGATACTGTTTGCTACACCGTGTGGTATGTGAAATTCCGCCCCTATCGGATATGCGAACGCGTGGACTGCCGTGACACCTGCATTGGCAAACGCCATACCTGCCAGAAGGCTTCCCTGAAGCATCTTGGCCCGTGCTTCCAGGTTGGAGCCGTTGGCGAAGGCAGTGCGAATGTGCTTAGAAATTAACGTCATAGCTTCCTGAGCCAACATATCAGTGAATGACGTGGCATTCTTTGATGTGTAGGCTTCCACGGCATGAATCAAGGCATCCATGCCGGTGGCGGCAGTGATTGCCGCGGGTAGGCCAAGTGTTAATTCTGGATCCAAGAGAGCCACTGCTGGGAATAAATGTGGACTGACAATTCCCTTTTTTAGTTTCTCATGATGATCTGAGAGTATAGCGATTGGTGTGACCTCACTACCGGTTCCGGCGGTGGTAGGCGCAAGAATAGTTGTAAGCCCAGGGTTAGGCACCAGATCTATTCCAAAGTATGTGCTTACAGGCTCCGTATTCGTCACCAATATGGAGGCCACCTTTGCAATGTCCAAAGAAGATCCGCCTCCGATCCCCAAAATTAGATCTGCGCCCGCATCTCTGACGCATTGTGCAGCTTGAGAGGCAATCTCAAAGGGCGGGTCTGGTTCTACGCTGTCAAAGCAATGCACGGAACATCCGGCTTTAATCAATAATTCCTCGAAACGGCCACAAATACCTGATTGCACTAGGCCAGGATCGGTTATGATCATGACACTTTTCTTAGAGAATCGCATAACCTCGTCCGCAATCTTGTTGGATGCGCCCGTGCCCATAATTATTCGAGGTGTAGTCTGAAAAATGTTCACTTTATTCATCGGTAATTACCTTCCTGACTTGTTTGTGGCGTGGACCATGCCTAGACAGCCAAATATGTCTTCTGTACGGCCTCTTGTTTTCTGAATTCCTCCATTGTCCCTGTATACACTACATGACCTTTGTCTATGACGACGACCCGATCGGAAACCCCCATGGCGAAACGAATATTCTGCTCTGAAAGCAGTATTGTTGTCTGGGCGGATTTAAGGCTCCTTATAAGTTCCTTTAAAACTGCTACAATAACCGGCGCTAGCCCTTCCGTCGGTTCGTCCAAGACCAGCAGGTCAGGGTTACCCATGAGCGCCCTTGCAATAGTCAACATCTGTTGCTCACCACCGGAAAGCGATCCACCAAGTCTATCTCTGCACAACTCTATTGTTGGAAAATGTTCTAAAACAGTTTCCATAGTCCAGCGGCCTTTCCGGCCTGGTATCTTTCCCAACTCCAAGTTCTCTCGAACGGTGAGAGGTCCAAAGATTCGACGATCCTCTGGAACGAATCCCATTCCCATACGTGCCATTTTATAGGACGGCATACCCGTGCATTGCTTACCCTTGAAAATCACCTTGCCTTTTTTGGGAGGAGTCAAGCCCATGATCGAGCGAAAAGACGTGGTTTTACCCGCCCCATTTCGACCCATAAGACAGACAGTCTCTCCTGGGTAGACGGACAGGTTCACGTCGAACAGGATGTGGCTACGCCCATAGAATGTATTCAGGCCTTCAGCTTCCAGGATGTAGTTCATAAAACCTCCTCGCCGAGATACGCTGTAATCACCTCAGGATTATTACGTATTTCTTCCGGAGTGCCCTCAGCCAGGAGCCTGCCCATTTGGAGTACCCGCACTGTCTGCGCGATGCCAAAGACTGTATCCATGTCATGTTCAATAAACAAAAGAGTAAGGTTGAACTCTTTCCAAAGCCTTTTGATCAAATTTCGGGTGAGCAGACGCTCTTCGGGGGACATGCCAGAAGTAGGCTCGTCCAAAAGGAGCATTTTAGGTTCTAATCCTAGGGCAATTCCAATATCCAGGAGCTTCTGATCGCCGTGAGCCAGCTCGAATGCAGGCCGGTCAGCTTGTTTCCCAAGGCCAATACTTTCCAGGATTTTGAAAGCCTTATCCGTCGCTTCTTTGAAATAAGAAACATTTTTTATTGCTTTACGCGTCTTGTTCAGTCGAGACAGACATGCGACACGTACATTATCGAGCACAGTCTCTTCCGGGAAAAATGAGGTAACCTGAAATGCTCGTCCCATACCACGAGACACAATTTCACGAGTGCTAAGATCGGTTATATCCTCTTGCCTGAAGATTATCCGACCCTTGTCCGGTCTAAGGTAGCCCGTGATTTGGTTGAATAAAGAGGTTTTTCCGGCCCCATTTGGTCCAATTACGGCTGATATGCTTCCCGGCGCCACTGAGAAACTCACTCCTGCAGTAACTCTGAGCCCACCGAACGATTTAGTTACGGAGTCAAGCACTAAAAGTGGTTCCATTTTCACCTCGATTCTTGGCGTCGGGTCTAAAACGGCCCCTTAAAAGCTGGACCTCGCCTACCAAACCCTTTGGCAGTATGAGGACCATGACCATCATGATCAGCCCGATGATCAAAGACCAGTATTCAGTACGTGCGCCAACTACATCTTGGATTATGATGATCAACGCCGCTCCGATAAATGGACCAAAGAACTGGCCGATGCCTCCAATTACGGCCATAAGAATTACTTCACCCGAGGTAGTCCAATAAAACATATCGGGGTGTATGGAATTATCGACGCCTGCCATCAGGCCACCGGCCAATGCAGCGAAAAAAGATGAAATAACGTAAATTCTAAGCTGATTGCGCCGGACTCGCCGCCCGAGAAAACGCACTCGGTCGGGGTTCTGCCGAATGCACCGAAGCACGAGCCCCATAGGCGAATTCACTAAACGTCGTAAGACCCAAATCGAAACAGCTACAAGCAGCAGAGTAAAAAAATAATAAACAGTATGATTCGCAAGAATTCCGGGCGGTATAATACTTTGAATCCCGTCGTCACCTCCTGTAAAATGGTACCACTTGAATGTTATCTGCCAGACCAACTGACCGAAGGCCAATGTGAGCACAGTGAAATACACCCCACTGACACGTATGACCAATAGGCCTATCAGAATAGAGACCAAGGTAGCTGACAAAAGCCCCAGGCCTATAGCGGGCAGGAACCAGATGTCGCCGAAGTTCTTTACCATTAGGCCGACCGAGTAGGCCCCTAGACCGTAATATAGGGCCTGGCCGAAGGATAGCATGCCCGTTACCCCGAACAGCATGTTGAAAGCCATTGCGAACATGCCCCAAATCAAAATGTGATTGGCCAGGATAAGATGGTAGTCGGATTTTTCCAACAAAGGTATTAGACCAAAGATCACAAAAAACAGTGCCCAGAAAACGACTTCCTTGATTTTTGCGTGGTTTTTCATGGCTACACCTTCCTGATTTTCCGCGAAGCAAAAAGACCCTCAGGTTTGAAAATCAGGGTCAGCACCATGACGAGATAGTTGAACAGCGATGCCCAGTCCGGGACCGTAGCGACGGCAAAGGAATTGACTTCACCCAAAATTAAGGCCCCCAGCCATGCCCCCCAAAAGTTGCCCATCCCTCCTATTACAACTACAATCAAAGAGTCTATAATTACCTCTATTCCTGCTCCAGGGACCACGGAGCGAAGAGGCGCCGCGAGGGCCCCGGCGAACCCGCCCATTGCTGTAGCGATTCCAAATACCAGCGTCATTGTGAGAGGCACATTTACACCCATGGAACCCAACATCTCTCGGTCCAGGGCCGCAGCTCGGGCGATTCGGCCGGTTCGAGTGCGAGACAGAATCAACCATGCCATGACGACTACGACAAGCCCAATTCCTATTATTGCAAGGTTATATGACGGAATGGTCAATCCGCCTATTTCTATGGCCCCCCTGAATCCTGTAGGTCGTGCCAAAGACTTGTACTCGGCTCCCCAGATCAACTTCACGAGGTCATCAATCACCAAAATAAAAGAATAAGTCAAAAGTATCTGGAACCCGCCTTCTTCAGCACGTCCATAAATGCGACGAAGGAACACCGATTCAGCGATCATGCCTAGGACCCCAGCTCCAAGGGCGGCTACCAAGACGGAGATCCAGAAATTGGCGTGCCAGGCAGAAACCGTCTGATAGGCTAGGTAAGCCCCAATCATGTAAAAAGACCCGTGGGCGAAGTTAAAGACATTTCCCACACCAAAAATCAGAGTGAGTCCACTGGCTACGAGGAATAGCAGGGTAGCCATCATCAACCCGCTTAGGAATTGCATTATTATGAACGAAGGATCCATTGCGAGCACTCTCATATGGATGCGGACGTATGTCTAGTCCGCATCCCTTTTTAACTAAGTCGTTGCAGGCTATTTCTTTTGAAGCTTATCGATATATTCCTTTGGAGGAAGCAATTCTTCTGCCTTATATACCTTCCACTCACCCAACATAAGTTTGGCCGGTGGGAATTTGTCATTCGGCACAGTTACGCCGATAGCCTGATCTTGGACAATCTGATGCGATTTAGGATCAATATAGGATGTAAAACCGTCCGGGTCTTCGGGAAGTTTGATTTTCATGCCTTCAAAGGCCTTTACCAAGGCCTCGGTATCGTCAGGGTTACCAACCTTTTTCACCGCTTCTGCGATAGCGTAGATCCCCGCATACGCGCCTTCCGCCGCATAGGTCGGGTACCGACCGGTCTTTTGGAAGAACTTCTTCACGTACTCACGGTTAAGCTCCGTATCCGGCCAATTATTGTGATGGCGGGCGCTAAGGACAAGGCCCTTGGGCAGATCTGAGCCCATAGCGCTCATCAGTTCGTAATTACCCCCGGCGTCAGGATGGAAATATAGGGTCTTTGTTAATAGGCCGTAAGGTAGGGCCTGCTTGATAAATGCAACGGTGTCACCTCCCCAGAAACCGGCTACCAAAATGTCCGGTTTGTCGTTTCCTATGGAAGTAATAAATGCTGTGTAGTCAGGAGCAAAGATCTTCGGCCAATATTCTCCAACGGCCTTGTACTTGACCCCAAAACGGTCTAGATTATATTTGAGTTCGTCCCACTGATCATGTCCGTAGGCGTAGTCCGGCCCTATGTAAGCGATAGTTTCCCACGGCTTTGTCTGCTTTAGTTCTTTGAGGTAGAGAGCGCCTGCGGCCATAGACTGGAAAGTGTTATTGGATACCCGGAAGTAATAGGGCTGCAATTTGTCTGTGGTTAGCTGAGTAGATGCGTGATCCGTGCCGATAAAGATCTTCTTGTATTGTTTAGATACTTCTGTAACGGCCAAACCCACTGCGGAGCTGACCACGCCAAAAAGAAAATGTACCTTATCCTGCGTAATGTAACGTTTGGCGACCATTACGGAATAGTCCGGCTTGGCCTTGCTGTCCGTGTTCGTAAATTCGAACTTATAGCCCGCAACGCCACCTTTAGAATTGATCTCTTCTATGGCCATCTCTGCCGCGTCAACCGAGTCCAACCCGTACAATCCCGGTCTACCCGTCATTGGGTACATAGCGCCAATCTTGATGATTTTTTCTTGTGCGCTCACGGAGAATGGCCACACCACGAACACCAAGAAAGCCAGCAGTATCAGGGTTAAGTTTTTGTGTTTAAGCATAGACCTACCTCCTCCATCCTTAGTTTTTTTTGCTTTGCGTCTAAAGGAGCAATAAATATGCCAGGGTCAGGTGGTCTGACGGATGCAAGCTTTCACTAGAGTAGCCGGTGAACTAACGGGAAAAAGAACATTGCATATATGCAATGAAGCGAGGCCAAAAAAAGACTAAAGTGTATTTTATAGATATTAATCAGTGGTTTATTCTATGATTGCAGTAATGCAACACTATTGCTTTCTTGCAATGATTTGTGTCGGATCGTATTTCACCATCTTGCGCCATAGAGTAGTAGGATGAACACCCAGCGCACGCGCCGCTATCGGCAAACTCTTATAACGTTGTAAAGCGCTTACAATAATTCGATGCTCCAGCGATTGGACCGCGGCCCTGAGCGTCAAACCTTCCTCAATGTAATTCTGCGATTCAGCGATCTGCTCTTGCAGTTCTCCGGGTAAGTCCGAAAGAGAAATCAAGTTTCCGTCACTCATGATCATCATACGCTCCATAATGTTTATGAGTTCACGCACATTACCCGGGTATTCGTAGCGCATAAGCCTGTCCAGCACGGCGGGTTCCAGGCGCTTATTACAACCCATGGACCTATTGAATTTCTCCAGTCTGTTTAAAGCTAACGCGGCAATATCATCCCGCCGCTCACGCAAAGGAGGGATATGAATAGGGATCACGCTCAGCCTGTAATAGAGATCTTCGCGGAAGGCGCCCTTTTGGACAAGTCTCATTAAATCGTGGTTTGTGGCTGCTATGATGCGGACGTCGACTGACGTGGGGCGCGTGCCTCCTAGTCGTGTAAATGTCTTTTCCTCGATAACCTGCAATAATTTGACCTGCATAGCCAAGGTCAACTCGCCCAACTCATCGAGAAATACTGTCCCAGTGTGGCCTACCTCAATCAGCCCGGCTTTACCCTCAGGGGCCGCTCCGGTAAAAGCGCCCTTGGTATAGCCGAATAGTTCGCTCTCAATCAGCGATTCCGGTATAGATCCACAATTAATTTTTATGAGGGGGCGTTCTTTTCTGGGGCTCATGAGATGAATAATTCGAGCCAGCATACTCTTACCCACACCAGATTCGCCGTACAACAAGACGGATGCGTCCACGGCAGCCACTTTAATCGCTCTTTGCACTGTTTGAATCATGGCGCTGCTATTGACCACCATGTCTTGCAGATCGTGCTGGAACTTCTCCTGCTCCACGAGGGACTGGTAGTAGCGTGAACTTAAACGGCGGGTTTCTTCCAGTTGAGCCTTGAGTTCATTAAGTAGCGTTATGTCACGAACATTTGTTACAACTAAGGCGATCTTGTCTTCATCGTCAAAGATAGGAGTCCCTGTGACCAGCAGGTGTTTGCCGCCCTTGATCTTCTGCATGATCGTTACTTGGTCTCGTTTCTCCAGAACGTCTAGTGTCGCCGAATGATCAAAAACCCCTTCTTTTACTAGATCCATCATGTTTCGGTCGATCAAGTCTTCCCGTTTCAAGCCTGTTATTCGTTCGTATGCGCTATTAACCCGAATAGTGTTGGCTTTGCCGTCTGTTATGTACAGGCCGTCAAAGGAAGACTCAAAGATAGCCTCCAGCTCGCGGTGAAGTTCCTTGTAGCCCTGTAGACCGGAGATCATGGCCTCGTATTCCGAGATGTCCTGGAACACGCTGATAACCCCAGCCACCTTTCCATTGATCACAATTGGATTACGGTTTGCGATGATGGTTATTTGTGGGAGGACTATTTTCTTACCGACTTGAGGGAGGCCCGTCTCCAAAATACTCTTCAAGTCAGGCCAAGTTTCAGGTCGAATCTCTGAGAAG
>JAPLJJ010000296.1 GCA_026388665.1 Deltaproteobacteria bacterium
AGGATTGATGCGAATGGAGATGTTCAGGAGAGATGTATCCTTTCGAATTAATTAAGAGACACCTTCTATCTGCCTGCTGTTTTCCCACTACTCGAATGGATGCAATTGGCGGCGCCACGAGAAAGTCAGGCTTTAGCCCGATATATTATCCATGTCATCTCGAGCGAGCGAAGCGACGAGAGATCTATACCGGGCCGGAATAGATCACTCCCTTACGGTAGAATTGATATTCCACGCCATGACCCTTGACAACACATCCGTCGATGACGTAGTATACTTACTAAGGTGATCATGATCTTTGTTGAAACCAAAGCTTTTTCGCGACAGGTCGTGACTTTGCTCTCGGATGACGCCTACCGGGAGATGGAAGAACACCTGGTCGAGCATCCGGACGCCGGAGCAATGATCAAGGGTACCGGCGGTATCCGGAAACTGAGATGGGCAGGAGAAGGACAAGGTAAGAGCGGCGGAGTAAGAGTCATCTACTACTGGGCAGTGGCCAAGGATCGGATACTCTTGCTATTCATGTACCCAAAAAGTGAAAGAGATGATCTTTCCTTCGAAGAACGTAAAGTCCTCCGGAAGATTGTGGAGCAAGAAGAATGAGAAAAGAACTCTTCGATGAATTGGTGGAAAGTGTAAAGGAAGGAATGGCAATACTCCGCGGTGAGATGGAACCTTCACGAGTATTCGTAGTTAATAAAAAGGAAAAACCGGATGTGAAGTCCATCAGGTCCAAGCTCGAGGTCTCCCAGAGCGAGTTCGCCACGATGCTTGGGATCAGTGTACGTACTCTTGAGAACTGGGAACAGGGTCATCGAACACCGAAAGGACCAGCCAGGGTTCTCTTGAAGGTGGCCGAAGCTCACCCCGAAGTGGTGTGGGAAGTCGTAAAGCCGAAACGAGAAATCAAGAGTCTCCAACAGGTATGAGGATTGATGCGAATGGAGATGTTCAGGAGAGATGTATCCTTTCGAATTAATTAAGAGACACCTTCTATCTGCCTGCTGTTTTCCCACTACTCGAATGGATGCAATTGGCGGCGCCACGAGAAAGTCAGGCTTTAGCCCGAGCGAAGCGACGAGAGATCTATACCGGGCCGGAATAGATCACTCCCTTACGGTAGAAATGACAATGGGTGGGATGCGTTCAAGATTTTGAACCCCTATCTATTGCCGAGGACACAGCCAGGAATATGCGTCGGCCTGTGGCCCACACTTTCCCTCGGCGCCGCAGTGGGACATTCACCCCCTATGAATCATTTCCCCTAAATCGGTATCTATATTACCAAAGAAACTTAGGAGGTGACTGCCATGTCCACGCCTCAAACACATATAAGCAAAGATTGCGGCTGCGTCCCGACCAACATCACTGTCGCCGGCGCTCCCTGTTGCGACTGCCAACCTCTAATGGCGTTGAGTTATGAGGAAGAAGCAATCCTAGAGCGACTCCGAGCCATAAAGGTCGAAGCACGCCCGTTAGCCAGAGAACTGAAGAACATCGAACGTAGACGTTTTGACAGACAAACGTCCGATCCAGTGTCAATTGAACGTGAATTGATTCGGTTAACAAATGAACTCGATGACTTACGGTCATCTTGGAAAGAATGGGAAAAAAGGCTGGAAGACGCAATCGAACGTAAATGGATATTGCTCGGGCATCGGGAACCTCGGGCTTGATATTATTCCGGAATTGGTTTGCAAAATTTGAGTCCTTATGACTATCTAGTCGAAAAAGAGGACTGGATGATGGTCGAAAAAAATGTCGCAAGTTTTACACTGCGTGCTGACAGCAAGCTGGTAACCATTGTACGGGATATGGTTCGTCGCATTGCCGTGTCTCAAGGACTGACGGACCACGATGCGGATGAGATAGCCAACCTGGCTTACTTGGCCGCGGACTATATTACCAGGATGGCTTTCGAACCATCGGACCAAGGACAGATAAACGTGTCTGTATCCGAGCGGCCCGGTGAGTTCGTGGTGGCGATTGAACACAAAGGTTTGCCGGTTGAACTGACAAGCGATGTTTCAGGATTTGCATCACCATTTTCTCTGTCCATATCATCGCCCGCGGTTGATGAGGTTCGCCTTGTCAACCTCGGGAAATCCGGACAGAGATTAGAACTCATAAGGACTTTACCAACCCCGATTTATGAAGAGGCAACCGACGAGAGTCTTCCCGCCGATACGACCACGTCTGTAGTCCCGTTAGATGATTATCGGAATTTAGAGATTCGAATGATCAGGCCGGATGAGGGGCTAAAGCTGGCCCGCTGTTTCTACAGGGTATACGGTTATAGCTACGGCCCGAATTACGTTTACTATCCTGATCGTCTAAAATCGCTCATAGAGGAAGGTTTACTTGTTTCCGCGGTCGCAGTTGATCCGCTGGGTGAAATTGTCGCGCACGGCGCTATGAAACTAGAAGAGCCGGACGCTAATATCGGTGAGATGATTTCACTTGCTGTTGACCCGCGATACCGTAGTTCCGGTTTGGCCAAAAAAATTCATTTACACCTTATGGAATATGCTCGAACCAAGAAAATGAAGGGGCTGTTCGGGGAAGCTGTGACGATCCACCCTTATTCCCAAAGGCTGTGTTTGTCTCTTGGCGGCCGAGAGACCGCAGTCATGCTCGGGTATATTCCACCATCCAATTATAGAAAGATCTTTTTGGAAGAACCGACCAAGCGACAGATAGCGATGGTTTATTTCTTTACCCTGCAAGAGCCCAAAGAGACCCGTTTAGTCTACGCGCCTCAGAATTACAGGGATATAATCGACAAAATCTATATTAATCTGGGGTTATCTCGTGAGTTCGCGTCTGAAACGGCAGTGCCGTGGGGTTCCGTCTGCGGCGAAACCGCATTTGATCTTAGAGTCAACAGTGAATTGAAAATGGCGTCTATCCTAATCAAGGTTTATTGCCCGGATACGCCAAGGATTGTTGATGCCAGGATAAAAGAACTAGTGAGCCAAGGGATTGAATATATATATGTTGACTTACCTTTGTCTGATCCGCTCACGCCGTATTTTGCTCAGGAGTTCGATCTGATCGGCTTCTTCTTTGCAGGCGTGATACCCGATTTGATGGATGGCGACGCTCTGCGCTTGCAGTTTCTTAACACTCCGGAGGTTAATTTTGACAGCGCTCTTATCGTATCTGAATTTGGTCGAGAATTAGCCGATTATGTGAAATCAAAAAAACAGGTTCAACAGAGCATTTGAAAACCGAAGCATTGATATACGGAAACCGGGGTCGGACATAATTGTTTGCGTTGGGTTCCATGAATCTGGTAATAAAGTTATTATCTAATTTTTTGGTATATAAGACTACTAACAATAGCAGTGTTAGTTAACAAGTCGGCTGACACCGTGAGGAACGTTCTTGATAACTGAATTGGAAAGGGAGCTTGAATCTTGTCACGAATACTAGTTGCAGATGACGACGCGCCTATAAGGGAACTATTACGTCATGCCCTTGAAATGGATGGTTACGAGGTTGTCGAGGCGGCAAACGGGGTTGAAACCGTAAAGTTATTTCGTGAAAACCAAATAGATTTGGTGATCACCGATATAATTATGCCGGAGAAGGAGGGTCTTGAGTCCATAATGGACTTGAAGGAAATAGACCCCGATGTGAAGATCATTGCTATGTCCGGTGGGGGCCGTTTAGAGCCTCATTCCTACCTTCAGATGGCGGCGAAATTCGGCGCAAAGAAGGTTTTTCAAAAACCTCTGTCGATAACGTTGCTCCTTTCTACTATTAAAGAGCTTCTCGAAACAAAGTAGCGCAGGCGTCCGTGCTGGCGGGGGGGTTACCTCTTCTTGTCCTCCCGGAGTCGTCTGTGCCTCAATTCATGGTGGTTGGGGTTTGTTCGTAAGTCGTACGTAGGTCAGGCTTCAGCCTGACATTCTTTCATTCTCTTTATGGGTCTATATGACCCTATAAGATAACAGGCTAAAGCCTGTCCTACGTGAAGAATGACACAAAAACATAACGACGATCGTCGACAAAAAATTCATACTTGGTTATCCGATCGGCACATTGGTTCGGCTTACGATCCGGCCCCCATCTATCCAGAGGTCAGGGCCTTCTTATCGTCAGATTTGCCATACGTGTCAGGACGAATACGCAAACTTCCACATTGGGAACTTGATGGCTCAACATACTTTGTAACCTTTGGGGTATTAAACAGGAAACCCCTGTTGGTTCCACGAAGGATACCTGATTTTTGCCCCGCTTCCATACTGGAAGAGGTCATATGGTCATTTAATAGCGATTTGTATCGTTTAGAGGCTTATGTGATAATGCCGGATCATGTCCATCTTTTATTGACCCCATTCCAGGATTACACGCTTGGTTCGATTCTGAGGCGAATAAAAGGCGGAGCTGCACTGGGAATCAACAGATACCTAGGTAGAAAGGGGCAGTTCTGGCAAGGCGATAGCTTCGATCATTTAATCAGAAACAACGAGGACTGGCTGGATAAATTCAATTATATTCACGAGAATCCTGTCAACTGTGGTTTGGTTAGGTTACCCCAAGACTATCCTTTCAGTAGTCTCGTGACGATGCACAGCGCGGACCGCATGGAAAGTTTTGGTCGCATGTAGATCGTACGTAGGTCAGGCTTCAGCCTGACATTCTTTCATTCTCTTTATGGGTCTATATGACCCTCTAGAATAACAGGCTAAAGCCTGTCCTACGTGAGGCCGGAATCAAAATCAAAATTGCTGCCCTATTCCTCCTCCTCCTCATCATCTAAATCATCGTCCTCGAAGTCGTCATCATCCTCCCAAATCTCGTCGGCCTCGTCTTCTTCCTCATCCTCGAAGTCATCATC
>JAPLJJ010000293.1 GCA_026388665.1 Deltaproteobacteria bacterium
GGAAGTTTCGCACACGGTGGAGGCTATGGCATGGTTGAAACTGTTCGGGTCCGGATGACCAAGGATGACAAGTATGTTCATTTTCTATTCAAACTCCTTTAACAAAAAATGAACCAGTTCCCTGTTCCTTCAAAACCCATATATGGGCACGACTATGTTCTAACAAAAGTGTGGACTCCCCGCTTGACATTTTTGAAGTTCACACCCTTTACTATAAAATCCTTTACACTTCTCAGAAATTTCGGATCATTTAGAGCAGCTACTATTATGGCTTCAGTTATCTTGGTATCATCCCAATGGATGTCCTTCAAGATTTGTCGATCACCGTATGTGGCACGAACCCAATCCAAGAACTTTTTCCCTTCACGTTCCTGGTCTGTGATCTTAAGTCTGCCTTGATGAGCAACAAAGATCTCATCCGATCCAGATTTTTCTCTGACGAATATGCCCTGGATATTACTCATCCGTCCCATGTATGGGACGTTGATTTCACAGTCTATGTTGAGGCTGCGCCGTGATTCCGGAGGGGTGGCTCCAAAGATATTCCAGTGGCGATTCAGTAATCTTTTATGTCCATACCAGAATTTCAGGTCTCTATGCCAATACAGGTCAACCTTATCGGTTCCTCCTCTAAATCCTACAGTCCAATTCTCATATAGCCTGGCATCCTTTTTCAGTGCTGCCGAAAACTGTTCCTGAGCAGACTCTATTTCCTTCTCCCCTGTAATCGCACAGTAGATCATTGGATCATCCTCGTTGCCCATTGCCTATGAGCGAAGTTTGGGCCCCGATCATGAGGCTCTGGGGTTATGTGACGCAGACCCAAATAGAGATAGCCAGAGCAAAGACCAACCGTTGATCAGCCATCTAGATCTATGGTTTGGAAATTTAAGAGCGCATCCTCCAAGTTATTCGGTTTTTTATATTAAACAGCTATCCTTTTTAGCAACCACGCCATGTTCTTGCCCAGGTTTTTCATTGTAGCTATTCCCTCTTCGTCTTTTTCAACTTCCCCTTTGTTTCTGCCAAAGGCTACATTCCAGTAGATCGATCCTGGAACAATCATTTCGTTGATAAAGAAAAAGTGGTTTATCGTATCGAAGCAATGAACAGCGCCGGCCCTTCTTGCCGCTACCACGGCGGCGCCGACTTTCAATCTCAACATGTTATCATTGGATCTGGCGACCATGCCTGATCTATCAATCAGACCTTTCATTTCTGCTGTCACATCGGTAAAATATGTTGGAGAGCCAAGAATTATACCGTCAGCTTCTATCATTTTCTCAATCACATCGTTTACATAGTCTGTCGATACGGCGCACTTTTTGTCCTTGTTTTTCATGCACTTAAAACAGGCGACGCATCCTCTGACCTTCTTTCCGGCTAATTCTATCAGTTCGGTCTGAATTCCTGCCTTTTCCAACTCTGCAAAAACATGTTTGATAAGCGCTGTTGTGTTCCCTTCTTTTCTAGCGCTTCCATTAATTGCCAACACTTTCATAATAATCTCCTTAATTAGTCGCAAGGCTCTGTTCAAGCTGATAATTATATCGCTTGTTGAATAAATTCATTGAGATGGTATTCGGCTTGGAATCAGCCAATTCTCTTTGGTACGCTTTCCGCCTGGACACCATCCGGCATGCCATCGCCAAATCCGGGCAATCAATGCACTTGGCTTGCGCTCCGCATAGTTCCGAAATCTGCATCTGGCACATAGCAAAGTACAAGCCATATTAACTGCTTATTCTTCCAAACATTCGGCAAATTACAACATAAAAGAGCGGAATAAAGAAGATCGCTAAGGATGTGGCGGTGATCATCCCGCCCAAAACGCATGTACCAATGGCCTTTTGCGCTCCAGCGCCTGCACCGGTGGCCAGAGCGAGGGGAAGAACACCGAAACCAAAGGCTAGAGAGGTCATGACGATTGGTCTAAATCGCAATTTCGCCCCTTCCAGAGTGGCTTCCAGCAACCCCATTCCATCTTCCAGTTTGGCTTTCGCGAACACGACGATTAGGATAGCGTTCTTGGTGGTCAAACCCAAGGTAGTAAGAAGCCCAATTTGGAAATAGACATCATTCGGTAGTCCCCGAAAGGATGTCGCAAGCACGGCGCCAATGGCCCCGAGGGGAAACGCGAGCATAATCGAAATGGGCAGGTTCCAACTCTCGTAAAGAGCCGCCAGCACAAGAAAGATCACCAGCACGGAAAATGCGTACAGAAGGGGCGCTTGAGAACCCGCCAACCGCTCCTGGTAAGAAATCCCCGTCCAATCAAACCCGATCTCCCGGGGCAATTTCAAGATGAACTCTTCCATTGCCTGCATAGCCTCACCGGAACTCCTTCCCGGCGCCGGCTCACCCCAGATATTTATGGATGGAAAGGCGTTGTAGCGCTCCAACTGGGGGGCGCCGTAAGCCCAGTGTCCGGATGCAAAAGAAGAAAATGGAACCATCTTCCCCGCTGTATTGCGCACATAGAGTTTTTCCAGATCTTTGGGCAACATGCGGTAGGAAGCATCGGCCTGAACATACACCCGCTTCACTCGGCCCCCCTGGATAAAGTTGTTGACATAGTCGCTGCCGAAGGCTGTGGATATGGTGTTGTGAATGGCGGTAATGGGAAGTCCCAGTGCGCCTGCCTTTTCCCAATCCACATCGACTCTGTATTCAGGCACGTCTTCCAAGCCGTTAGGCCGAACCCTGGCCAATCTTGGTTCCCGCATAGCCATCTCCAGGAGTTGGTTGCGAGCCGCCATCAGAGCGGCGTGACCCAGACCGCCGCGGTCCTGCAACTGAAAGTCGAAACCCTTTGACTGGCCCATCTCGATGACAGCCGGCGGGGGAAAAACGAACACTATAGCGTTGCGAAACTGTGAAAAAGTTTTCATGGCTCTTCCGACCACGGCTTCAGCCTTCAGATCCGGCTTGTCTCGAAGCTTCCAGTCCTTTAGCTTGACAAAGGCCAAACCCACATTTTGTCCCTGTATGCTAAAGCTGCGACCGGAAATCGTCATTATCGATTCCACAGCATCTTTTTCTTCCATCAGAATATAATTCCTGACTTCGTCCAGGACCTTCTGGCTTTGCTCCAGGGTCGAATTCGCCGGAAGCAGTGCCTGGATATAGAGGACCCCCTGGTCTTCATCAGGGAGATAAGCGGTTGGCATCCGCTGAAACAGGAATCCCATGGCCGCCACGATCAAAAGGAAAACAAAAAGGTAGCGGCGTTTTTTGGAAACAGTGTGTTCGACCACTCTCAAGTACAGGTTTCGACCGCGAAAAAAGGAGCGATTGAACAATTTAAAAAATGGACGCAGGAAAAAGATGGCATTTTCCGATGGTTCATGTCCCTTTGGAACCGATTTGAGAAGCGACGCGCACAGAACCGGCGTCAGAATTAAGGCCACCAACACTGAAAGGAGCATCGAAGCGATGATGGTCACGGAGAACTGGCGGTAAATGACACCGGTCGAGCCGCCAAAAAACGCCATGGGACCGAACACAGCGGACAGCACCAACCCGATCCCGATCAGGGCGCTGGTAATTTCGTCCATGGTTTTGGCGGTGGCTTGTCTGGGGGAGAGGCCTTCGTCCCGCATAATCCGTTCCACGTTTTCCACCACCACTATGGCGTCATCCACCAGAAGGCCAATGGCCAGAACGATGGCGAACATCGTCAGCATGTTGATGGAGAACCCGAAAAGCCCCAAAACAGCGAATGTCCCCAAGAGCACCACCGGCACAGCGACGGTCGGGATCAGGGTGGCCCGGACATTTCCCAGGAAAAGATACATGACCAGAAAAACCAGTAGTATCGCCTCAAAAAGGGTCTTGACCACCTCCTCAATGGCCACTTTGATAAAGGGGGTCGTGTCGTAAGGGTAAACAACCTTCATGCCCGGCGGGAAGTACCGACTCATATCTTGCAGTTTCGCCTTTATAGCAACGACCGTGTCCAGCGCATTTGCGCCGGGAACCTGTCGAATGGCCAAGGCTGCGGCAGGCTTGCCGTTGTAAAAATTTGAGACATCATAAAACTCGGCGCCCAATTCCGTCCGTCCCACGTCCTTAATCCGAACGATGGAGCCGTCGGGATTCATGCGGACGGGGATGGCGGCAAACTCATCAGGGGTCTTAAGGAGGTTCTGGACAACAATTGAAACGTTCAAACGCTGGCCTTCCACAGCCGGCGCGCCGCCGAACTGGCCGGCGGAGACCTCCACGTTGTAGGCCCTAAGCGCCCTGGTGACTTCGTCGACGGTCAACTGATAATCGGTCAGCTTGTCGGGGTTCAGCCAGACCCGCATGGCGTACTGAGACCCGAAAACCTGAACCTCGCCCACTCCGGGCACACGGCCCAAAACCTTGAATAGGACCGACTGGGCATAGTCTCTCAGGTCATCTCCGTCCATGCTCTCGTCTTCAGATATCAGACCCACGATGATCAACCAGTTCCTGGTGGATTTGCTGACCGCGACACCCTGGCGTTGCACGGTGTCGGGTAGGCTCGCCGTGGCCAGTTGGAGCTTGTTCTGGACTTGAGCCCAGGCAAGGTCCGGATCGGTTCCCGGAGCAAAGGTCATCTGGATGCGCGAGGCGCCTGCAGAATTGCTAGTGGCGGAAAAGTACAGCATGTTATTCAAGCCGGTCATTTGTTGCTCGATGATCTGAGTAACGCTGTTCTCAACTGTCTCGGCGGAGGCCCCCGGATAAAGAGAGTCAATTGCGATGGAGGGTGGGGCGATCGGGGGATACTGTGATATAGGTAGATTATATATTGCTAATCCCCCCGCTACCATCATGATGATGGCGATTACCCAGGCAAAAACCGGACGGTCCAGAAAGAATCGCGACAACATCAAGCGCCTCCGTTAATTCGCTTTCCCCGCAGGCCGTGCCATATTGCCAGGTTCCGCGTCGGCCTTCCGTGCAGCGTCAAAAGGGATAACCTTCGCAGGGGTACCAGGCCGAACTCTTTGCATCCCCTCGACGACAACACGATCACCGACTGCAAGACCTGACGACACGAGCCACTTGTCGCCGATGGCGCGATCGAGAGAGACCCTCCTCTGTTGAATCTTCCCCTCAGCGTCTAAGATTAATGCCATGGGGTTACCCTTTGGATCGCGCGAGATCGCCTGCTGTGGAATAAGGATGGCCTGCTCGTTTGTGCCTTCTCTGACCTCAGCACGGACAAACATACCCGGAAGCAGAACTCCTTCCGGATTTGGAAAGGCAGCACGCAGGACAACCGAACCGGTAGTGGGATCCACCGTGATGTCGCGAAACTGAAGGCTCCCTTTCAATGGATATTCTACGCCGTCTTCCATGATCGCCTTGACTGTGTTCAGGTTCGTTCCATTTTGATGAAGGCGGTTGTCCTCCAGTCGGCGCCTCAATCGGAGCAGTTCAGATGTGGATTGTGGCACATCCACGTAAATGGGGTCCAGTTGCTGTATGGTTGCCAGGGCCAAGTTCTGATACGCCGTTACGAGAGCGCCATCCGTCACGTTGGACTTGCCTATACGTCCCGAGATTGGAGCAGTGACACAAGTGTAGTCCAGATTGATGCGAGCGGTCTCCACCGCCGCCTTGGAATACTCTACGTCGGCTTCGGCCTGTTTCTGTGAGGCCTCCCTGTCGTCATAGTCTTGCTGGCTGACAGCTTTTTCGGCCAGTAATCCCCTGTATCGTTCGAACCTCAACCGGGTGGAAAACAGATTGGCCTCTGATTTCGCAAGGGCTGCCCTAGCACTGTCAAGCGCCGCCTCAAAGGGGGCGGGATCGATCTGATAAAGCACCTGTCCGGCCTTGACATCGGAACCCTCTGTAAATAGGCGTTTCTGGACAATACCGTTTACCTGGGGTCTGATTTCCGCGATAAGGTAGGCAGAGGTGCGGCCGGGCAATTCAGTGGTCAGCACGAGGCGCTGCGGCTGGACAGTCACAGCGACCACTTCCGCGACAGGGGGTGCAGGGGATTGCTGTCGGCGGTCGCATCCGACCAGCAAGAGACCGCTTAACAGCGTCATTAAGACCGCACTCCATCTTGCTGCTTTGTAAGCGGCTTCATGGGCATGCATCAAAGACCTCGCAAATGCCGAACTTTAACCAAAAAATGGTAAGCCCCCGGCTTTGCCGGGGTGACTCCTAAAGGTTTGACCGTACGATGCAATAGGAGCAAACCTCCCAGAACACACCAAAATACATTTCGGGGAGGTTATGAGAAAGACTACCAGAGCCTAAACCACACGAAGTGGGATTGCAAGTATCATGTTGTTTTCTGTTAGCAACAAATAGATTTGTCCGCTTTTGTAGCAAATGAATTGTCCGCTTTTTGGACTATGGGAGAGTTGCGAAGGGCGTAGCTTGAAGCGATCTCCCATAGTAATAGACGAACGCCGCAATCTACGCCACCTTCTTGGATTTTATTTCAATCTGTCTCCCTTTATCTTGTCAGGCCTACTCTGTTTTCTGACCGGGGTCGAGGGTTTTAATCCAGTATTCAAGATCGGTCTTGAAAAGTGGGTTTTTGGTAAGGATGGTTGACATCCTAAACAGATCTATCGCCTTAGATGTCAAACCAAGATCCAGAAACGTAGCTCCGGCCATCACA
>JAPLJJ010000036.1 GCA_026388665.1 Deltaproteobacteria bacterium
GAAAGGTCTGTTTGAAGAGTATGGTGCGGTGGATACCGTTAAGATCATCTCTGACCAGTTTACGGGCCGATCTCGGGGATTTGGTTTTGTCGAAATGCAGAACCGTGAAGAAGGTCTTCGTGCTATCAAAGAACTCGATTCCAAGGATTTCGGTGGTCGCGCTCTGAAATTAAATGAAGCGCGTCCGAAAACCAGCGGTGGCGGTGGTGGCGGTGGCGGCGGTGGCCGTAGGGAGAATAGAGGCGGTGGTGGCGGTTCACGCTGGTAGCGCCCTCTTTTTTGATCTAGACAAGTAAAAAATCCCACAAGAGTTTGCCTCGGCAAGCTCTTGTTTTTTTTATTGCATATCATTCTTTCCTCCGGATATGTCCTTAAGAAATTCCGGAATAACTTTTCTTGCCAACTAATGGTCATCTATAGCAGTTGCCAAAAGTAATGACCGAAAAAGTTTTCTCGCGTTGGGATTAAGAATATGATTTATGCCCCTTCATGTCTCGTTTACCGAACATGCCCAACCGAGAGAACTGTTCCTTGGCTGAATTAGAGATAGCAGATCGAGCCTCGATTTCCAGATGGTCTCATATTAGGATATGGGCCATAAGAATCTTGATGTTGGGTTTTACTCACGATCAGGCCGCTTCTATCTCTGGCGTTTCACGCCGCACATTGTCTCGTTGGGTTGAGCGTTTCAACAAGCGAGGTATTGATGGGCTTATAGAAGGTGTCAGGACAGGTCGTCCTCACAAGATCACCGCTGAACAAAGCGTAAAATACGAAGATCTGATTCAACACCCTCAACGAGTTGAAGTAACCCACTAGATGGCCAAGAAGTTCCATGGGTATTTGATAGAACAGCTTCAGCAGGAGATTGGTTATCGAACGGTTGTCCGTTGGCTCCAAGATAAAAAGTTCCGTCTTAAAGTACCTCGGTCCTGGCCTAATGGTCAGGACGAAGCTCAAAGAGGACCTTTTGTGAAGAAGCTCGTTACTTATTTGTCTGATCCGGAAATAGACCTCTGGTATGGCGATGAATCGCGGATCGAAGGAGACCCTCGTCCCCCCGGACGGCGTTGGGCCAAGAGAGGAGAAAAGATCCGTCAGCCTTATCAGGGAACTCATATACGAAGGAATGTCACTGGAATGGTTGGTCCCCGGACTGGAGAGTTTTATTCGCTGATTTTCACTCATTCGGACACCTTTACTTTTCAGTATTTTCTGGATCAAGCGAATCAAGACGTCATCTTTGAGCGACCGAGATATCTCTTAATTGTGGATAACGCATCCTGGCATCGTAGCAAATCTCTCAACTGGGGTAATTTTGAACCTATTTTTCTTCCACCGTATTCTCCAGACCTAAACCCTATTGAAAGATTGTGGTTGCTAATGAAAGGGGAATGGTTCTCAGACTTTTTCGCAAAATCCAAAGATCAGTTGATCGATCACCTATGCGGTGCCCTGAACTGGGTTCTGGACCGAAAAAATCAAGACCGGAAAACGTGCGCTATTCGGACACAACTTTAGGCAACCGCTATGACATCGCAACTTGTTATGAATTCAAATATGTTTCAAATTTCCGTCAGATCATAATTTGTGATTGCGCTGCTAGCCTTTCAGGTGAACCCGATCGCGCCCACTGAGGGTTCTAAGACAATCCAATCGGACTCAATTTAGGGCCTTAGATCGGGCTAACGTCATCAAGCTCCGGCCTGCAACTAACAGGTAGCTTCGGTACAATTTTTGTACGTGTATTTTTTTATATCTACGAGAAGTCTTTGAGTTATAATTAAGTTACTTGGCACAGTACCAGATCTGAACCCAAGTCTGTATCGTTCCGGAAGATGACCAGGACTTGTCGCAGATTTGATGAGGACTTAACTCAGACCAACTCGGCTTAAACAGGATTAAGCCAGAAACTTGAACCAACTTTGGAGCTTACATGATTACTCGACGTTTTTTAACAAAAACCTTTCCGATCTTGGTAGTCACTTCTTTGATTCTGTTGGTGCTCGGTTATGTTACACCGTCAATCGCGAAGGATATCAGGATCGGAATGTCCGCAGCATTCACCGGACCAAGTCGTGGGCTAGGCATAGAGCTTTTTAGAGGGAGTATGGCCTGTTTCGCACAAGTAAATGAGAATGGGGGCCTGTTCGGACGCAACATCAAAGTCATAGCCTATGATGACGGATACAACCCGGTGCCTACAATTCATAATACTATCCGGCTTGTTGAAGAAGACGACGTCTTGCTACTGTTCAATTTCGTTGGGACGCCTACCGTTACGAGAATGCTACCGCTTCTGAAAGCCTATAACGCTCAGCGTGATCTTTTTCTATTCTTCCCGTTCTCAGGCGCTCAACCACAACGAGAAGGCCCTTACGGGGAGTATGTTTTCAACTTGCGAGCCTCTTACAGCCAAGAGATCGACGCCTTGGTGAACTACCTGATTTCATTGGGGAGATCGCGGATTGCTGTGTTTTACCAGATTGACGCCTATGGGCGAAGCGGACATGAAGCAGTCCTCAAGAGTCTCTCGAAAAGGGGATTGAGAGTCGTCGGAGAGGCAACCTACCACCGAGGCACGGCCTACGATACAAGCATGCAACCTCAGGTAAAAACGATTAGAAGCTCGAGTCCAGACTCAATAATCGCCATCGGTGCTTATGCGGCATGTGCTGCATTCATTAGAGATTCGCGAGATGCCGGCCTCAATTTCCCAATTGCAAATGTCTCGTTTGTGGACAGCGAAAACATGCTCAAGTTACTGTTAAAAACAGGGGCACAAACTGGCACGGATTACACCGCGAATCTGATCAATTCCCAAGTTGTACCTAGTTACGACAGAACCGAACTCCCCGCTGTCGCAGAATACCGTGAGATGATAACTCGTTACGACGAGATGCCTCCTAAAAGTCTGACACAACAACCGTACGAGAGACACTTATACAGCCCGGTGAGCCTAGAAGGTTTTCTCAACGCAAAACTCCTCGTAGAGATACTGAAAAGGCTAGGACCAGATCTCCATCCCAAGATCATCAAATCAGTTGTGGAAAGCATGAAAGAATATGACCTAGGGATCGGTGTGCCTATAAGCTTCGGACCGAACAGGCATCAAGGACTGGATAAAGTGTTCCTTACAACAGTAGAGGAAGGTAGATTTGTCCCCATTGCCGAGCGCGAGGAGAGGGAGCACTGAACATGTCAAAATTATTCAAAAAAACGCTCATCATGATTGTTCTCATGGTCGGAGTTATTTCAACGATTACCTCGACTTACGCGGGCTGGATTCTCTACAGCAGGATTATAGAAGAATACAAGAGCAAAGCCATCGCGATCGCTAACAACATAGCGCAGTCAAGTGTGGAAATCATTCTGAACCGTGATGCCTCAACAGTTCAGTCTATTGTTGATCAGTATAGCCAAATTGAAGGCGTGTCGTACGTCCTTGTAGTCCATAAAAACGGCGAAATCCTCAGCCACACTTTTGCTCCCAAGGTTCCTTACGAGCTATTGAAAGAAGTGGAAAGGCCCAGAGAGAACCAGGAAGAAGTGATTACTACAAATGTAACGTTGGAGGATTACGGAAGTGTTCTCGATGTCTCATCACCAATCCTTTCTGGTGTTGCCGGTTATGTGCACGTTGGAATGAATCTCGAGGGCGTTAGAAACTATATCTGGAAGACAATCATTAAACTCCATATGGTTGCGTTTGCTATATTTCTTGTGACGGTCGCCATCGCGTGGGTGTTTACCGGCAAAATTTCCCGACCCCTTATCGAGCTTGCACATTATGCAGAAAAGGTCGCCAACCGTGACTTCTCCGAAGTAATCGAAATACGGTCGAAAGATGAAGTTGGCGTCTTGGCTAAAACCATGACGAACATGGCTCGAGAAATCGAGACGCAGATGTCGACTCTGGAACAGAAGGTCGCTGATGCGACTCATGAACTACAGGACACACTAGGATTTGTGTCGGCGATCATAGATAACTTGGCTGACGGGCTTCTTGTCATGGATCCAGACGGTAGAATCAGCCGAGTCAATGCTTCTCTCATAGAAATGTTGGAACTCAATTACAATCCCCAGGGCGAAAGTGTTCAGGCACTGTTAGGTGGGTCTGCTACAGACTTCCTATACAGTAAAGGACACGAAATAGCTGACGCTGCGAGCAGTGGCGCGCTTGATCTCAATCACGATCTCTCTTCGAGGGAGCCCCTGACCTACCAACCTAGAGCCAGCAACACCACCGAACTTACTGCCAACCGAGGAGACGGTAGTCTTTTCCCTATTGAACTGTCGGCCTCTGTAGTGAACATGAAGGGAGTTTGTTTCACCATAGGCATAGTTCGCGACATCACCGGCAGGAAGCGCGCTGAAGATGCTCTTCGACTGAGCGAAGAAAAATATCGAGGAATGTTTGAACAAGCTGTCGAAGGAATATTTCAAACCGATGCTAGAGGACGTCTGATCAACGCGAACCCTGCATCGGCGCACATTCTTGGTTACGATTCATCGGAAGAGCTTCTCCACGCCAGCAAAAAACTCGGCAACAACATCTATGCAGATTCACGGCGCCAAGCGGAGTTTATTTCCCTGATGCAAGATGGTCAGGTCGTTCATGGTTTCGAGATCGAGATGTGCCGTAAGAACGGTGAGCGGATTTGGGCAGCATTTCATGCACGGCCTATCCTCAACGAAATTGGAGATTTGCTCGCGACGGAAGGAATAGTGCAGGACATTACAGATAGGAAGCGCGCCCAGGAAGCTCTTGTTGAAAGCGAACGACGGTACAGAGACCTCATTGATATCTCGCCGGATCCCATGATTGTGCACCGGGAAGGGAGAATTATTCTTGGCAATAAAGCTGCTGCAGACTTCTTTCGGGTGGACCTTCCCGAAACACTCCCCGGTATGGTGATGATGGACTTTGTTCATTCAGACTCCCGTCAGACAGTGGTTGAGAGAATCAGGCAGGCTGAAAGCTTCACGGTCTCTTCCGATTTTTCCGAAGTACAGTTCGTGAGAGCCGATGACACTGTCGGCTATTTGGAGTCGATAGCGGTACCAACCACGTATGGAGGCGAAAAAGCTGTCCTCTGGCTAGGTCGTGACATCACGCAGCGTAAAGAAGCGGAAGAGGCCTTGCGCATAAGCGAAGAAAGGTTTCGGACCATTTTCGAGATCGCCCCGGACTGCATTTTTCTAAAGGACCTCGAATTGCGATACACCCATGTGAATCCGGCTGTCGAAACTCTCTTCGGAATCTCGGCCTCAGAGATTATAGGGAAGCGTGCGGAAGATTTTTTTGGAGAGGAGGCTGCAAGCCACATTGGGGATGGCGATCTCAGGGTATTGGCCGGAGAGACAATCGAGGATGAGCACACTCGACCGGTCCGAGGCATGAATCTAACGTTCCATGACATCCGGACCCCTCTGAAGGACATCGGTGGTGCAGTTATAGGGGTTTGTAAATTTTCACGCAACATCACGGATAGAAAAGGCGCCGTCCAGTTCACCCATTTCACGGAGCGGACCTACAGATCAGAGGCTATGTTAGCTACGCTGGAACAGGCTCGACGTGCTGCACAGAGCGATGGGATCATCCTGCTCCTTGGCGAAAGCGGCAGCGGAAAAGACTACCTCGCTCGATGGATTCACTCAAAGTCCAAGCGTGCAGATGCTCCATTTTTTTCCCTCAACTGTGCGGCCATTTCACCAGAATTGGCAGAGTCGGAGTTGTTTGGTCACGAGCGAGGCGCTTTCACTGGAGCTGTAACCAGGAAGAAAGGCCTGTTAGAACTAGCTGAAGGGGGGACCTTGTTGCTTAATGAAATCGGCGAACTCCCCCTCAGTATGCAGTCCAAGCTGCTTACCTTTCTAGATACCCGTTCCTTCACGCGAGTTGGTGGGGAAAAACATATCATAGTCAACGCACGCCTGATTGCAGCCACCCATCGTGATCTGGAAGAAGAAATGGCTGCGGGTCGATTTATGGAGCCACTCTATTATCGCCTCAACGTCTATGCAGTGTTAGTTCCACCCTTGCGCAAAAGGCTTGACGATATTCCAGTCATCGTTGAAGAAATCCTCCTCAACCTGGCCACAGAGATGCAACTCAGCCAGGTTCCAACTTTCGATCAGCAAGATATCCGCAAGCTAATGTCGTATCCATGGCGCGGAAATCTGCGAGAACTGCGTAACGTCCTTGAACGTGCGGTCATGTTGTCGCCTGGCTCTAAGTTGGATCTGAGGCTACCGTCTATAAACGGCACGCCCGAAGAATGGTCTCATGAGGTCCGATTTCGTGATTCTCAAAACCTCGCCGATGTTCTGGACGATGTGACACAAAGCTTGTGCAGGGAAGCTCTGCGCCGAACGGAAGGTAGAAAAAAAGATGCAGCCACATTCCTGGGAATATCGCGTCAGTCTCTTTATCGGTACATGAAGACTTACGACCTGTTATTGGAGTTTGACGCGCGTGATTGATGTCCTGATCTGTGACAAATGAGACGCGATAATGCATGATTGTCCATAACAGATACGTGTTGGTCCGGTCTAACTGCCTGAAATAGCTTGACCCGTTTCTGCCAGAGTAACAGTTATGGGTCAAGACCGATTATGTTACGCAATATTTATTCTTGACTCGTCCGGAGTCGTTGCTCGAAATAAGGCCACACTATAGTCTTTCCTCTTGTTTCTGCCACTGCAAACCATGTTGGCGCCAATATTGCTACAGGTATTTCAGCGATAGAGATGCTAGAAAACATCTCATTTGGCGATTTCGTTGACGTCCTCATGTCCAGAAATGTACGAGGTGAAAACGTTCGAGAATAGGAAACAACAATTTGGGATGACAACATGGAAAACGCCACTACTAACTCTAACCACGGGGCTCTTCAGTTAGCGACTCGTTGGTGACAGATTAAAAAAAAAAGGAGGAATCTATCCATGAATCCAGTCGAAAATTCCGCTGAGACATTTGTTAAGAACGCGTCAATTTTTGTATTTATTGCCGGGGTGTTTACCCTAGGTCTGGGAGGGTTCTTGCTGCTGTCCGCAATTGCATACGCGATGGTAACCGAAAACCTAGCCCTCGGTTTGGCGTGCGGTGTGCTACTATTTTCTCCATACGTCGTAGGAATTGCGTGGTTCTTTGGTTTGAGCTTCATTCTTGCTCGGGATAGTGTGACTGTGGATACCGAGGAACCGGCTAGCGCTTTATCCAAAAACTAGGCCAATTCATCGATGGTATGGGCATTCCTCTAGGAAGCCATACCAACTCCGGCTCTCCATATTAGGCACACTTGTTCATAAATCTCTAGGAGACAACAGTCCCTAACGAGGAGCTGCAAGTCCACGTAATCGGCACGCTCCGGAGATTCGGGACAAGGCCTGTAACAGCTATTCAGAGCGACGGTGGTTGATACTCCGAAGGAACAAACCTTCTTATCGTCACAGAAGGAACCACGGAAAAGTCAATCGACACGACGATAAGCCCTGGAATAAGTATCGGCGAGAATGTGTAGCGGAGCGCAATTTCCCATGGACAAAATATCTTAGGAAGGTCGTGAGAAACTACCGTCGTTGCAATTCGTTCGTGGCTTTATTCCGGTTGGCACGTGTTATGATCAATTCAAAAGTTTCTAAACAGGTTTGTAAACAACTCATGAGTGTAGCACCGAAAAAAATAGTAATTAATTCAAACTCGTAAGAACTGTCGGCCACAACGTTGGCGCTAGAGGAGTGAACTCTTTTTGGTTTGACCGTTCATCCGATGACGTGGTTTAATAAAGCTATTATTAGCGTCGAATGATGGCGGTCCGCATGAGCAATAAACTGACATGTCCACCACTTCTGAGCACATACATGCTCGTTATAATATTGAGCCTTGGTTGGACATGTGATGCGGCAAATCTGCAAAATGAAGATTGCGTCGTTTGTCATGGACGTGAGGACTTAGCGTCCAGAAAAGGCAAGAGTCGATTCATCGATCCTGAGCGAGTTATGACCTCGGTCCATTGGCGGAAAGGAATTGGATGTGTTTCCTGTCATGAAGGGATCTTTCTCGAGTCAGGGACCTCTAAAATTCCTCACAGTAGGGGGGTAGAACCTAAATGCCGTAACTGCCACGAAAGGGTAAGCAACGAGTACGAAAAAAGTTTACATTACCAGGTCTCAAAAAAGATCTGCTATTCCTGCCATAATCCCCATTACACAATTTCTTTTCGCGACATGTCACGGGATCAACGCAAGGACATTTGTCTCAAGTGTCACGATGTGAATCGGACCCATAGATGGCTTCCGCAAAAAGAACTCCACTTTAGTTATTTGGAATGTACTTCTTGCCATTCTGTGAATGCCCAGATTGGCATGGCCATCTTTATGGTGAACAAGGGAGAGGCATACAGAGACGAGATTTTAACCTATAAGCAGCTTGAACCTTTTCTCGATTCACCCAAAAATCTTATAGAAACCTTAGATAAGGATAGCAACTGGCTTTTATCGGAAACTGAAATTTCTGATTTTATTGAAAGGGTTAGAAACAATGGTATTGCCGATGCGGCTCTGGAAGTAAGGATTCTCGTACGGAGCCCAAATCACAACTTTTCTAGCAGAGGTGAAAGAACGCAGGACTGCACGCTCTGTCATTCCAGAGATGCTCGGTTTTATTCCAAGATTTTGTTGGAGGTCCCGGAACCGGAGGGCGGGTTTAGAACCATACCCATGGATAGGAGAATTCTGTTATCCCGAGGGCGGCTCCCGCTTACTGGAGACTTTTATCTGCTGGGAGAATCAAAAATTCGCAAGGAAGATCTTGAGGACTTGTGGGAAGTTGCTAAACGGATAGGGTTCAGATGGCTTGATCTGTTGGGGGCGGGGATCATTCTCACGGCCCTTTGCGCGGTTTGTTTCCATGGATTTCTCATGTTTGTCACACGCAAATCGAGAAAGAAATCAGTAAACTTTGATTACAGAGGCCGCCTGCCCATTCCGGTTCTTGCATGGCATTGGTTTCACGGACTGTGCATGACTCTCTTGGTGACGACAGGAATTCAACTGAGGTTGCCAGACATACTACCTATTTTTGTCAAGTTCCTCAATGCGGTAAATCTTCACAACCTCATCGGGACAATACTTATCGTGGATTACATTTTTTGGGTTTCGTTTCATCTTTGGAAAAAGGAATTCAAGAGCCGTTTTTTCCTTTCACCAAAGGATTTTTTCAAACATATGACCGATATGCTCCACTACTACGGCTACTTGATTTTTATTGGAGAGCGTGTTCCAGAACGCTGCAGTCATTACTCGCCTTTCGATCCATTGGAGAGGGCTTTCTTTCTGACGACGATGTTTGTGCTCCTTCCGATCCAATCTTTTTCCGGCATTCTACTTCTTTATATGAATTCACTGATGCCCCTTATAAAGGCTCTGGGCGGACTTCGCATCGTTGATGCGATACATATAACCTGTGGATATCTGTTAATAGCATTCCTGATCATCCACGTTTACTTCCATACCCTCAAGAAATACAGTCTGCCGCCCACAAGAATTTCATAAGTGTGAGCAATCAAGATCTTTCAACGAGATCTTCGGGGTTGAAGGTCCCCCAGAGAAAGGAATAAGCGCTAAGGACCTCAAGGTGAACAAAATTATCCATTGTAATAGATCTAGGGTTTGTTCTGAATAATTCCCGCTAGTTTTCCAAGTATCTTTATCTTTTCCCTGTCATTGCCTTTGAATACCAACGGCTTATAAGAAGGATTAGCCGAGTGCAGCTCCACTTTGTTATCTCTGAGACGAAAAATCTTTAACGTAGCCTCCGGTTCCATACCTTCAACCATTACAGCCAAGATTTCTTCATTCTCGCCTTTGTTTTGTGGTCGTATAATCGCCAGGTCCCCATCACAAATCTTAACGTCGATCATTGAATCACCCTTAATCCTCAGGGCGAAAACATTAGGGGAACCGAAGAAGGTGGGGTCAAAAGGAATGTTATCCTCTCTGTTCTCTTCAGCCAGGATAGGTGTCCCAGCGGCTATTTGCCCTATAAGTGGTATAGAGCTTGGCTGACGTTGTTCCGTCAATCTCCATGCCCTCTTTTTACCGGGCGATCTCGTTAGATGCCCGTTTAATTCCAGGGCTCGTATATGTTTGATGAGGCTCCCGGATGAGACGAGTCCAAGAGCTTTACAGATTTCACGTATAGACGGTGAGAAACTTTCTTTTTCCTGGAAGCTGATTATGAACTCAATGATTTGTTTTTGTCGGTGAGTGATTGTCATAACTGCATTATAGAGCAAAGGCTCTCTATGCAACAAAAATCACCGCTGGGTAGATTAGTCTAGACCAGTGCTTATAAACTCTAGAATAAGCCCGGAGTTGAAAATCTTATTCGGATCGTTTCAGTAACTGGGCGCAATGGGTTCCTGCTTCTTCTCGAGAAGCGGGCGGATGTCCTCCGGCAGTAGCTTAACTAAATCGGAATGAGACGGGTTTTTTATGGTCTCTGCGATGCGAACCGATTGATTCCTTACGATACTTTGAAAAAGGTTGCGTACCAATCGGCCATTGCCGAATCTCTCATCGCGATTTCTGTACTCATTTTCGAGGATATATAGAACCAATTCCAGCGCAGTCGCCTGGATCTCATAATTTCCTTCATTGCAAAACAATTCAAATATTTCAAGAAGCTCTTTCGGAGAGTAATCCGGAAAACGAATATTAGTTGAAAAACGGCTTTTCAATCCCTCATTTGATTGCAGGAATTCGGCCATAGGTTTATCGTAGCCTGCCACTATCACAACAAAATCATCTCGGTGATCCTCCATCCGTTTTAGAAGAATACTAATAGCCTCACTGCCGTAATCCGACTGAGTGTCTTTGCCCTTGTACAGTGAGTATGCCTCATCGATAAAAAGCATCCCACCCAAAGCCTCCGAAATTTTTTGATCCGTTTTCGCCTCTGTTTGTCCCACATATCCTGCCACTAGACCAGACCTATCGGTTTCCACAAGATGACCCTTGCTCAATAAACCTAGGGCCTTCAGCATTTCTCCATAGATTCTTGCAACAATTGTCTTGCCCGTGCCGGGGTTCCCGAAGAATACGCAGTGGAGGGACAATGAGTCAGATCTGAGCCCTTTTGAATGACGCATCTTCTGTACACGCACAAATTTGATTAGCTGATCTATCTCGTCCTTCACCCGTTTCAAACCTACCAGCTTGTTCAATTGGGCAAACAGTTCCTCCAGTGATGCTGCTGATTCCTTGGTGGGTTTTCCTCGTTTAGTTTTGGGTGTTCCTGTCGCCGGCCGCCGTTTTTTCTGCTTAAGCTGATTTTGAGCATCTCTAAGATATGATTCAGATTGAGAGTCCCCTTGATGAACAGCTAGCCCAAACCACTTGGCCGCTTCTTTGTAATCCTGTCTAACTCCCCAGCCATGAAAATAGACAAGCCCCAGATTGCGTTGCCCTTCTGGTAAACCCTGAGTCGCCGCTTTTTCAAACCATATCTTGGCTTCGTCATAATCTTGAGCCACTCCCTGGCCATACGCGTACATCGATCCGAGGCTGGATTGAGCGTCCGGCAAACCCAGCTCAGCAGCCTTAAGATACCATTTGAGCGCCTCATTATTATCCTGGGGCACTCCTTGGCCGTTTTCGTACATAACTCCTAGGTTGAATTGAGCTACGGAATATTCCTGGTCCGCAGCAAGCTGATACCATTTAACGGCTTCATTATAGTCTTGGGGCACTCCAAAACCGTTCTCGTACATAAAACCCAGATTGCTCTGGGCCATTGAATACCCCGACTCGGCAGCAAGCCGATACCACTTGAGCGCCTCAGCGTAGTCTTGGGAAACACCAAAACCGTTCTTGTGCATAAGGCCCAGATTGTTTTGAGCTTCCAGCACATCCTGCTCGGCAGCGAGCCGAAACCATTTAACCGCCTCATTATAGTCCTGTGGCAGCCCAAAGCCATTTTCGTACATTCCTCCAAGGTTACTCTGAGCTAATGAATATCCCTGCTCAGCAGCAAGCCGAAACCATTTAACCGCCTCATTATAGTCCTTTGGGGTCCCGAAACCGTTTTTGTACATCAACCCAAGACTGTTTTGAGCGTCGGGTAAACCCTGTTCAGCCGCCAACCGATACCATTTTGTCGCCTCATTATAGTCTTGTGGGGTCCCAAAGCCGTTCTCGCACATCCCCCCAAGGTTGAATTGGGCTACTAAATACCCCTGCTCAGCGGCTAGCCGATACCACTTTACTGCTTCATTATGGTCTTGAGGAACGCCCAAACCGTTATCGTACATAAACCCCAGATTGCTTTGAGCTACCGAATAACCCTGATCCGCAGCCAACTGGTACCATTTAACAGCCTCGTTGTAGTCCTGTGGTAACCCGTAACCGTTCTTGTACATCAGGCCGAGATTGTTTTGAGCGTCGGGTAAACCCTGTTCAGCCGCAAGGCGATACCATTTAATCGCCTCATTATAGTCTTCAGGAACTCCCTGGCCATTCTCATACATCCCCCCAAGGTTAAATTGAGCTATTGAATACCCCTGCTCGGCAGCGAGCCGATACCACTTTGCCGCTTCGGTATGATCCTGAGGCACACCTAAACCGTTATCGTACATAAACCCCAGATTGCTTTGAGCTACTGAATGCCCCTGTTCAGCCGCAAGCCGATAACACCCTACCGCCTCACCATAATCTCGTGGGACCCCAAAACCGTTTTTGTACATCAGCCCTAAACTGTTTTGAGCGTCGGGCAGCCCCTGTTCAGCGGCCAGTCGGTACCACTTTATTGCTTCATAATAATCTTGATGGACCCCAAAGCCGTTATCGTACATCCCACCCAAGTTGAATTGAGCTACTGAATACTCTTGTTCAGCGGCTAGGCGATACCACTTCACTGCTTGACTATGATCCTGAGGCGCTCCGAAACCATTATCGTACATAAAACCAAGATTGTTTTGGGCTACTGCATGACCCTGCTCAGCGGCAAGCTGATACCATTTAACCGCCTCACCATAGTCTTGAGGCGCTCCGAAACCGTTTTTGTACATCAGCCCAAGATTGTTTTGAGCGTCGGACAAGCCCTGTTCAGCGGCTAGCCGATACCACTTTACAGCCTCACTATAGTCTTGTGGAGTCCCTTGGCCATTTTCGTACATCCCTCCGAGGTTAAATTGAGCTACTGAATAACCCTGTTCAGCGGCTAGCCGATACCACTTTAACGCCTCATTATGGTCTTGAGGCGCCCCGAAGCCGTTATCGAACATGAAACCGAGATTGCTTTGAGCTACTGAATACCCCTGTTCAGCGGCAAGCTGATACCATTTCACGGCCTCATTATAGTCCTGGACGACCCCAAAGCCGTTTTTGTACATCAGCCCTAAGCTGTTTTGAGCCTCGGGTAAACCCTGTTCAGCGGCTAGGCGATACCACTTTACAGCCTCACTGGGGTCTTCTGGTACTCCAAAACCGTTATCGTACATAAAACCGAGATTGCTCTGTGCGACTGCATGCCCCTGATCAGCGGCAATCCTATACCACTTTACCGCTTCGGTATGGTCCTTTGGTACCCCCAAACCGATTTTGTACAAAAGTCCTAGATTGTTTTGAGCGTCTGGTAACCCCTGATCAGCCGCCATTCTATACCATTTTGCCGCCTCATTATGGTCTTGCGGCGCGCCTTGGCCATTTTCATACATAACCCCCAAATTGAATTGCGCGACTGGATAACCTTGCTCCGCGGCCAACCGATACCATTTAATCGCCTCAATGTGATCTTGCGGGACACCAAATCCATTATCGTACATAAACCCCAGATTGCTTTGAGCGACGGCGTGTCCCTGTTCAGCAGCCAGTCGATACCACCTAACCGCCTCATTATAGTCCTGTGGCGCCCCGTAACCGTTTTTGTACATCAGACCTAGATTGTTTTGAGCGTCGGGCAACCCCTGATCAGCGGCCTTACGATACCATTTAACCGCCTTGTTATAATCTTGGGGAACTCCAAAGCCGTTATCGTACATTCCCCCCAAATTGAATTGAGCTACGGCATACCCTTGCTCGGCGGCCTTACGATACCATTTTACGGCTTCTTTATGGTCTTGCGGCACACCTAAACCGTTATCGTACATAAAACCAAGGTTGCTTTGAGCGACGGCATGTCCCTGCTCCGCGGCTAGTCGATACCATTTGACCGCCGTAATATGGTCTTGTGGGACACCGAAACCGTTTTTGTACAGGAGCCCGAGATTGTTTTGAGCGTCGGGTAACCCTTGATCCGCAGCCAGACGATACCAGTTGAAGGCCTCAACATGGTCTTGCGGCGCCCCGACACCATTGTCGTACATTCCTCCCAGGTTAAATTGAGCTACTGCATACCCTTGCTCCGCTGCCAGTCGATACCATTTGACCGCCGTAATATGGTCTTGTGGGACACCGAAACCGTTGTCGTACATAAACCCCAGATTGCTTTGAGCGACGGCGTGCCCCTGGTCCGCTGCCAGGCGATACCACTTAACCGCCTCATTATAGTCCTGTGGCGCCCCATAACCGTTTTTGTACATCAGCCCGAGATTGTTTTGAGCGTCGGGTAACCCCTGATCAGCGGCCTTACGATACCATTTAACCGCCTTGTTATAATCTTGGGGAACTCCAAAGCCGTTATCGTACATTCCCCCCAAATTGAATTGAGCTACGGCATACCCTTGCTCGGCAGCGAGTCGATACCACCTTACGGCTTCTTTATGGTCTTGAGGGACGCCAAGACCGTTATCGTACATGAACCCGAGATTGCTTTGAGCAACTGAATAACCCTGTTCAGCGGCAAGCTGGTACCATCTCACCGCCTCATGATAGTCCTGTGGCGCTCCTATACCATTCTTGTACATCAGCCCGAGATTGTTTTGAGCGTCGGGTAAACCATGATCGGCCGCGAGCCTGTACCACTTAACCGCTTCATGATAGTCCTGTGGCGTCCCAAAGCCGCCTTCGTACATCGCTCCAAGGTTGAATTGAGCAACTGAATAACCCTGCTCAGCCGCAAATCGGTACCACTTTATGGCCTCACTATTGTCTTGCGGAACTCCGAAACCATTATCGTACATGAATCCCAAATTACTTTGAGCTACCGCATACCCTTGCTCGGCCGCAAATCGGTACCACTTTACCGCTTCCTGGTAGTCTTGCGGTACCCCCAGACCGTCTTTGTACATGAGTCCTAGACTGTTCTGAGCGTCCGGAAACCCCTGATCGGCCGCGAGCCTGTACCACTTAACCGCCTTATTATAATCTTGCGGGGTCCCAAGGCCATTTTCATGCATAACTCCCAGGTTAAATTGAGCGTCCGGCAACCCTTGATCGGCCGCGAGCCTGTACCACTTAACCGCCTTATTGTAGTCCTGCGGAACCCCTAAACCGTTTTTGTACATAAGCCCGAGATTGTTTTGAGCGTCTGGTAACCCTTGATCGGCCGCCTTACGAAACCACTTCAGCGTCTCTCTATAGTTTTTCGGGGTCCCTAAACCGTTTTTGTACATAAGCCCGAGATTGTTTTGAGCGTCTGGTAACCCTTGATCAGCCGCCTTTCGGTACCATTTCAGCGCCTCCTTGTTGTCTTGAGGAACCCCCTGGCCGTTTTCATACATTCCCCCCAGGTTGAACTGAGCGACTGAATAACCCTCATCCGCAGCAAGCCGGTACCACTTTACCGCCTCGGTATGGTCCTGTGGCACGCCTAAACCGTTATCGTACATAAACCCAAGATTGCTTTGAGCGCCTGAATAGCCCTGATCCGCGGCAAGCCGATACCACTTTACTGCCTCATTGTAATCTTGTGGCGTCCCCAAACCATTTTTGTACATAAGCCCGAGATTGTTTTGAGGGTCTGCCAAACCCTGGCCAGCAGCTTTACGATACCATTTGAGAGCTTCATCGTAATCCTGTGGCGCCCCTTGGCCGTTTTCATACATAACTCCCAGGTTGAACTGGGCTACGGAATATCCCTGCTCAGCCGCAAGCCTATACCACTTTACCGCCTCGGTATGGTCCTGAGGCACGCCGAATCCGTTATCGTACATAAACCCAAGGTTACTTTGAGCTACCGCATACCCCTGCTCAGCCGCAAGCCTATACCACTTTACCGCTTCATTATAGTCTTGTGCGGCGCCGAAGCCATTTTTGTACATAAGCCCAAGGTTGTTTTGAGCGTCGGGTAAACCCTGATCGGCAGCCTTGCGATACCATTTCAGCGCCTCCCGGTGGTCTTGGGACACTCCCTGGCCGTTTTCATACATCCCTCCCAGGTTAAATTGAGCTACCGCATACCCCTGATCAGCAGCCCTGCGATACCATTTCAGAGCCTCATTATCATCTTGAGGCACTCCGAAACCGTTATCGTACATAAACCCCAGATTGAATTGGGCTAGTGGGTCGTTCTGTGACTCCGCCATCCTTCTGATTCGGTCTATTTCAGATTTTTCCATCTCAGAGCCGATCTCCACGAGTTATAATGGTCGCAAACACCAATCGATGTGTTCCACCATTCTTACAGCAGCATGTTGAGTAATTCAGTTTCGTCTCGAATGACAAGGTAAAATCATTGAGCTGCACGCTCCGGCGCCTGCTTTGCCCCCGAAATCCGTAAATGATGGTTTGTTAATAGTTCACAGTCACTCGCCAGGTCAAGCATGATCGTCATGCTATGCCTTCCCCTGAATCTGATTGATAGAAATGGATGGTTGGTCGCGTTGTCATGGAATCATTCTGAGTTCGTAAACTAATTGCTCAGGTTTTGAAGTTCCAGGCAAGTTACTCACTGAAACGCGAATTCGTAAGATACCTTTTCATGTGAGAATTTGCACTGGAACCGATGAAAAATTTGACAAATGACCGGGACTATTATTGCGATTTCTTGATTACCGCCAGCGGAATAAGGGTTTTCCCTCGGACAGAAGCCAGTTGCATCACATAATCTTTGCCTGTAGCCGGTGGTTGACGACGTTCCGATTCAGGCTTCGATCTTAAAGACATAGCTTCACTTGGACAGGTAGTAACGCACAATCCACAACCGATACACCTATCTCGATCAATCTGAGCAACTTCATTTTCTCCTATCTTAATGGCTTCCATCTGGCATCTGTCTATACAGGTCTCGCAGGATGAACACGCAGAAGGCTCAACTTCAGCGTAGTAATTGGTCAAGACCCTCTCAGCCGGTTTTGGATGGAGCTTGATGGACCTGAGAATGCCGCAGCAGTCACCACAACAGTTACAGATTCCACCGGTATCCTTAGAGATGAAAGGCTGAGGTACCAAGCCCGCTTCCTCGCACTTTCCGATCATATCAAGGGCTTCTGCCTGAGTAACAAACCGGCCCATACCTTTGTCAACATAGAACTGGGCATGGCTCCCAAACTGGAAACAAACTTCCAACGGCTTATCGCATCCCTTGTCTAAGAGGCCTTGTTGAACTCTGCATACGCACTTTGACACGGCGATTTTGTCCTTTGTCTTGATGATCTCTTTTAAATCCTCGTGGGGGGCGACTTGCCACAAGTGATCTATTGATTTGTTTACCGGTATGGTTCGCATAGGTGCAAACTGAGATATGCTCTGCTTACCGAAAGCCTCCTGAAAGTAGCGTTCGAAAAGTTCCGCAAAATCCCTGTCCATATTATTTACCTGGAATTCAAATGATCCCACTACAAAGGGGGCTGCGCCGTACTTCGGAGTTTCTCCTTTTTTGGCGCGAAAAATGAGGCCTTTGGCTACCATGCGTTCCAGCAGTTCGGCAATTTCATTTGCGTCACGGCCGAGTCTTTTAGCCACGTCCTGTGGTGTCTCCAGCATCAGGCTGAGATTGAGATACATCTGGGCCTCTTCTTCAGTGAAGAGCCTCTTGAGGATCTCTATTTCTACTCCGGACTGGGTTGAAGGGAATCCTACTGAATATTGATCCATCTGCTCACGCAGATCATGGTAAAGTTTCGTGGTCATTTAATTCTCCTAATATTGTGGGATAGTGGTTCAAGTGGTCATGAGGGGCCTTATGATAAACAATCGAGACGCACGCTGGAAGAAAAATCTGCGCACATTCAAAAAACAAAAGGTCTCGAAGCATATCTAGACCTTAACTTGTTATATCTCTTGAGTGTTTATGGTGGAGATGAAGGGATTTGAACCCTCGCCCCCTGCGTTGCGAACGCGTAAAAAAAGAGCCTGTTCATAAACGGACAAGATTTGTCTTATGGATAAGATTTTTCTGTTTCAAGTGAAAATCACACTCTTGTCCGGCCCGCTTCTCCAAATTGACTACGATGGATCATTTTACGGCTCGATCCTTTGCTACAATTCTAACCGGCAAAAGGGAAATTCTATGCTCTCACAGGAACGCTTAATTTGATGTTTAGTCGCCTTACTTAACCGTTCCGATGCAACAACCTGTCGCAATCTCTCATCATTGAGAATCGTGATCAAAGCCCCGCACTGCGAAAGGTCTTTTTTCCTTTTCTTTTCACCCCTCCTTCTTTGCGCTATGATCAACTTGTGAAAAAAGAAAGCCTCGGGAATAGGGATACGAACATAGAAATCATCTGTATAGACCGTTTCTGTGAAATCAAGTAACAGTCTTACAAATGGTAGAGGTTGGGCGTTGATGTTCCATTCTGGAACCGAGACGATGCCTGTTGCCTTTTTTCGTTGATCATGTACGATAAACTCTACATTGTACCCCGACCGGATGAATCGCTGTAATCCGTCACCAGAAATAAAGGGAACGTATCCTATTTTATTCAAAAGCTCCTCTAAGTTTACTAACGAATCTTTATAAGGGGTTACAACCTGGACAGCTAAATCAATGTCGGATGTGTAGAAATGGAACCGGATATCATAAATCGCTCGATAAAAAGATATGGCCGAACTACCGACAAGAACTGACTGTTTAAAGAACCCAACTGAACATAATGCGGCTAGAAGTTCTCGCACATGGTCAGGCAGGGGTATTTTTACTGAACTTCTTGTTTCTTGAAATTCCAAGTATTTTCTCTATGTATCGAATACGGTTTTGATACGGTTTTATTTCGTTGAGAATTTTATTTCGTAGTTCTATTTTTTTTTGCACTTCAGGCCATTCAGTCTTTCTTATATACGTGTTAACGACCTTGGAACCGTTACGAAAAACCAAATATGGATAGGCATAAACCTTACCATTGATGGTTCTTTTTTGGATATGTAAAGCCCCTTTGGGATATTCCTCAACGTTGCGCTGAAGGGAAGCCAGGATTTCTTGGCAATGGCTATACTCATCCAGTAACATGGATCTAATCATATCATCGTTTTCTGCTACATTCATGTGAATATTTTAACTTTGTAGAAGAAAAAATCAATATCTTTTTCTCTATAGACGGTTTGTTCTAAAACTCTCACAGGACATACGCCCCGGAGATATTTTTGTTTCAATCCAATGTGGACAGAATTTAACAGAAAAAGCTGTCGGTTTCTGATCAGTATGGAGTAAGAAAAACATATTAACGTCAGGATCATTGTTATATAATCAGTCATCTCTCATCAGGGGAAGAGAGTAGCTGGAGCAATATTACTGATACTATGGGGGTGAGAAATGAAAGTTATTGTCGCCGCTATTATCTTCACTCTACTGCCGGTAGTTAGTTTATCGAATGACCGCAGCACTACCGTCCGTGACCGTTACGGTAATATCGTTGAAACAAGAGAAAGACACGGGGACGAAACTACTGTTCGGGATCGCTACGGCAACATTACCCGAACAGAGCAACGTGAAGGCCGTCAAAAGATTATCCGCGACCGAAACGGGAATATTATCGGCACAGAATGATTGACGAAGGAGATTTTGCAATGAAGCTCTTGGGCGTAATGATGATGGTATTACTCTTGGCTTCCGGGAAGAAGCAATCTGGCGTTCTATTTTTAATGAACACCATGATTTTCCGACTTTCTTGATATTTATTTGGATCATTATCGAACTTTAGATTAAGATTGACTGACTAAAATATTAATAATCGCTTAGGAAACAGCAATGGCAATGTTAAGATCAAAAACCAACACTTCGTATAAGGATGCCTCCCGAACTAACAGTGGTCGTCCTCACCGGAACGTTCCGTCAAAGGAAATGGCTGTTTCTTGTCCTACCGATGACAGAGCGTCGAAAAATGAAATGCTCGAAAACATTC
>JAPLJJ010000285.1 GCA_026388665.1 Deltaproteobacteria bacterium
AATGTGAGTTATAACAGTCACCTGGGGTCACCAAATTCCCGATAACAAAAAATCCTATTGGTAAACCAGGATTGTGAGGAAAAATCGATTATCCAAAGCGGCCTGTTACGTAATCCGCTGTCTTCTGGACTCTTGGATTCGTGAACATTGCAGTGGTCTCACCGTATTCAAATAATTTGCCGAGATACATAAATGCTGTGTTATCAGACACACGGGCGGCTTGTTGCATGTTGTGAGTAACGATTACTATTGAGTAAGCTCCCTTGAGTTCATCTATAAGATCTTCGATCTTTGATGTCGCTACAGGATCAAGGGCAGAACAAGGTTCGTCCATCAATAAAACCTCGGGTTCCCCTACGATTGCTCTTGCTATGCATAGCCGCTGTTGCTGCCCACCAGATAATCCGAGAGCGTTTTCTTTAAGCCTGTCTTTCACCTCATCCCACAACGCAGCGTTTTTCAAGGCCTCAACTACGGCTTCATCTATAACCTTTCTGTCTCTGACTCCGTCAACCTTTAATGGATAGGCCACGTTCTCCGCAATTGACATTGGAAACGGGTTCGGTTTCTGGAAAACCATTCCCATTGTTTTTCTCAGAGCTATAACGTCTAACCCTGGAAGAACGATTTTGCCCGTAATGGTTAAGCCGTCAATTAAATCGTTCATACGGTTGATAGATCTCAGGAGGGTTGATTTCCCACACCCGGATGGCCCAATCAGGGCAGTAACGAGGCCTCGTTCTACAGCCATGTTTATGTCAAACAAGGCTTGGCTTTTGCCGTACCACAAGTTGAAATTCTCAATTACGAGCAAACTGCCTTGTGACCCCCTCCTTTCGTGATACACGGTCGAATCCGTCGTTTGATATCTCGAGGTCATGGAGGTCTCCTAGAAATGCCCTGTGAAAAATTTTCTTTTCAAACGATTCCTGACAATAATTGAAGCTGCGTTCATCGCAAAAACTAATGTTATCAGTAACAAAGTCGTCACAAATACCATCGGTATAGCGGCTTCGGAATTGCGGGATTGAAACGCCAGATCGTAAATGTGAAACCCAAGATGCATAAAACTTCGTTCCAAATGAAGGTATGGGGAAAATTGATCTATCGGTAGTTCAGGCGCCATTTTCACTACACCCACCAACATAAGCGGAGCGACTTCACCTGCGCCGCGCGCCATCGCCAGAATCAATCCTGTCATTACACCCGGCATAGCGCGTGGCAATACTATTCGTCTTATAGTCTGCCACTTCGACGCACCGCATGCTAAAGAACCCTCGCGCATAGATTGCGGTACAGCCGCCAACGCCTCCTCTGTCGCTACAATGACAACCGGCACGGTAAGTAACGCCAACGTCAGCGAGGCCCAGAGCAGCCCACCTGTTCCAAATGTAGGATTTGGGAACCTTTCCGGAAAGAATAATTCATCTATGCTGCCACCTAAGACGTAGGCAAAAAAACCAAGACCAAAAACTCCATAAACTATCGAAGGAACCCCGGCTAGATTATTAACGCATATTCTTATCACGGAGACCAATCGCCCCTGTTTCGCGTACTCTCGTAAGTAAAGAGCGGCAACGACTCCAAGCGGAGCTACAAAAAGAGCCATGAGAACCGTCATGCAAAAAGTTCCGAAAATAGCGGGTAGGACCCCACCTTCAGTGTTCGCTTCTCGAGGCTCCTTAGTCAGAAATTCGGCCCAACGGGACAAATAGACATTCAATCTCTGGGCCAACGTAAGCTGGTTTGCCGGATAAAATCTAACAATATCGGAAACTTTTATCTTTTTTTCTTTGTTACCAACATCCGATAAAAGAATCGTGAATTTTGAATCCTTTCCCCGTATGGCTTCGGCTTCGTTGGATAATTCTCGATATTGGGCTTCTAGTCTTTCCTGTTCCACCTTGAACTTTTCAGTGGCTTTTGCATAAGCTTCGCTGCCGGCGCCTTCCTTCAATTCAATTTTCCTGAGAGCAAGACGTCCTTTTTCAAGATAGTTATTTACCGCCGAAATTTCTCCCCGTTCTATCCTTTTAATCCCGTCGCGTCGTCTCTCGGCTTCTTCGTGGGCTTTTCGAAGTTGGTCCCACGAAAAAATCGATTTATCAATTACCCTACCATCAAGATTCAAGGATATGATTTTGCCTATAAATGGGCCCCATTCTATTCTTTCAACATAAACCATGTCGCTGGGATGTGAGTTTTCCAGAACTTCATAGGCCGGGACCCATTTGTAATCTTCATTGTAGAGATCAAAGTTTCCTGTCTTATAAAGAAATCTCCTTAGATAACCTCTATTACTTTCCATCTCCTTTTTGGCGGACGCAGGTAACGATGGTTGGTCACTCGGTTCCGGTTTGTATACTTCTGATCTCATAAACTCACCGGCCACCGAAGATCCATTGTTCAACTTCACGACATCAATTTTACTCGGATAAAAGGTTAGCAAACCATTGTAGAAAATCAGGGTTACAAAACCGAATATCATCAACAGACCTATGACCAAAGTCCCACCGAGTATCCAGAGGAAAGGCTCACCACGCGCCTTGAAATCGGAAATTCGGGTACGTTTTACGTGACTATCCAGAAATTTTTGGGTTTCATTTTCCATGAAATCAATCCTAGAGTTTCAAAGCTCTTTTGCGGAAGCGCTGGCGGACGAGTTCCGCCAGGGTATTAATCACAAAGGTCATTACAAAAAGTACTAGGCCGGTGAGAAAAAGGGTCCGATAAAGCGTGCCATCTTTGGGGGCTTCCGGAAGTTCAACAGCAATATTAGCGGAGAGGGCTCTGAGCCCGCTGAATATGTTCAAATCAAGCACTGGAGTATTGCCCGTAGCCATGACCACAATCATCGTTTCGCCCACGGCGCGTCCCATGCCAATCATGATTGCTGAAAAAACCCCACTGATAGCTGTCGGCACCACAATCCAAATTGCAGTTTGCCATGGCGAGGCCCCACAACTCAGACTGGCGGAACGAAGCTGATCAGGCACTGCGCTCAGAGCGTCCTCAGCCAGAGTGTATATAATTGGTATAACGGCAAACCCCATAGCAAAACCAACTACCAAGGTGTTACGCTGGATGTATCCGCCGACAATTGATCCCCTTGGGTCAACACCCGCCAACGAAAGTAATGCTGACAACACGTAGGAAAGCGCCACAATAACTAGAGCAACCGCCAACCAACGGATGAAATCAACAATAGGTCCGTAGGGGAACCTTAAGGTCTTTATATAGTTATTGAGTCTCGGGCCGATCATCCTTGAACTCGAATAACTTACCACCAGAGCCACTGCCGGTATCGACATTAGAAACAGAAAAGGCAGGCTACTGCCTTCACTACCGCTTAACCAGGCTTTCAGGTTCCCGGAAAAGAAAAGTTTCTCAAAGGTCGGGCTTAGGAAATAGGCTGTAGTTATTCCGCATGACACTGCCAGGCTCATGAGAATCAGTTTTGGGAAACCTTCTAGTTTTATCGTAATCCGGACAGGAATCAATTGCCAAAGATATGCCGAGATGATCAAGCTCAACGGGAGAACAACGAAAGCCAGGATAATGGCCGCGATCCATGATTCAACCACAGGGGCCAGTATTAGAGCGGCGACAAATCCTAATACCACTGAAGGAAGTGAGGCCATGACTTCCATAACGGGTTTTATTTTTCCGCGAATATGGTTCGGGATAAATTCCGAAGTGTAGATCGCGGCAAGAAGAGCTAAGGGGGCTGCAAATAATAAGGAATAGAAAGTTGCTTTTAATGTGCCGAATATCAATGGGATGAGAGAGAGTTTCGGTTCAAAAGAGTCCGTTGCCCCTGCAGATTGCCAGGTGTAGGAAGGACCAGGATAGCCTTCATACCAAACTTTGCCAAATAGAGTTCTCCATGAGACTTCCGGATGAGGAACATGCAATTTCCAAAAATGCGCTTTGCCTTCTTGCATGATAGCCAACATCCCGTCCGTCCGAGGCGAAAGCGTTATCAACTGAGTTACGACATGTTTTTTTTCATCCCCTAATTTAAGCAGTGTTTTTTGGCTAATACCGTGACGTAACCAGATAGCTCCGTTGGCATCCGATATGGCGAATGTCTTTCCATTCTGACTAGCGCTGAACCCAGTAACTCCTGATGATTGCGGGGTGAATTCCCTGGCTCGAACCAACGTCATTCCATCTGCCGATTTGGCCCCATTACTCTTGAGCGCAAAGTATATGGACAAATCCCCACTGGAATCCCCTACAACTATGGACCGGCCCCCAAGTAATGTGCCGAATACAGTAAGTTCACGACCAGAAGGAATTAGATCCAGAGACTCGGCAAGCTCTGGTTTGTCCAGGTTCTGGATATCATATCTGTAGACCCGTCCCTTTTGATCGGCAAGCATAAGGCCGTCACCAGTGTCATTAATCACGGCGTATTTGAAATCCATCCTCTCAGAAGGGGAAGGCAATGCAACCTTGGTCACCTGCGTGACTCTTCGCCGGGTCATCATGTTCGTCTTTGTCTCAGCGGTGACAAAAAAGGCGGCCCCAGACGAGTCGGCGGTCAACAGATAGCTCTTAGGTCTATCGCCAAAATCAACGAGACGGTAATCCAAAGCAACGATTGGGCTATCGGTTTCGGAAACTTTGATTTCAGGTTCCTGTTTCAACTCGACATAGACTTTTCTTAGTCCTTTGCCTGGAATCTTGGAAAAAATTGCTTCATGACTCGAACTATCTCGATCATCTAATTTTGTTAAATCCTTTGGCGCCTGATCTGATGTCAGGATTTCGTTCCTGAAATCTATTTCGCCTAACACGACTGTCCCATTGGAAAAACCAAAAGCCAGGTGATTGTTATCAATAGTCTTCCCAACGGAAGTTAGTTCTTTTCCGCCAAAATCGAACGAAAGACTCTTGATTGGCGTCCCGGTTCCTGCGTGCCATATCGAAACTGATCCATTTTTTAAGACAGCGGCGGCGATGCTGTTATGTTCATCAATGGATATATCAACAAGATCTTCCGGATTGATCGGTACTTTGTATTCGTGATTCGAAACGACCGTTCCTCCTTGAAATAGCGGTACAACCGCATAGATTAGGAAAATGGTCATTCCCATAACAGCAGCGATGACCAATGTGCCACCAACTGTGATAGCCTTATTGGCTATTTTGTCAGCCAACAAAACCCATCGACTCGTTGTTTTTCGGCCCTCGGCGCCAAATCTTCGCATTCTAGTGCCCTTACGAATTAAACAGTTAATATCAGGGGGAAATTTATTCTCTACAAACTACCATTAAAAACACTAAAGAGGAACGGGGACACCTCTTTATATGGCTCTCCATTCCTCTCAAGAAAAACTTTAACGGACAAATCGTCTCTTACTTCAAACCTTGTTTCCCTAAATCCTCGTCAGCCAATGCTTTGGAAACCGGGTAGAAACCGTCTTTGACAACCACCATCTGGCCTTCTTTCGAAAAAACGAACTTTAAGAATTGGGCCATCAATGGATTCAAAGCCTCATCAGGTTTTTTATTGAAATATATGTAAAGAAATCTGGCTAAAGGATAATTCCCATCATACGCGTTCTCAGCGGTGGCATCATAGCACTGGGCACCCTGTTTCAAAGAGAGCGGTACTATACGGACATCCGGGGTCTTGTATCCTACGCCTGAATATCCAATAGAGTGTTTGTCATTCGCGACCCCTTGAACCACAGCGGAAGATCCGGGTTGTTCCTTGACAGTGTCTTTGTAATCCCCGTGAAATAAAGCAACTTCTTTGAAATAACCGTAGGTGCCGCTAGCTGAGTTTCTGCCGTACAGAGAAATCGGTTTATTAGCCCATTCGCCTGTCAAGCCTACGTCTCCCCAAGTCTTTATGGCCTTACCTCCACCTTTGTTGGTGCTTGAGAATATCCCATCAAGTTGCTGTAATGATAGGCATTTGATAGGGTTATCCTTATGCACAAACACAGCCAGAGCATCCACGGCAACTCTAGCAACCGAGGGCTTGTAACCAAATTTCTTCTCAAAATCCGTTATTTCCTTGGATTTCATCTCGCGTGACATTGGGCCAAACTGCGCAGCGCCTTCTATTAGAGCAGGAGGAGCGGTAGAAGATCCCTTCCCTTCGATAGAAATCTTTACCCCCGGATAAACGGCCCTGAAGCCTTCAGCCCAATATGTCATAAGGTTATTTAAGGTGTCTGACCCTACTGATTTAAGATTACCCGAGACCCCGCTCACCTTTTGATATGATGGTAATGCAGGGTCAACCTCCACGGCCGACACAAACTGTGACATGGCCAATATTGCCACCACGACATATACTATAATTCTTGAGAACACTTTAATCCTCCATTTGTTGCGATGTTCAAATCAATCTCTTGGGCCCGTAATTTTTATTGTCATTCGTAATTGTTAAGAAATTGTTAGGATAGAAATAAAAATGTGTGAAACCAACCGGTGCTTCAGCGAGTAACCAGACTGAAGAAATTCTCGATGAGAGTCTTGCCTATAAATGTATAAAGAATTGCAGAACAAGATATGAAAGGTCCGAACGGTATCAGAGAATTTTGAGAGATTCTCTTGTAGAGGACTCCTATCATTCCAACCAAACAACCGGCTAAAGAAGCGATAATCAGCGTAAAGACGACCCCTTGCAAACCGGTAAAGGCCCCAACCATGGCCATGAGCTTTATATCACCACCGCCTAGACCGTCGGCCCCCGTAATCAACCTAAAGAGATAAGCAGGCGCATAGAGTATCGCAGCCCCAAGAACGATTCCGTACAAAGAGGTTTTCCAGTCCATGGACGGGATTAATTCGCAAGACGATATCAGGAAACCTAATACTATGCCGTTCAGAGATATCGCATCCGGTATTATCATTTTCTCCATATCAATCAATAATATAGCGAAAAGAGCTGAACAGAACGCCGCCAAAACAAAAAAAACCGGGCTAAAACCGAATTTTGCAAATAAGGCTGGAAAACCGAGCCCACAAATTAATTCTACGGCCAGTTCTTTACGCGAATGTAAGGTATGACCATTTTGCTCGAGGTTTCGCACAAGGAAATGATGAGAGACCAGATTCACTAACCTACCGACTAAGATCCCTAACGAAAACACCAGTAAGTATGATCCTGTTGAGTAGGCGTTGTTCATCAATTTGACTCATAGCTTGTCTGAAGTTTGCAGCTCAACAATCTGTTCGCTCCGGATTTAAGACAAAGACCCTAAAGTCCGGGGGCACGGCGCGGGCAAGCAAGCTATGGGCATCGTCATAATTTGGAACAATTGCAAACCACGCGTTTTGTTTCATGTCGGTAAATTCCAGGTCGCCTCTAAGACGCCATTCTTGCTCTTCCGACCAGTCCACGCGGGCGCTTGTAGATAACTGAAAAAATGTTTTGGTTTCGCCCAACATGTCTTTGTAATTGTCTTCTGATCCGTAAATAACCTTTCGTGCCCCCTTGTCAAGCAAAGCTTCTTTCATGAATGCGATGCCATAAGGTTCAAAGTTTTGTCTCATTAAGCCGCGTCGCCACCGGCAAATAAGATGAAATTCCTCGGGGTCTCTCTCTGTAAAAGAAACTACCGGTATGGATCCGCGAGTCCATTTGTCACAAGCTCTGATCCTTTTCTCGTTCAAGATTCTTCGCAGGGTTTCCAAAGCATTATGAGATGAATCCGGATCTCTGCGCGTCAAGCCTTTCAGATACTCGGACCATGATTGTCCGGGCCACGGACCTTTACAAGCCCTTGTGTAGTGGATCAGCAAGTCTCCTGTAGGATTTACAGCTTGATCGTCGAAAATTAAGGGGCTCTTGTCTCCCGAAACCATTGAGAGGTTAGAATCCTGGGAATATTCTTTTCCTCGTATCTCCGGCGACTTCTTCACACGATTTTGTGGGTTGCTCTTAACTATGGGTCTTGAAGGTTCTTCAGCATGATGATCAGGCGCCCCTGCTGTGTGCTCTATACTTTTCATGATTTTTCCCTGAACAAGAGCTGATTCCAGAATCCTCGCCATGTTGCCATTTGGTCTCATTTCACACGGCAGCATGATCTCTGAAATTGATCCGGCAATTTCGTCTCTAATGCTACGCCTCTGCTTAGGCTTGGGCAAAATACCGGGCGTAAAACCGGATAGAAACAACGTGGTTTCCAAGTCAAAAATATCCGAGAATTCTTTCCTGAATTTTTCTTCGATCTCCACATTACCCATAAACGGCAGCAGGGAATCGCATACGACAATGAGAGCTGCCCCTCGAACCAACCAACTGACCATAAGATAAGGAATTGTCCCATAGCTTGAAACCAAAGCCCATTTCTGTCCAACCGCATATCTCGTTAATTCAATAGTCTTGATGAGCCAGGGGGTGTTCACTCCAACTTCTCCACTTATCCTCGAATTCAGTATCATCGCCAGGGGATTCTCTAAGACCTTCAGTGCTCCAAAAGAGAAAATGATCCCATACAAATTCCCGCAGGAATTGAGTTTTGAATTCGCTCTGGTTAGGTGAATCTGGACTCCCTTTTCCAGCCATTTTTCCGCTTGGTTCAAAGCGCTACCAGTGAATCCTTGATTCTTTGCCAATCGCATATTCTTGGGAAAATTTAATTTTGATTTTGATATTCTGGAATCGACATATTCTGGAATCGCGCGAACTTGAACGGATTCGAGACAGACTGATTCAACCAGCATGGATCGTTGTCGATCACTTAATTTATTAGATTTGGCCAGGAGCGCCGACGCAAAAAGACCTGATAACTGATACTTCTCAGTCAAGGATTTGTCTTATGGAAGGCTGGCCTGATTGAAAATCAGGACTGTGACGAGCGAGGTTGATCAGGGCATACGTCTGTTACATCAGGGTCAGGGCTATTTCCTGTCACACTGAAAGCGCTTATACTTTGAATTGTTTCAGTCACCTTTCGTCTTCTTTTCAAAGCTGCAAGCCGCTTTTTCAGCCTGAATCCAGCCCTATTTCGTTTCATTTTTTGTTACCTCCCCCTGTTTCACTTACCTACTTACAACCAGAATTGATGAGCTATTATTAATTTAATCCTTGAGTAGGAACATGCTACGAAAACTAGCCAAACAAATCGGTCACATCATTCTCAAGGACATAAAAGGATTCCTTGTCCTTGTATAGTTTCTTTAGTGTGGAAATTTTGTACTCGGATTCAGTGATGGCAATCACTCTACCTTCTATAATTTCGAGCACCTGCAATTCTTCCTGAGTGGCTTTCCACGGAATTTCGTCAAGATCCAACACATAATTGCCGTTCCAATCTCGGAGAAACGATGTTCCAGTTTTTTTGAAAACATCCTTTACAGTGTGCCATTCCTCAGCTTCCACCACAAACTGTAGATCCTCCTGACTCCTTATTGGAACAACCAGGAGGAGTTTCGTTTCTTTTTGGGACATCAATGCTCCTAAATAATTGCTAACTTAAAGCCTGTCATGGCAGGGTCAATGCCAAGGTCTGATTTGTTTTTCCAAGAACAGGCATTACGCGACCATCAAATCTAAGCCGGATACCACCAGCGTTTCCAGTTATAACTCTAAAATTATCTCTTGCGGTAAAAACCTGTATGTCCCCAGGAGACATTATTATTTCCTCAGCAGGACCGCTATCGGGTTCCACTCTGACCCACGCGTTAGCTATTGCCTTTATTTCCAATACTTTTTTTCCCACCTGCGAGGGCTGTATTGCCGTCAGCGCGGGCTGAGCGCTCTCAGTTCTGCTTGTTTGCGCGCTCCGCGAAAACCCGGATTTATTACTGGAGTTGGTGGCCTTAGACGCTCCTTCGAAGAAAACTTTGCTCACACCCGTAATAATTAGTATTAGCAGCGAAAGGAAACCGGCCACTGTGAGAATTCTTGTGAACCAGATATTCTGGACAAATGGAAGGGCATACGCGCTCTCCGGAACCTGACTCAAAGGCTTATCCTGAACAACACTTTGAGGTTGCTTTTGGCCAAGGAAAGCCTCTAGTTCCCTCACCGCCTCCTCAGAATTCAGATCGATCTCCTTCGCGTAAGATCTTACAAAACCTTTTACAAAAACGAGGGGAGGCAAAAGGTCATAACGATCTTGTTCAAGAAAATCGAGGTTAGTCATGGCGATTTTGGTGCTGAGGGAAAGATCTTCTAGACTTTTACCTTTTTCTTCTCTCAGCCCTCTCAGGTATGATCCAAAGGATTCCATAACTCGCAAGACCCTATTAAATTCTCGCTAAGATAATTCTTCCGTGCGAAATCGTCACATTTCGATTATCATCACGCATTGTTATGATCAAGGATTTATTAACCTCCGCGTGAAGATCAGCAAAAAATTTTCAAAAGAGCTTAAGGTATTATTCAATTTTTAATTTAACACTAGACGACCTCATCTGAGAAACTTTTTAAATGTCGAAAAAACAGCAGTCTGTTAGGGAATGGGTGGTTGCTAGGCCTGCCTTTATAGGGGTAGCCGCCATGATTCTAGGTATATTGGCGGGCTCTCGCTGTACCGAAATCTCAAATAAAATTATATTTGTGCTTTTGTTACAATCGGCGCTCTTCGGGATTATCGCCGCAATAGCAACTCTTCCTTTCCTACGATGGTTCAGCCTTGTCATTGCCTTTATATCTCTCGGCCTGACAATATCCTTGGACTCTTCACATGTCACGGTTGATCCCGATTTATCCTCGAAAAAACAGGTGATACAGGCGACAGTCACACGCGTCTTGGGAGGCAACCCTGATCATAGAATTACACTACTTAAGTCAGCGCAAATTACCCATGGCACCGGAAAACTTCCGGGTTACGGGCGTCTGAGCCTTCGAGACAACCATACGCCACTTGTGTCAGGGGACCTAATATCTTTTCGATCTAGCGTCCGCCCACCCATAAATCGTGGAAACCCTGGAGAATACGACTGGGAGATTGACTGCAAGAGTGAAGGAATAGCCTGGTTGGTCAACTCCCGTGGTCAGGACGCAATTGCGGTTATCAAATCAGGCCACGAATTTTATCCGTCAGCGCTGCTCTCAAGACTGCGCCAGGCGATGTCAGCCTTTATCGATGAACATGCCGGTAAATCCTTTGACCTTGAAAATGCAAATGCCATCAAAGCCATTCATAAAGGAATAATATTAGGGGATCGAGCGGAAATAGATAGTGAATTAAACAAGGCTTTTTCCGGTAGTGGCCTCGTCCACATGCTTTCAGCTTCAGGATCGCATGTGACCATTGTTGCGGCCATGACCTTTTTTTTAGTTAAAGTTATTATCAGGATTGCTCCCATTGTCTTGCTGTGGGTCCCCCTCCCTAAAATTGCCGCTTTTTGTTGCATCCCAACAATAAGTGTTTATTGCTTGCTTGTCGGCCTGAAACCGCCTGCAATGCGTGCCGGAATAATGGGCGTCGCGTTTGCGATCGCTATAATATCGGAGCGTCGATGGGATTCTCTCAATACTCTGGCGGTAGCAGCGCTCATAATTCTCCTATTTTATCCGCTATCAATTTTTACCCCGAGTTTCCAGCTCTCTTTTGCCGCTGTGGCCGGCATTTTATTAATTGTGGAAAGTTCCCTGTCCAGTTCACTCCTGTGGTCCTCTGAAAACGATATGAAATCTCGTCAAACCGGAAAATTTGGTGGGATGCGTGAAAAATCCTTTCTCTCGATAGACCTGGTTAAACGACCAATCGTGTCATTGATCGTATCATCTCTGGCTGCGACTATGGCGATAACTCCGTTGATCATTCATATCTTTCACTCGGTTCCGATTTACTCTTTGGTAGCGAATCTAACAGCGGACTTCGCTCTAACTCTGGGACTGTCTCTAGGACTGATCTCGACCTTAGTCGGGGTGGCAATTCCAAAAATCGGTCAGTTGTTTTTGGTTACCGCCGATTTTTGTGTCTGGTTGGTCATTAAAATTGCGGTGATAACCGAGAAATTGCCGTGTTCCACCATCAAGATTCCTAACCTCGGGTATCTTGGATTGTTTCTGTCATTTCTCACAACAGGCCTAACGTTCTACTACCTTTTGAGACCGAGAAGATTTAGCCCTTTAATAATTGCTTCAAGTTGGGCCATTCTTATTGTTTCATTTTTGATAGGGCAGGCAATCCAGGACAGTTCAGACAAATTGAGAGTAGTGTTCCTAAATGTCGGGAATGGTGACTCAGCATACATTAAGCCGCCGGGAACATCCGGATTCTTTATTGATACGGGACCCAAAACTCCATATTTCGATTCCGGCCAATCCATTATTACTCCCTTTCTACTTTGGCAGGCGGTTCAAAGGCTGGACGCCATAATAATCAGTCATCCTGAAGCTGATCATATGGGCGGGACTCTGACAACCATGAAAAACTTCAGAACCGACCGTTTGTTTGTGAATCCTCTTCCGGACTCAGACAAGGCTTTAATCCAATTGTCGTCATTCGCTGAATCACAGGGTGTCCGGATTTCGAATGCAAACTCATCTCTCGATAGAATTGCCATTGGTGAAACTTGGATCACTTTCCTCCATCCAGCCCCTATCCCCGGAGACTTTGCTCGAAGGAAGCTCAACAATTCATCTGTTGTTGCGCGTGTGGATTACAGGAACTTTTCGGCTCTATTGACAGGAGATCTCGAGAGAGAAGGAGAAAAGGAACTTCTGAATTCGGGTTATAATCTGTCTGTAACAGTTTTTAAGGTCCCTCATCATGGAGGAAAAACCAGCGCGACATCCCCCGATCTGTTGTCGGTTGTTCTGCCCAAAATAGCCGTTATCTCAGCCGAGTTCCCCCCACGCGGAGGTCTCCCAAATCAAGACGTAATGGGTCGCCTTAAGGGTGTGGGAGCAACCATTTTCTGGACCGGAAGAGATGGCGCTATTACCGTGGAGACAGATGGAATCAAGTCACTTAAGGTTATCACGGGTAAGGACAACAGAAAACTGCCTGTCCAGAATGCTTTTGAAAAAGAGTCTCACTGATTACCGGCTAAGCTTCGTTGGTTATTTGAAACATTCTGTTGAGAGCAGAACCTGTTGTAGTGTTTGCGTGAAGCGGGATTTCAGTATATAATCTGCGATGAAAGTGTTTCGACAGTTAACTTTGAGCGAGAGTGGCGGAATTTGGCAGACGCACCGGACTTAGGATCCGGCGGGGTAACCCATGGGGGTTCGAGTCCCCCCTCTCGCACCACTTCTTAAATCATCCAATGGATGGAAATGAGCCCTTACTAATGAAGAAGATACTATTTCTTTTTATTGTCGCCTGCGCGTTTACAGCCACTCTTTATGACTCAGCTTCCGCGCAGTACTATTCATACTATTATCCTTATTATTACGCGCCTCCGGGTTACCAACCACCCCCACCGGTGAAACAGAGTAAGCCCCCTGCTCCTTATTACTTCCGCATGATGCCCGATCCATACCAATCATGGCGCTGGGATCGCAAGAACAGATGGGAAGATTATCAGCAATCTCTACGTAGCCCGCTTAACCCTGAATCGGACCTGGACTATATGCTCAGGACCTTTTGAGTGAGGTTCTCAAAAATCCGCGCCGGGCTTTGAAATCGTTTAGAATTCGTAAAGGAAATAATACAAAGCTACAGCGAGTAGCAGAGCGCCTATTGTAACTACTTTTGTCACAAGATATGTTTCCATGAACGTATTATATGCAGGATATGTTTTTTGTTGAAGCGAAAAGCCTGGAAACGAAAAATAAAAGTTACGTATCAGTTTATTGTTGTCGTTTCAAAGAGATTATGGTAAACCTCTTTATTAGCTAATAGCTCTAACATCTTGAACATAGCTATTTAATAGAGACTGATGCAGGATATAATCTGCTGAGAACAGTTTCGGAGCTGTTTTGGAACCTCAACTAGGGATCTGTTGAGGCGCTTACATTTTTATACATCTAATCCGGCCCAGCTATTTTAAGTCTCTTGGGGGGGCCATTAGAAACCGACGCGAAATTCGGCCTTTCAACTGCTTGGTGACCGGAAAATGCTTCGACTTTTTGTTATTATTTTTTCTGCCTTAAACGTAATAGTCCCCAATGTCGCTTTGGCTCAAAGAACTGCGGAGCCACTATTACTAACTGAGAATTCATCCCAATTGAATTCAGGTGTCTCATCTTCACGCGCAGGTTCTCCGAAGGATAGTGATTCTAAGGCATCTGGCCCCCTACGACAAATAGACTCCAATAGAAAAATTCAGCAGAAATTAGTCTCTGAGAGAGTTGGTGAACCGGAATGTTTTCAGGTCGGCAAAGAAAAAAAGTGTCTATTTTATGAAGTTGTCAAGATTAGGAATGGGCTTCCATCGGAAATTACCAGGGTTCTAAGATGTCTTTTCAACCGTGAATGCTCTGAGAATTCCAATAACCGGGCTATGCTGAAAAAAGGGCTCGAATTTGTCCGGAATTATGATGGATCAGATGGCGTGGACCTCGCTCTGGATATTTTTCCAGAGGTATCTTCAAGCAATCAGAGATCTTTCACTGGTCTCAATTCTAAAAAGAAAAGGGATCTGAAAATTCAGAATCGGGAAGCTTCGAACTCTCATGTCGATAAAAGTTCCGAAACCTTACCAGATCGATCAGATAGCCCAGAATCAGACCGACAAAATGACCAATGGTCTGTGATTTGGCCTGATGATCAAAACTCTCTAATCTTCATTAAAGACACAGTTAACAGAATCAGACAGATCAAGAAAATCATAAAGTCTTTGGACTGTCCAGAGTCCCAGGTTCGAATCGAAGGCAGGATTGTTAGAGCTAACAAAGATTGGAGCAGGGGGCTTGGTATTCTTTGGGGTGGACGGAACAATCAGTTTGGGGGTGTGAAGACAGATAGATCCAGTTATTGGGGTATAACAGGCAACCAGTCAGGCGTGGCGGCAAATACTGCAACCGGCGCTAACTTGAAGCAGACAATTTTCATTAAAGGGGTTCAACAACCAACGACCAGGACCATAACATCCAGTGAAATTCCTTCCCGGCTTGCGATCAACCTTCCGGCGAATGTGGCCAACATCGGAGATATCATGGGATTAGGGCTGCAATTCGGCCTACTAGCAAATCAATATATTACTGAACTGGATTTTCGTCTTCAAATAGGAGAGGCGCAGGGGCAAGCCCGTACGGTGGCTCGACCCAATATTCAAGTTTCCAACGGAAAAAACGCGGTAATAAAGAGCGGTTCCGTCATGAACGTTCAAACATCTTCACCACAGTGGGGGACCAATTCTCATTTGGTTCATGTGGATCTCAAACTTCAGGTCACCCCAAAAATCTTATCGGACGGAAGAATCAAAATGATAATAACAGTGACGGACAACGAACCCAATCCCATTCCAACCACAGGGGAGCTTTACCTGGAGAGGGAAGCCCACACAACCATGACTGTGGGGAACGGCGAAACCTGCGTGATCGGAGGAATAATAAGGGACACATCTTACGGAAGGCGTGAAGGTTGGCCTGGACTAATGAATCTACCAATTGTAGGTATGCTGTTCAGCAACAAAACTAAGGCAAAAGAGATCGATGAGCTGCTTGTTTTCATCAGTCCGAAGATCGTCGATCCAGCGAAATAGAATGTGAGGGCTACAGGCCGTCACAGAAGCCCACAGCTTTTGAATCCTCAAAAGAACTGATACCTGGCTAGGCTGCTAAGAGGGCTTTTCTGAATTGTTGAATAAGGTCTTGTAAGCTCGAACTCTCCATGTCTTTCGAAAACTTTGGAACCACTGCTGAGCCTGATATGCCTGCATCAGCCAGTTTTTTTTTCGCTCGTTCAAGGATAGTTTTTTTATCTTTATTTTTGCTTTTCAATTGATTCTGGAATGTTTTTCGAAATTCTTCTATTTTCGTTCTTCTTGAATTAGCGAATGGCCATTCCCCAAACCTGTCAAAAAACAATGTCATTTGCGCTTCATTCGAAATCCCACTGACAATTTCTTTCCAGACCAGCTTTTCAAGAATTGCCCGCTCCTCTGGGGCCTCATTACCAAGACTGGATAGAGCGGATTCATTCGACCCAGCAGGATCGAGCAACCTTAGAGCATAGCCCTTAGCTTTCTTTTCCAGTTCTTCTTCCTTAAGTCGCTGTTTTTCCTGCTCTGACAGGAGCATCCCTCTGGTCCGCTCCATCATTATATCAATAGTGCTACGAATCTCTGCCAATGGTCTACCTCAAACGGGATTAGATTACCGGAACAGTCTTCATGCTATCCGACTTCCGTATGATGAATAAAGGAGGAACCTTTATTCCCTAATTTGACCTTCGCCAAGGACGATAAATTTCGTCGTGGTTAAGTCCTTGACCCCCATGGGACCGTACGCGTGAATCTTAGTAGTACTAATACCTATTTCCGCTCCAAGTCCGAACACATAGCCGTCACTCATTCGTGTCGATGCGTTGACGATAACTGTTGAGGAATTCACTTCTCTCAAGAATTTCTGGGATGCGTCATAATCCTTTGTGACAATAGCCTCGGTGTGGAGTGATCCATATTTGGCAATATGCATGATAGCTTCGTCCATACTACTTACGACTTTGACAGCGAGTATAAGATCGAGATATTCGGCGTACCAGTCGTCCTCGGTAGCCGGGATCATCCATTCCACGATATGTCGACTCTCTTCACAACCTCTTATAATAACACCTGATTTCTTCAATTCAGAGGAAACTTTTGGTAAGAATTCCCGCGCTATCGATTTATGAACCAACATTGTTTCAAGCGCGTTGCAAACACCCGGTCGTTGAGTCTTACCATTTATGGCAATTCTAACCGCCATATCCTGGTCGGCGAATTCATCCACATACAGGTGGCACACCCCTTTGTAATGCTTAATTACGGGAATTCTGGAATTTTCAGAAACAAATCTTATGAGTTCTTCTCCACCTCTGGGGATAATAAGGTCTATGAACTCCTCCAGTTTTAGCAAGTGGAGAATAGCTTCCCTGTCAGTCGTGTGAACTAGGTTTACAATATCCTCGTTCACTCCGAATTCCTTCAATGTTTCCTTAAATAATTTTACAATGGCAAGATTGGAATTAAAGGCTTCTGAGCCGCCTCTAAGTATGACGGCGTTGCCCGCTTTCAGACATAAAGCGGCAGCGTCAGCAGTAACGTTTGGCCTGGATTCATAGATAATACCAATGACTCCAAGAGGAATCCTCATCTTGCCGACTTTCATACCGTTCGGTCTGATCCACATACCTGTGATCTCTCCGACAGGATCAGGAAAAGCGGCAATCTCTTCCAGCCCCTCTACTGTTTGACTTATGACTTTATCGGATAGAGTGAGACGGTCTATCATAGCCGCTGATAATCCGCTCTCTTTACCGGACTTGACGTCCTTTAAATTTTCCTGCTGTAATTTTTCTTTTTGGGTTTTTATCTTACGGGCGACTTCAGTTAAAATTGCGCTTTTGACCGACATTGAAAGTTTAGCTGCTTCCGCTGCGGCTTCGTGGGTGATTCTGGCTAAGTCAAATATTTCTTCTCTGATAGACATGGTTGGCTCCAGCTATATTTTGATAATGGTTTTTATTTTCCAATGTTACGTCAGTGTTGCGGCGTCTACAAATTTAGATAATTATGATTAACACCTGCTTCATGAATTTTCAACAGCTTCGAGCCATGACTCTATGGTTCCACAGGCTTCACCCAATAACTTGTGAAAAGTGAGAGGATAATTTTATGATTCCAATGATTTCTATTGTAGGCAAATCAGATACAGGCAAGACCACATTACTTGAGAAATTGATACGAGAACTTGCTCGTCGCGGATATAGGATAGGGTCCATAAAACACGACGCTCATTCATTTGATATAGATCATGAGGGAAAAGACTCCTGGCGTCACAAGAAGGCCGGAGCAGTCATTACTCTGATTTCCTCTCCGTCGAAAATAGCTATGGTTCTGGATTCAGACCATGATCATTCCCTGAATGAATTGCGTGACAAATTTATTAAAGATGTGGATCTGATTTTGACAGAAGGTTATAAGCGAGAAAACCTCCCCAAGATTGAGGTTTTCAGAAGTGAACTTCGTAGAGAAATGCTGTGTTCAACAGATGACAATCTGATTGCCATAGCTGGCGACCCTCCAATCGCCCCCCGAGTAACCCCGGTATTTGACCTTGATGATCCGGTCCCCTTAGCTAATTTTATCGAACAAAAATTCCTTATAAAAAAGGTATAGGTTAAACGCAGGGTCGATCGTTGAAAACGCTTCAAATTCACTTCAGGCTTATGACGTGGGATATAGCCTCACTGGTCTCCAGCGCTAATTTTTGGGCCGTTCTCATTTTTTCCGGAGAATTGGCCAAATCTAGCCCTACTAACCAGAAGCCCGCTACCATGCGTCTCCGGTTTTTCTTGCCGTGGAATATTGGCGCAGCTATCGCGCTCACGTTGGTTAGGTACTCCTCGGTATCCTGAGCGATACCTTTTTCCCTGATCATCTTTAACTGCTCCACATAAATAGCAGGGTCCGTTACAGAGTAAGGCGTGAATTGAGGAAGTGGTCGTTTTCGAAGAATTTCCTGTAGATCGTCAGGATCATGATATGCGAGAAAAATTTTTCCTGCCGCCCCGGCAAAGAGGGGCAAACGCGTGCCGGGCCTTGCGGTTATCTTAAGTTCTTTGGATGATTCGATTTGATCGAGAATAAGCAGATGAGAACCACCACACATGCCCAGAAAAACATCTTCATCAAGTTTATGGCTGAGTTTTTCGAGGTGGGGACGCGCCATTTCGACCAATGGTATGCGAACTGAGGCTATTTCCGCTATATTCCTTGTAGTAAATCCACAAGTATATTTACGGGTAATCGGGTCTCGTAATACCCATCCTGTTTCTTCGAGGGCAGCCAGTATCCCATGCGTCGTGGATTTAGCCAATTTCAGTTTGGACGCGATTTCACTTATGCCGGGATTCTCGGATTCTGTAAGTATCATTTTTAAAACGCGCATCGCCTTTGACACAATTGGCGCAGAATAAGAAACCGAAACAGCCTTTTGCTTCGAGTTCATACTGAGGACCCCATTTGGAGATAAGAAGGAATCTGTTTCTTTTGAGGCATTGTGTTCATCATTATGAACTAACTTGAATTTTTGTACAGTTTTGAGAATCGATTGTCAATGGAATTATCTTGGCGTTTTATCCCTTGACACTATCTCGAGGTAGGGATAATTTTACAACCAAATAGTTCTGAATACAGAACGATTCTTATTGATGACGCTTAGAATAAAATTTAGGGATATTTTTAGAGCCACTCTCAGTTTTCGAACAGGAAACGAAAGTTGGATAGGAATTGCGCCGGACGGCGGTTCATATCATATCGTGTCTCCGGTTGACACTCAAATCTCCAAGGGTGTTATGGCTTGCAATCGTCCTTCAGACGGAACACCTTTCGGTGGCTATAAAGGTTGGGTCTATTTCCGAGTTCCTCCGTTTTTTGAAGACGTTGGTGATGTGGAAACCGCTCGAAAAGAACAGGCGCTGCGAGTATCAGCAGAACTGGTTGATAAACTCGAGAGATTCGGTATCCAGGCTATTGTGGAGGATACGGACCAAACTTCAGACGGCTCCACAATAGAACCAAAGAAAGAATCACCGGAAGATGCCTTGTTGTGTTCCAAATGTGGAAAGACATGGAATAAATTGAGTGCTTGTCTCAGGGATGAGGACCTTTCTCTTTTAGCTTATCGCGCTTGCATAAATGATTTTTCAAAAGGAATTTATGTTTTTGAACACAAGTGTGGAGGCTCCGTGAATATTCCGGTTTCCAGTTTTATTAGAAAGCCTCTCAATAACAGGATCCTCGCTGGTTTGCAGGCATGTCCGGGATTGTGTTACTATGAACACTTATTCCAGGAATGTCCCGCTTATTGTGAAGGTTCATGTTACAGACATGTAGCGCGAAAGATATACCAGCGAAGAAAGTCATGTACAAAGAGAATTTAGAGGTTACGCTATTCCTAACGGGATGTAATTTCTGAGGCGCTTTTGCCTGCTGAATCAGAAAACAATTACGACATTCGGCCAAACCGATGCGATTTTTTTATGTGGCTTCTGCAATTCAACCAAAGGCAGTTTTGTTCTCTTGATAACTCAAAGACAACATGTTTTTTCGGTTTTGAACATTGAACATATTTTATTCTTTATTTTAACGGGAGGGAAAGAGCATGCTCCTGCCCAAATTTGAGTATTTTGAACCAACCACGCTTGAGGAAGCCTTACGTTTACTATCAGAATTGGGAGGCAACGCCAGGGTCCTGGCTGGTGGGACAGATCTGCTGGTTCGGATGAAACTCAAGGTTGAAAGACCAAGTCAACTCATATCGTTGCGAAAAGTGCCCGGACTCAGCGCGATAATTCCTAGAGACAACCATGGGGTTACAATCGGACCCGCTGCAACCGCGGCAGACTTATCAAAGAACGAATTAATTTGTGACCGGTTCACTCCGATTGCACTTGCCGCCGGTAGGTTGGGAGCCCCGGTCATTCGAAATCGGGCCACTATCGGTGGGAACCTGGTTAACGCGAGACCTGCTGCAGATCTTCCGCCAGCCTGCATGGTTTTAGACGCTACATTAAAATTGAAATCCACGCATGGTGAGCGGGAAATCCCAGTTGGTGAGTTTTTCCGTGGACCGGGCGAGACTGTAATCGAACCCAACGAACTTCTGGTAAGCCTTTTTGTGGAGACACCAGCCCCCTGGAGCGGCGGGGCCTATATAAAATTAGGCGCTCGAAAAACTCTGGAAATCTCGATGGTGAATGTGGCTGTTTTACTAACATTGCAAGAACCTCAAGGCCTGATCGTAGACGCAAAAATAGCGTTGGGCGCTGTTGCCCCCACTCCTGTACGAGCGTTCGCAGCAGAGGAATTCCTTATCGGACGACAGCCCTCGGAAAAGGTTTTCGCGGAAGCTGGCGCTATTGGAGTAGGCTTGTGCCAACCGATAACCGACCACAGAGGCACAATGGAGTATAGGTGTCTGATGATTGAGACGCTGACATCACGAGCCTTGAAACAGGCACACGAGAGGGCTCTTGGGTGGAAGCCTTAGACGGCGTTCCGATGAAAAGCTCGAATCAGGCGACATCCATGTGAGTTCGAGTTCCCATAACCTTTTTGCTTTTCAAAGAATCTCGTTTCTCCGGAGAACGAACTATGAAGAAAATAATACAGCTTACGATAAACGGTGGGCCCGTAGAAGCCGCTGTTTCTCCTAATCAAACCCTAGTTCAGTTTCTGAGGGATGATCTGGGTTTGACAGGGACTAAACACGGTTGTGGTCTTGGCGACTGTGGAGCATGCACTGTGATACTTGACGGCAAGGCCGTGAACTCCTGCCTGGTCCTGGCGGTTCAAGCAAATGGCAGCGACGTTTTGACAATCGAAGGTCTTGCTGAAAACGGGAATTTGCATCCTTTGCAACAGGCTTTTGTGAACAAGGGAGCTATTCAATGCGGATTCTGCACTCCGGGGATGATTCTGTCAGCCAAGGCGCTGCTCGATGAAAAACCTAACCCTACTGAACCGGAAATCAGGACGGCTATTTCGGGAAATTTGTGCCGATGCACCGGATATCAGAAAATTGTTGAGGCGATAGGGGAAGCGGCGAATGTCATTAGAGGCAGAGAGGAGTTGTGAGATGGGCGATTACAAAGTTATAAACACGGGAGCGCCGAGAATAGACGCATTGTCAAAGGCCACCGGCCAGGCCAAATACGCTGATGATTTCAAAATGCCGGGAATGTTATATGCAGCCATATTGCAGAGTCCTCTAGCTCACGCCAGGATTTCACACATTGATACATCCAAAGCCAAAAAGTTGCCTGGCGTAAAAGCAGTCGTGACAGCTAAGGAAGCCGGCCTAATCAAATATGGCGTGTCTCCGGCCAGATATGATGAAACCCTTTTCGCTTATGAAAAGGTCCGATACGTCGGCGATGAAATCGCGGCGGTGGCGGCTAGTGACCTCGCGACGGCCCATGAAGCGCTGTCTTTGATCAAGGTCGATTACGAGGAACTACCTGCCGTATTTGATATGTTTGATGCGATGAAAGATGGAGCGCCCCAGTTACATGATGAATTTCCAGGTAATCTGAACGCTGAGGTTCATCAAGAATTCGGAGACACGGAAGCGGCCCTCGAATCCTGCGATCTCGTCGTTAATCATACTTTCCTGAACAAGCGCCAGGACGCCGCATTTATCGAACCACATTCGTGTCTGGCCGTATACGACACATCCGGACAACTGACTCTATACACCTCTACCCAGGTTCCTCACTATGTGATGAGAACTGTTGCAATGACTTTGCAAATTCCTGTGGGAAACGTTCGGGTGGTTAAACCCTATGTAGGAGGGGGTTTTGGACCCAAATGCGAGGCTACGCCTCTTGAAATGAGTTGCGGTCTCCTTTCGAAGATCACCGGCAAGCCTGTTAAAATGACATATTCCCGGGAACAGGTTTTTCTGCATAGCCGCGCCAGGCACCAGTTTTACGCGGAGATGTCATTAGGCGTGATGAAAGACGGGACCATGGTAGCCGTGAAAAACAAAGCGGTCCTTGATGGGGGCGCGTACACCAGCTTTGGTATCGCGACAGTTTATTACTCGGGCTCTCTAATTGGGGGACCGTACAAGTTAAAGGCTATGAAATATGATGGTTATCGAGCCTATACGAACAAACCCGCGTGTGGGGCGCAACGAGGGCATGGAGGGGTAGCTCACAGGGCTTGTTTCGAACAATTGATTGATATGACAGCGGAGAAGATCGGAATGGACCCGGTGGACATGCGGCTGAAGAACATCATGACAGCCGGTGACATTACTGTAAATGAACTCGATATGTCGAGTCTTGGGATGAAAGAGTGTATTGAAACTATCCGAAACGGATCTGATTGGAATAACAAAAAGGGGAAGTTGCCAAAAGGTAAAGGTATCGGTATGGCTTGCGGATTTTTCGTTTCCGGAGCGGGTTATCCAATTTACCGATCAGACACATATCATTCCACTGTGGTCATAAAACTGAGCGAAGACGGGGGAGTAGCCAACGTATTCACCGGGTCGGCTGAAATAGGCCAGGGATCTGACACTGCAATGGCCATGATTGCGGCTGAGACTCTTGGAATAACACTTGAACAAGTTCGTGTGTACTCGGGAGACACCGATTACAGTGTAGATCTCGGCGCATACTCCAGCAGACAAACCCTGATGACCGGACACGCCACAAAAGAGGCTGCAGAAGAGATTAAGAGCAGGATAGCTGGTTTTCTAGCCGAAGAATTGGGGATCCCGGCGTCGTCGATAACATTTGGTGATGGAATCGTGAAATTCGATGGGGCCCCAGGGAATTTTGAAAAAATACGATCAGGTTATATAAAAGAACACAGAGGCTGGACAGATCCACCTTCGGGAGAATACCTAACATTCCGAGAGGCTGCCAGAATGGCGTTTCTGAAAGCCGGAACAATAGTTGGTACCGGCAAATACAAACCACACCGACTTGGAGGTTCATACAAAGGCGCCGCAGTCGGAACCTCTCCCGCGTATGGATGTTCCGCACAGATCGTGGAAGTTTCAGTGGACCTCGAGACCGGTGAGATAACCGTTGACAACATGACCGACGCTCACGATTGCGGTTTGGCCATAAACAAAATGTCGGTTGAAGGACAGATGCAGGGATCGCTGTCCATGGGGCTTGGCGAATGTCTGTTTGAAGAAGTGAAATTTGACTCCAGAGGTAGAATTCTGAACCCATCGCTAGGAGAGTACAAGATCCCCACAGCTCTGGACATGCCTAATGTTCGATCGATTATTGTCGAATCAAATGAGCCAAATGGTCCTTATGGCGCAAAAGAAGTGGGTGAAGGCGCTATAATGCCGACAATACCTGCGATACTTAACGCGATATACGATGCTACCGGTGTTCGAATTAATGAACTTCCGGTAACATCTGAAAGATTGTTTATGGCGCTAAAAAAGAAGGCTGAGGGCGTTTAGCGCTGTTTAGCTCAATGTGAATTGGCACCTCAATGAAAAAAGCCGGCGGAAATGTTTTTATCTTTCCACCGGCTTTCATATTTAATTCAACTATTTTTAAGACTAAGGTAAATTCAAGGCGCCGCTTGATTAAATCCGGAGGACATTCAGAATCTACGAAGGAGCCCAGATCATATCGTAACTTGTGCGCCGACATTTCATTTGTTCAGCGTCTCCGGTGAGGAATAAAGTGAAATTCATACTAAATGGATACCCCGAAGATTTCAACGCATCGACACTGACCATCCAGGAACTCCTTGAACTGAATCAAGAAGACGATCCTGCGGTTATAGTCGAGCTTAACGGTAGATTCATCCATCGAAAAAACTTTCTTACAAGCTTCGTTAAAGAAGGTGACCGAGTCGAATTAATACACCCTTCATTTGGAGGATAAGACTAACTAGAAGATCAAACCAATCCCGGCGGTCGGTCCTGCCAGGCTTAATTTTTCATAATCCGTCGGTTGGCTTGTTTCCAAAACATACCATCGATATCCGCCTTCCAGATAGCCATACCTGCCACAGTTCATCGGCATGTAAACCCTTCCTAGCCATACAGCATCCCAACCGAAATGGTCATTATCGAACTGCACAGACCCTCTACATTCCGTGCTGACCGTAGCGGAACCTATGTCTCTA
>JAPLJJ010000201.1 GCA_026388665.1 Deltaproteobacteria bacterium
TTCCCCTCGAGCTTCTATCTTCACCAATATTTATCCTGATCACTTAAATCGTTACAAGGACATGGAAGAATACATCTGGGACAAGAAAGCTGTCTACATGTATCAAAAAGGCACCGATTTCTGTCTTTTTAATGGTGATCAGACAGACACCAGGAGCCTCTATGATGAAGCCCCAGCGGGTAGAGATTTTTTTTCCTGTGCTGATCCACCATCAGACTTACGTCTCAAGATACCTGGAAAGCACAACCTTTCCAATGTGGCTGCTGCTTGGCGATTATCAAAAAGATTGGGAATTCCTGATGAAACGATTCGGGAGACAGTCGAGGACTTTGATGGGGTTGAACATCGACTGGAACCCATTGGTTCCAAGGATGGAATCCGATTCATAAATGATTCGACGAGTACCACTCCTATAGCGGGTATCATGGCCCTTAATTCAGTGCAGGCTGAACGGATTTTTCTTATTGCAGGGGGAGCGGACAAAAAACTCGATCTCGGGCCATTCGCGGAGATGGCATCCAGAAGGGCTTTCAAGATAGCTCTGCTGGAAGGAACTGCTACCCCGACCCTATACTCGGATCTCGTGGATCATGGCGCCAAAAGTAAAATTATCGGCGTTTTTGACAATCTCAGGAACGCGGTCTTGGCCCTTTTCGATCAAGCCTCATCCGGCGACACTATTCTGCTTTCCCCCGGTTGCGCTTCGTTCGGTATGTTTAACAACGAGTTCCACAGAGGTGAATGTTTCAAGACACTAGTAAATGAGATTCTATCCCACTAACCTCGCGAGCGGCGTCATACGAATTAGCCTTTGAACTAGTAACTCACCAGGGGCTCAGAGCGGGGGTCGCCGAATCTTCTTTGAGGAGACCCCGTCCCGGCTCTATGTTACTAATCATTAAGGGATACGATATAATACCGTTCCGTCTTGACTTCACTTAGGCGAACTTCCCTCGATGGAACATTGCGAAAAGTCTATTGGCTGTTTGCAATTCTTGCAGGTGTGCGGCCGATCGAATTCGTCGGAGAAAATCTCTTTTTCCGTGCCACAACTGGGGCATTTACAGGTAAACGAGGAGAGACTTTTGTTGGTTTCGAATCCCGGGCAATGCATTGGAGTGCTCATCTAATATCTCCCTTGGCCGAATTAGTCTGAAGGCGAACTCTTACAATATATTTATAATTTCAAACTAGCCCACATGCAACATAAGTAACCAATCCAGTAGACCGATAGGATGCTTTTTTTGAATCCACAACGGGAAAATATTCTACTGCAAGAATTTGACAGTGAGTCCAACGGTAGAGACGAGCTGAGCAACAATGAAGTTGCTCATATATTTGGAAGCGTCCTGCCGACCGAGAGGCGACAGGGTCTGATGACAACTTTTGTGAGGAAATTTAAACTAATAAACCTGATTTTTCAGATTAGTCCATGAGCAGGCTAACCTTCCAGGATTATTCGCAGCTCTTTAAGTTCTTTCTTGATTTCAAGCAACAGTTCACGGTAGTCCGCCTGATTATCGGCAGCAGCGGTCTCCATGCGACTCTCAAGAGCTTTAATTTCTTCTTTAACTCGAGTAGCCTTAGGAGCTTTAGCCGCTTTCTTTTCCGCCGCGGCCTGTTTCTTCATCTCTTGAAGCCTTTTCTTGGCCCCAGCGATGGTAAACTTCTCGTCGTAAAGAAGATGTTTTATTTCAACTAGTAACTCAAGATCTCTCTTGTGGTAAAGTCTCTGTCTCGCTCTGGTGCGAGTTGGTTTAAGGATCTTGAACTCTGATTCCCAATACCTTAAAACATAAGGCTCAACATTCAGAATTTCGCTTACTTCACCGATTTTAAAATACTGCTTCTCCGGAATTGCGATGGTCATAACAAACCCACCCCTCCACATGAGAATCCACCAAGCACTGAACTAGAAGGCTGATCCGGCTTATCGCTCAATCAACAAAAAAGCAAAAAGCCTGAATCTTATCACTCTCTTACAGTGACGCCCAACTCTCTCATGAGAGTCGCGGCCACCTGAGAATGAACCTCCTCGACTTCAGCGTCGGTGAGGGTTCGATCCTCAGACTGATATCGGATCCGGAACGCCATACTCTGATGACCCTCCGGAATCGATTCTCCACGATATAAATCAAATAGGATCACTGAGGTTATGATATCATGCCCTAAGCGTGAAATCAAGAGTTTAATCTTATCTTCTGAACAATTTGCTTCAACTATAATTGATAGATCTCGTTCGATATAAGGGTAGCGAGGAAGTGGTTTAAAAACTCTATCCTTGCGTGTCTGAACAAAAAGAGGCTCTAGAAACACGTCAAAGATTTGAACTTTTTTACTTAAACCAATTTCTCTAGTCTTATCCGGAGATAACTCACCCACAAAGCCTATTTTCTCCCCATTAACCAACAGATCCGCTGACTTACCTGGATGCATAAAACTCTCGGTGGATGATAAAAATTCAACCCCTTCTATTCCTAAACCCCCCAGCATATTTTCGAGCGCGCCTTTTACGTCGAAAAAGTCAACTTCTGGTCTAACTTCAACTTTTCCGAATATGTCGATCTCGCCCCTGTTAAAATGCCATACATCAGGATACCTCGACCCACATGCCGCACCGGTAAGTTTCAAATGCTCTAGAGGTGTCTCGGACCCCAAAACAGGAACAAATGTCCTGCCAATTTCGTATAACCGTATATTTTCATTCTTGAAATTCAGATTCCGTTTTAACGCGCCAACAACCCCTGGCAGCAATGACCGACGCATCACGGCGAAATCCTCGGACAAAGGATTCAATAGAGCCAGGTCAACTTCACTTTCAGGGTCTTTGAGGAACGGCTTCCCTGCATCACCTGATACGAATGACATTGTGATAATTTCGGTGAAACCCGAAGCGTTCATAAGATTCCTGACCTTGTTGGTCATGTTATATTCACGTTTGGTGTTGTCCGGTTCCGATTCACAAACGGGCATGGTAGCGGGAATATTCTGAAAACCGTGAATACGAGCTATCTCTTCAATATAGTCTATTTCCCTTTCCAGGTCCCATCTCCAACTAGGAGAAACACATTCAAAATCCTCAGGGGAATCATCAGCATCACGAACATCAATTCCCAATCTCGTCAGATAGGATTTCATTTTCTCTGAAGAGATATCCAAGCCCAGAGTATTCCTGGCCTTTGCCGCACGCACTCTAACCAAGTCACGGTCAATCGGCTTGGGATAAACATCAATAATTCCACTTAGGATTTTACTGCCCGACAATTCCTGAATAAGATGCGCCACTCGATTTGCGGCCCAGACACATCCATCGGGATCAACACCTCTTTCAAACCTGAACGAAGCTTCAGTAGACATGCCCAAAGTCTTGGCGGTTCGTCTTACCCCAAAACGTTCAAAACATGCGCTTTCAATAACAACTTTGGTTGTGGAGTCCTTAATTTCTGAATTCAATCCTCCCATGATTCCCGCAAGCGCTACTGATTTTTTTCCGTCCCGTATCATGAGCGAATGCTCCGGAAGTCGTCTCTCAACGCCGTCCAAGGTCTGGAATACCTCATTGGCGTCACAACGTCGGACAACTATCTTTCGCCCTCCCAGAGACAAATAATCAAAAGCGTGCAAGGGCTGGCCGCATTCCATGAGGACATAGTTGGTCGCGTCGACTACATTCGATATCGGTCTCACCCCTCCCCTATATAACCTCAATCTGAAGGGGAAAGGAGAACGCTTCACCACGACGTCATCAAGCATTTTAGCCACATAACGCGGGCACAAATCGAAATCAGGAACTTCGACCGAGAGTTCATCATTGATATCCCGAGAACATTCTCGCAGCCGGAATTCCGGCATCCCGAAGGTCTCTTGCGTGAGAGCCGCAATCTCTCTTGCTACCCCTATGATGGACAAACAATCGCCTCGATTTGGAGTCACTGAAATTTCGAGGATTACATCTTCAATATCAGGGAAGGCAACGCTTAAAGGAAGTCCTGCACGTATTTCTCCCTCAAAGACAAGAATTCCCGATGCGTCCTCACCTAGGCCAAGCTCTTTCTCAGAACATAACATCCCGGGTGATTCTATCCCCTTGATGGCTCTATGACCTACCGTAACCCCGGAAGGAAGCGCCGCTCCCGGCGGCGCGTACACCGTTACTTGACCTTCTGTTGTATTGGGCGCGCCGCATACGACCGTCTCATTTCTGTTTCCAAGACTGATCATAGCGAGTTTCAACTTATCCGAGTTAGGATGCGGCGAGACTTTTTCAATTCTTGCTGTGAGACATGGCTTCAAATCGAAACCCACACGGGTTATAGCTTCTACTTCAATGCCTCCCATGGTGAGACGATGAGCGACTTCTTCCGGCTCAAGATCAACGTCCACAAACTCCTTCAGCCAATTTAAGCTGATGAGCATAGCTCTTCACCTCTCAAAAAAAATTATCGTTCAAGGCAATGTTTTAGAAAGGAGTAACGCCAGGATTCCGGCGTCACAATCAAGAGACAAGATGAGACTCCCGGAAACCCAGGGCTTTTTTTAAAACTGGCTCAAGAAACGAATATCATTTTCATAAAACAATCGAATATCAGGGATTCCGTACTTGAGCATGGCGACTCTTTCGATCCCCAGTCCAAAAGCAAAACCCGAATAAATTTCCGGGTCATAATTCACAAATTTGTACAGGGCCGGGTCTACCATGCCTGCCCCGAGAATTTCCAGCCAGCCCGTAAATGAACAAGTTCTACAACCTGATCCACCGCAAATTACACATTGAATATCCACCTCGGCTGACGGCTCAGTGAACGGAAAAAAGCTGGGCCTGAAACGCAATCCCAATTTCTCTCCGAAGTAATCACGGGTAAACGCAGTCAAGACCCCCTTCAAATCTGAAAAGGAAACTCTCTTATCAACCCACAGCCCTTCAATCTGCATGAACATTGGGGAATGCGTCACATCCGCGTCACGTCTGTAAACCTTGCCGGGGCAAATTACCCTGACAGGAGGTTGACGTTTTTCCATAGTGCGAATTTGAACCGGTGATGTATGTGTTCTCAAAAGGACGTTTTCAGAAAAATAGAAGGTATCCTGCATGTCACGAGCAGGGTGATTCTTGGGCATGTTTAGGGCTTCAAAGTTGTAATAATCAATTTCAACCTCCGGACCTTCAGCTAACTGGAACCCCAGGCCGGAGAACACTTCCACCAGTTCTTGAGTCACACGATTGAGAATATGAGACCGGCCCAGCAAAGTCCGTCTTCCCGGCAACGTCACATCGATAGATTCAAGAGCAAGTTGAGCGCGCTCCAGGTCTTCTCGCAGACGCGTCTCTTTACGATCAAACTCTGTTTCCAGTTCTGTCTTAATCTCATTGGCGAGCTGACCGACAGCAGAACGCTCTTCAATCGGCACATCCTTCAACCCCCTAAGAATAGCCGTTAACTCGCCTTTTCGACCCAGTATTTTTGTGCGGGTCTCGTTCAGGGCCTTGGGGTCCACAATTTCAGCTACAAGCTTAATGGTTGAAGCTCTGAGTGAATTTAGCTGTTCTTTCATGCCTTAGGCGTCCTTTCTGAAAAACCATTCGAAAACAGGCTACGCCGAAGATCGGGACTAACAATAAAAACTCATCGGTGACCGACAAAAAAACGGTCGTTAAGACCGCTTCATGTCCCTAAAATCTTACCGGTCAGATGCGAGTAGGGGGGCTAAGAGACCGGATGGTTTGCCCCGAGGCTTAAATCAGCTCAGGCTTGTAAAGCCTGTTCCGCTTGACGAACGATTCCTGAGAAAACCGCAGGATCCGCGACGGCCAAGTCTGCGAGAATCTTTCTATCCAATTCGAGTCCGGCCTTTTTCAGACCTTCCATCAATCGGTTGTAAGGAAGTCCGTTAAGCCTGCTGGCGGCATTGATTCTGGTTATCCATAAACTTCTGAAATCTCTTTTACGAACTTTCCTGTCCCTATATGCATAACAAAGAGCCCTTTCAACGGTCTCCTTGGCCATTTTCAAGGTCCGGCTTCTGCCGCCGACATATCCTTTGGCCGCCTTTAATATTTTCTTACGTCTCGCCCTGCTCGCAGGCGAACATCTTACTCTCGGCATGATTAACTCCTTAAGCGCTTGTCATCAACAAAGGCTCGCAATGTTTCAATGTTTCGCGAATCTGAGCCCGTTTACGGTTCCTTTGAATTAAATCACCTCACAGGACATCAACCGTAAGGCAGTAATCTCCTTATCTGCGCGGCATCCTCGGGGCTGATGTATCCGGATTGTCTCAAGCCTCTTTTCCTCTTCGTCGATTTACAGGTCAAGATATGGCTGTGATAGGCCTTTTTCCTTTTTATTCCACCACTTTTTAAAACCGTGAATCTTTTCGCTGCTCCTCGGCATGATTTCATTTTCGGCATATCTGTACTCCTACGAATTATCTCTCACAACCTTGCATACCGTTATAATAACGGGGAAGAGAAACTGTCACGCCCTTAAACTTCTCTTTATACTCTATTGAGTCACAGGAAACAATTTTTTTTGTATTTTTTAATTCAGTATTTGACATCAGCGCTTGCCGATGATAACAATGCCGTCCGAATCTGGTTGACGTCCATACTTGAGTCGCATCCCATCCGGCATTTTACGTGTTGATTGGTCGTTGGCAAATAGTAGTGATGTTTGAAA
>JAPLJJ010000129.1 GCA_026388665.1 Deltaproteobacteria bacterium
GAAAACCTGTGTACATTGTGGATTGTGTTCGGACGCCTGTCACTGGTTTTTATCCAATGATCGAGATCCACGATTTTCGCCGGTCGGTAAGGTCCGGCAGACTCTATGGCAAATAGTGAAGAGAAAAGGTCACTTGGCTCCTGAATTTCTTAAGGAGTGTTCGAGGATAGCTCACACGGAATGCAATGTCTGTCGAAGATGCAGCATGTACTGTCCGTTCGGTATAGACATAGCCTACTTACTCTTTGTAGTTAGACGGATTTGTAGCGAATTGGGCATGGTCCCACAGTTCCTCCAAGATACTGTCAATAGTCATTCGGTCACCATGAACCAGATGTGGGTAAAACAGGACGAGTGGATTGACACTCTTCAGTGGCAGGAGGAGGAAGCCAAAGGGGAGATAAAGACAGCTCGCATACCTTTGGACAAAGAAGGGGCTGATGTTTTTTATTCGGTCATAGCTCCTGAACCCAAGATTCTTGCTCAACTAATCGGCAATATGGCTCAAATCATGGCTGTAGCGAAAGTTGACTGGACCATGCCGTCGTTTGACGGATGGGATAACAGCAACATGGCAATGTTTTCCGGTGATTTTGAGATCATGGGCCGAGTGGAAAGATATCATCATGAGGCGGCGCTCAAACTCAAGGTAAGAAGGATCGTAATGGGAGAATGTGGGCATGCTTTCAGAGGGGCCGCCTACGATGGACCAAAGTGGTTAGGCTGGCGGCAACCCCCAATCCCTCTTATTCATGCTGTTGATTTTTATCATGAACTTATCACTACCGGCAAAATAAAGATCGCTAGAAAAATTAAGACCCCAGTCACAGTCCAGGAACCGTGCAACATAGTCAGAGCAAGAGGATTGGGTCAGAAACTTCGAGAAATAATTGAGGCTACATGTGATGACTTTACGCCGCCGGAACCGGATTTCGAGCACAATTATTGTTGTGGAGCAGGGGGTGGGGTTATCAACTGCGGACCGCCGTGGAAACCATCCAGGGTTAAAGGAAATCGCGTTAAGGCGGAACAACTCGCGGCTACAAAGGCGAAGATCGTTATAACACCCTGCCACAACTGCCACAGTGGCATCGAAGACATAATTAGTGGTTATAAACTTGGAATGCACGTAAAATTCTTCAGCGAGATACTCATGGAAGTAATGGAAGTACCTGAAGAACTTAAAGGTTAATAGTTAAATGGTTATAGATCCCAAAAATAGCCGGAAAAGGGAGTGGATTCATGTATAGGATCAATCTCAGAACAGCCGGGATTCTGCTTGGGCTTAGTTTTATGATAGTTATCGGCGGGACAAGATTTATCCACTCCAAGTCCCCCGAAGGCCAGATAGTAGAACACACGGTCAAGCTCCCGATCACTATTGCCCATAAGGGGAGCGCTCAATCCCTAGATCGTCCCGCCGTAGCTTTTGATCACGATCGGCACACAAATGCATTGAAACAAAAGAATACAGATGATTGCGCTGGTTGCCACGTCGTCAAAGAAACAAGCGGGCACTCTGGCAACGCTGAAATTCGGGTATTCAAGTTCCCCAAAGCCGCTATTGATACGACTGATAAAAGCGAGATCATGTATGCCTACCATACTGAGTGCGTCAACTGTCACAAGAAGATGCTCTCGGAAGGCAAGAAATCCGGACCCAAGATAGGTCTGTGTGGGAAATGTCATGATAAGAGAACCAAGCCCGGAGCAATCTCCTGGGCTTGGAGACCGATATTCAATTACGCTCGCCATACAAAGCACTCGGAATCCGTCAGTAAACTTAAAGACGCTTCAAAGTTCAATGTTGCAGGGAAAGTTGAAATCTTGGACGGGGTCAGTACGCCTGAAAAGAAATGCGAGATTTGCCACCACGTTTATGATGAGAAGCGAAAGACACTTTTCTACAAAAAAGATACCGAGAATGCCTGTTCAGCCTGCCATAAATCCAGCGATCAAAAGAACGCTCGTTCCATGAAAAATGTTGCTCATTCCGCCTGCATTGGATGCCATATGAAAATGACAGACCAGAATGTGAAGGAATCTCTTAAGGTTGGAGGGGACAAGCAGGTCAAATTGGAGGAGAAAAAGACCGGGCCTATCGACTGCAAAGGATGTCATGGAGAACACAAGGAAATCCCTGTCCAGGAAATTGCAGGAATACCTCGCTTGGAGCGCGGTCAGAAAAACGTTATGGACCTGTCATTGCCTGACCAATCTGACGGTAAGAATGGCGCTATTCCCGGTTCAAGAATGAAAGGAGTTCCATACAATCACAAGGGTCATGAACCAAGGGTTCAGTTCTGTAATACTTGCCACCACCATTCCCTCGAGAAATGTTCCAATTGTCATACTGTCTCC
>JAPLJJ010000089.1 GCA_026388665.1 Deltaproteobacteria bacterium
ATTGGAACGCCCGCAAGCCATATTGATTACAAGTCTAATGACTTACTGGTATGCAGGTTTAGCAGAAACAGTTGATTTGCTAAGAGAAGTGTTTGCAGGTGTTCCGCTGTTGCTGGGAGGAATATACGCTTCGTTAATGCCGGAACATGCAACGAGATCGATTCGGGTTGACGAAGTTTTGCCGGGCCCCGGTGAGTTGGAATTGACCGAAGCGTTATTTCGCCGGACAGGATTCCGTCCTGGGCTCGACAAGTCAAGTCCACCGATACAGTTTACACCTGATCTTGATCTATTGAGATCAGTTAGATTTCTCCCATTATTGACCTCTCGAGGTTGCCCGTATCGATGCGTTTATTGCGCATCTAGAATTATTCAACCTATGTATCGTCGTCGCGATCCAAAGGAGGTCATTCAGGAAATCGAAGCCGCTATTCTCAAATATGAGATTGATGAAATTACTCTTTACGATGACGCTTTTCTTTGCAATTCAAATGATCATGCTCTCGTGATTCTTGACGCATTCCAATCGTTCAAGCCTAAGTTGAAATGGCATACTCCTAATGGGCTCCATGTATCTGAGATCAATCCTAGAGTGGCCTTGTCGATGAAAAGGGCGGGCTTCAAAACTGTCCGATTGGGTCTTGAAAGCACGTCCGACGATTTTCACACCCGTTCGGGACGGAAGACCACGTGGGTCGATTTTCTCAAAGCGGTGGACCACTTAAAAAAGGCGGGATTCGAGCAGCGAGATATCGGGGTTTATCTTCTGGTAGGGCTTCCGGATCAGACAATCTCTCAGATCGAGAATGATGTGGAAATGGCGCTCAAAGCAGGGACATATCCTAAATTGGCTGAATATTCGCCGATTCCCGGTTCAGCGTTATGGTCTAAATCCGTTCAGGCAAGTCATTATCCAATCGATCTGGAACCTCTTTTCCAAAACTGTTCTTTGCTGCCTGTAGCAACACCGGAGGTGAATTGGGAATTCTTGTCGCGGATTCGTAAATCGATTCGGGAAAGCATTGAATCATCAAGAACTAATGAATCAAATGTTTAGCCGTGAACAGTTGACAGTCAGAGATCATGCTGATAAAAAAAGATATAATTCTTCATCCAAAAACAAATAACAAAATTGGGAAAGTGAGATAATTATGGCCCAACCGAAGGATGTCGTAGGCGCCGCTCTTGTCGTCGGAGGCGGCATAGCAGGTGTTCAGGCCTCATTAGACCTGGCGGAATCGGGTTATAAGGTTTACCTGGTTGAAAGTCAGACAGGTATCGGTGGAAGGATGGCTCAGCTTGACAAGACCTTCCCCACAAACGATTGCTCCACCTGTATATTTTCTCCCAAATTGGTTGCGGTAGGCCAAAACCCGAATATAGAACTTCTGTCCTATAGTGAGGTTGACGATATCCAAGGAACCGCCGGGCGTTTCAAGGTTAGGATAAAACAGAAATCTCGATATGTTCGTAGAGACCGATGCAAAGCCTGCGGTGATTGCGCCACAGCTTGCCCTGTTAAAGTACCTAACGCTTTTGACCAAGACCTGAGCAAACGCTCCGCAGCCTATCGATTATTCCCTCAGACTATACCGCAAACTTTTGTCATCGATAAAGTTGATCGGGCCCCGTGCGTTATGACGTGCCCGGCGCACATTAACGTTCAGGGCTATGTAGCGCTAATTGGAAAAGGAAAATACAAGGAAGCAGTTGAGTTAATATACCAGAACCTGCCGTTACCCGGGGTGCTCGGAAGAGTCTGTCCGCATCCTTGTGAAAAGGCGTGTAGACGCGCGGAAAAAGATCAACCCATATCGATATGCAAATTGAAGCGATACGCGGCTGATCAGGTCGATTACTCCACACTCGCTATCCCGGAGATTACTCCGCGTGATGAAAAGGTCGCAATCATTGGTTCCGGCCCAGCGGGCTTGTCCGCAGCCTATTATCTTGCACTGAAGGGATACAAAACCAGTATTTTAGAGGCAGCGCCAGTTTTGGGTGGATGGCTGCGAGTGGGAATCCCTGAATACAGATTACCAAGAGACATTCTTGAAAAAGAAATTAATCACATCCTGAGCCTTGGCGTGGAAGCCAAAACCAATACAGCTCTCGGAAAAGATCTCAGTATCGATGATTTAAAAAATCAGGGCTTCAAAGCGGTCTTCCTGGCTGTAGGGTGCCAGAAAGGCGCTAAACTGGCCATACCTGGGGAAGATGCTTCCGGCGTGATTCAGGGAGTGGATTTCCTGAAAGACGCCGCCCTTGGAAAGAAATTTGAAGGCATCAAGAAGGCAGTTGTCATCGGCGGTGGCAATGTGGCTGTTGACGCTGCAAGGACTCTCGTTCGTTTGGGTGCCGAGTCAACGATTCTCTATCGGCGTTCAAGGGCTGAAATGCCTGCATTTGAAGAAGAAGTCCATGCTGCGCTGGATGAAGGCGTCAAGATTGAATTTCTCGCCGCGCCGGTTGAAGTTGTAGTGTCTGGCGGAAAAGTCACAGGACTCAAAGCGGTTAGGATGCAGTTGGGTGAACCTGACGCAAGCGGCCGACGTCGCCCTGTCCCTATGGCTGGGTCTGAATATGTTGTTAACGCGGATACCATTATTCCAGCCATCGGACAGATGATCGATCCTGGTCTCTGGGACGCTGCCGGAGCATTAGAGCAAACCAGAAAGAACACCATCGAATGTGACAAAGTCACCTTCGCCACTTCAATAGAGGGCGTATTTGCAGGCGGGGACGCTGTTTCAGGCCCGGCCACAGTTGTGGAGGCCGTAGCGGCCGGGAAAGAGGTCGCGGAATCGATCCACCGATACATCAATGGCATGGACTTGACAGAAGGACGGCCAACTAAATTTCCTGAAAATCCTGAGTATCCCCCCATTTCAGAAGAACTTAAGAGCGAACCAAGAGCGATCAACCCCGAGATTCCGGCGTCTAAACGTAAAGGCTTTGACGAAGTTGAATTAGCCCTCGCCGAAGAAGAAGCTCAAAGGGAAGCGAATCGTTGCCTCAACTGTGGAGTCTGTTCCGAATGTATGGAATGTGTGAAGGCTTGCCCTGCCCAAGCTATAGACCATTCCATGGAACATGAGTTCCTCGATGTGGAAGTAGGTTCGGTCATTTTATCGACCGGTTATGAAATGATTGACCCGAGCAAGATTCGAGGTGAGTTTTCTTACGGCACGGCGCCGAATGTCCTGACAAATATGGAATTTGAGAGAATGCTCAGCGCATCCGGACCGAACGCTGGTGAAGTCAAGAGACCATCCGATGGACAACACCCAAAGAAGGTCGCCTGGATCCAGTGTGTCGGGTCACGAGACTCACAAAAAGGTATGCCGCATTGCAGCTCGATATGCTGTATGGCATCCATCAAAGAAGCTGTAATAGCAAAAGAGCATGACGCTCATATTGAGCCGACAATTTTCTACATGGATATCAGGGCTTACGGGAAAGATTTCGACGCATACTATGAAAGAGCTAAGAATTCCGGAGCGGTTCGATTCGTAAGATCAATGGTCAGTAGGGTTGTCGAAGACCCGTTAACCCATAACCTGCAAATTACTTTTTTGGATGAAGAACAAAAACTGGTTACCGAAACTTTTGACATGGTTGTTCTTGCGGTGGGACTTAAGACCTCCGAACAATCAATAGAGCTTGCCAACAGACTCGGCATCAGTCTTAACGAATCGAAATTCTGCGCCACATCTTCTTTTGAACCGGTTTCAACAAATCAGGATGGAATATTTGTCGCGGGCATGTTCCAAGGGCCTAAAGACATTCCCCAAACAGTTATGGAGGCTTCTGCGGCAGCCGGAGCTTCATCAAAACTTCTGACTTCGGCTCGTAATACTCTGGCTACGAAACAGGAGTTTCCACCACAAAGAGACGTCTCAGGGGAAGAGCCGCGAATCGGTGTTTTCATTTGCCGGTGTGGAATAAATATTGCCAACGTTGTTGATGTCCCTAGAGTGGTGGAACATGTTAGGAATCTCCCTAATGTCGTGTTCGCCGACGAAAAGCTGTTCACTTGTTCTCAGGACACACAAGAACAGTTCCTGGAAATTATTAAAGAACACAATTTGAACCGCGTGGTGGTCTCAGCGTGCAGTCCGAGAACACATGAACCGATGTTTCAGTTGACCATGGAAAAGGCCGGTTTGAATCCGTACCTCTTCACAATGACTAATATTCGAGACCAATGCTCTTGGGTTCATGCCTCAAACAAACCGTCCGCCACGGAAAAGGCTATGGACCTGGCTAGAATGGCGATCGCACGCGCGAGACGCCTCGCTCCATTGCAGAAATCCAAGATGGAGGTTGTTCACGAAGCCCTAGTTTTGGGTGGTGGAGTTTCAGGTATGGCAGCGGCTCTGAACCTTGGCGATCAGGGGTTCGAGGTCTATCTGGTGGAAAAAACGGATCAACTTGGGGGAAACGCTTTATATATCGAACGGACAATTCAGGGTGAGCCTGTCAGACCATTTGTTGACGATTTGGTAAGGAAGGTTGAAAACCATCCTAAGATTACGGTCTTCAAGAAAGCCCAGTTCACAAACCTTTCAGGACACGTTGGGCATTTCAAAGGCACAATCTTAAATGGTGATGGGAATGGAAAAGACATTGAATTTGGGGCCGCAATAATTGCTACGGGCGCTGTTGAATCAAAACCCAAGGAATATCTGTTCGGAGAAAGCAAGGCAGTCGAGACTCAGCACTCCCTGGAACAACGAATATTAGCTGGCGACCCCAGTCTGAAGAATGTCAAGAACGCCGTGTTCATACAGTGTGTGGGCTCACGAGATGAGGAACGCCCCTATTGTTCCAAAGTCTGTTGTTCGGGGTCAGTCCGTCTTGCTGGTCGTCTCAGAGAGATAAATCCGGACGTCAAGATTTATATACTCTTCAGAGATCTGAGAACTTATGGATTACTTGAAAAGTTTTACACTGAAGCAAGAAAGGCCGGCGCAATATTTGTACGTTTTGACCCTGAAAACAAGCCTGTCTGCGAGGTAGCGGGAGACAAAATCAAGGTTACGGTGAAAGATCCCGCGCTTGATCAGGACATCACCATCATGGCCGATCTTGTCACACTGGCCGCAGCCATAGACCCTGCTGAAACAAACAAACAGATCGGGCAACTATTCAAAGTCACGGTGAATTCCAGCGGTTACTTTGTTGAAGCTCACATGAAACTTAGGCCGGTTGACTTTACAACAGAAGGCGTTTTCATGTGCGGACTATCTCATTATCCAAAACCGATTGATGAATCTATTGCACAGGCGACAGCCGCTGCTCAAAGGGCCTCAATACTCGTCAGTCAGGAACAGTTAACAATATCCGGCGTAATATCCAAAGTTGACCCCGAAAAGTGCGCAGTTTGCCTAACGTGTGTGAGGCTTTGTCCGTACGGCGCGCCGTTCATCAATGAGGATCATAAGGCTGAAATTGTCCCTGCCTTGTGTCAGGGATGCGGGATATGTTCGTCTGTTTGTCCGGGTAATGCTATCGATCTTCAGCATTTTAGAGACGACCAAGTCTTCGCTGAAATCGACGCCTTGCTCCTCAAGGAGGCTTCTTAGCTCTGAGCCCAAATGGGAGGCGTTCTTTATTGTCATAGTGAGATCGAATCAGAACACAAAATTAGGAAATATATCGCTTCTAAACAGGAGAAGAAAATGCTCCAGGCAAACATGGCCACTTCGCTAAAGAATTCGCCAATGGCGGGTGATTTAATTTCTGTGATCAATCAGTGTTATCAGTGCGGCAAGTGTTCAGCGGGGTGTCCCGTGGCCCCGGAGATGGACCTTTTACCGCATCAGCTTGTTCGTCTGGCGGTGTTGGGAGAGGTGGACACAGGATAGTGGCGTCCAAGAGTATATGGTTGTGTTTGACCTGTCACACATGCGGCGCAAGGTGTCCCAACGGGATTGACGTTCCCGCGTTGCTTGATCCAATAAGACATGATGTTCTAAGACGAAAGATTGGTATAACAGACCCCAAGGTGGCTATCTTTCACAGGGCGTTTATGGATACCGTTAAGCGTTTCGGCAGGGTTTATGAACTGTTCCTTGTGGGGATGTACAAGTTTAAGACAAAGACCTTCATGGAAGATATGGAACTTGGTTGGAACATGTTCCGCAAGGGCAAATTGCATCTGTTGCCTCCCAAGTCCGGGAATTTGAGTGAAGTCAAAGAGGTTTTCAAGAGGTCCGGACTGAAGTGAGATAAATGGGTTTTATCCTTATAAAGAGGAAATACAATGGAATTTAGTTATTATCCCGGGTGTACGCTTAAAGGTTCGGCGCAGGAATTGGACGAGTCTTTCAGGAATGGCGCTGAGAGGCTTGGCGTGGTGTTAAAGGAGATCCCTGATTGGACATGTTGTGGGGCTTCGTCAGCGCATATGGTGGACGCGTATCTTGAGACCGCGCTCCCAGCTAGGGACCTCATTACCGCGGAGCGAATGGGTCATGATGTGGTAGCCCCGTGCGCGGGATGCCACGTTCGGATGCGGGCCGCGTCAAAGCATATACTTAAAGACAGTGAATTGCAGAAGCAGTTTCCGTTCAAAGGTGAGATAGATGTAATCTCCGGTATGGATATGTTCCATAAGAAGGAACTGCTGTCAGCGCTTAAGGAGAAAAAGACCCGACCGTTAGAAGGATTGAGAGTTGTTCCGTATTACGGTTGTCTGGCTGTTCGACCGGTAGAGGTTGTTGAGCCCGAGGACGCGGAGAACCCCAGACAGATGGACGATATCCTGGAAGCTCTTGGGGCAGAGGTATTGAGTTGGCCGTACAAGACGGATTGTTGTGGCGGATCGT
>JAPLJJ010000229.1 GCA_026388665.1 Deltaproteobacteria bacterium
AACAATCCGGGATAGTCATTGAGAAATAATGTTATCAGCTCCTTGAGAAGTCCCCAGTCACCTCCAACTCGATCGAGTAATTCTTTTTCGTCGATTATATCCTGAGTCTGAGCTTCATCGAGCAAAATACGTGATTCGTCTGCGGTACTCTTGAAAACATTTTCGATGACCGAGGAGAGTTCATTTGGATTTATTGGTTTGGAGACATACCCATCCATTCCCACAGCCAGGCATTTCTCTTTATCTCCGATCATTGCGTGTGCGGTCATGGCCACAATAGGCAGATGGCCTCCAGTAAGTTTTTCTTTATCTCGAATGGCCTTTGTCGCTTCAAAACCATCCATTATCGGCATTTGAACATCCATCAGGATCATTTGAAAATGGTCGTTTTCTAGAATATCCAGGACTTCTATTCCATTTGAAGCGACTGAGATGGTATGTCCCATCTTTTCAAGTATCTTGACTGCGAGTTTTTGGTTTACAGGATTATCCTCGGCCAAGAGAATATTTAGTCGACTCCTGGCTTCACGCACCGAATGACGAGTTATCAAAGAAGAACTTTGTTCGCCGGTTGACGTTTTTTGCATAGTCATAAGGATGGCGTCCAAGAGATCAGATTGCTTGATTGGTTTCATCAAGTAAGCCGAAATCCCCAGTTCCTTACATTTTGCCGCGTCACCTCTCTGTCCCCCTGATGTTAACATCATAATCTTCTCAATGTTTGTTCCTCGCGAGCGGCTAATAGCCTCCGCCAGCTCAAATCCGTTCATCCCGGGCATCATGAAGTCAAGAAGAGCAAGAGAGAAATGCTCTCCCTTACTATTAGCAGCAATAATTACATCTATAGCGGCTTTACTATCGGCCGCTAAGGTCGGGCGCATATCCCAGGAACGCAGGGTTTCCTCAAGGATTTTTCTATTGGTCGCGTTGTCATCGACCACGAGTACGGTGACATCCTTAAGAATTGATTTTTCTTTTGGGATGACTCGACGAACAGGCTGAGCCGCTATGCCGAACCTCGCCGTAAAATGGAACACGCTTCCTCGGCCAGGCTCGCTCTCAACCCAGATATTACCGTTCATCATATCTACAAGTTGAGATGATATGGCCAGCCCTAGCCCTGTTCCACCATAGTGTCTGGTAGTAGAAGAGTCGGCCTGCTCAAATGCCCTGAAAATGGATTCCTGTTTGTCTTTGGGGATTCCAACGCCCGTATCGGTAACCGAAAAATGTATCCCTACTGCATTTTCACCCTCAAATTCAGGTTCCGCACTGACTACTACTTCTCCTTTTTCAGTGAATTTGATAGCGTTGCCCACCAGGTTAACCAAAATCTGACGCAATCTGCCAGGGTCTCCAGTCAAATTGTCCGGCGCGTCCGGGACCACATGAAAAGCCAATTCAAGTTTCTTGCTATGGGCCTGGCTTGCAAGGGTGCTCATTGTGTTGCCCACGCAATCTCTCAAACTGAAATCTGTGGATATAAGCTCGAATTTGCCCGCCTCCATTTTAGAAAAATCGAGGATGTCATTAATCAGAGACAAAAGAGCATCGGCAGAAATTTTTACAGCTTCGAGGTACTCGCGTTGTTCACTGCTGAGTGGGGTGCCAAGAGCCAATTCAGTCATCCCTATAATGCCGTTCATGGGGGTCCGGATCTCATGGCTCATGTTTGCAAGGAACTGACTCTTGGCTTCATTTGCGGTCTCCGCTGCGATCCTTGCTTTAACTTGGTCTGTCATGTCTATTACGTTGAATATAACCCCTTGAAAATTGGCGCTGACAAAAATTGGTTGGACCCGGAGGCAAACATGTAAACCAAACAGTTCTCTATTAACAATTAGGGTATGTTTTCGCTTTCCTTCCCTGTATTCTGAAATCAGTGATTTTATCCTTTTTGTAGCTTCGTTGTCAGGATGAAATTTCCAAATGCTTTTTCCGAGAAGTTGCTCTCTGCTAAGACCGATCCTTTTCAGAAACCAGCTATTTACCTCCGTCACTATTCCGAACGCGTCGGCAAGAACAATCCCCTCTTCCATACCCTCGATCATGGATTTGAGTTTTTCTGTCTCGGCAGCAGCGGTTTTTAGGTGCTGTTCCTGTAATACGAGGGCTTCCTGAAGTTCTCGTTCGGTTTTCTTTCGGGCGCTCACATCGTGCAAAATCCCCTGATATCCCAGGAAATTACCATCAGCGTCCTTATACACACTTATTGCATGTAGAGTATCAATACATGAGCCGTCCTTCGTTCGAAGCATGATTTCAAGATCTTTCACATAACCCTTGCTCTTTAGTTCGGATCTTACCCTTCTCTGATCCTCCGGATCACAAAAAACCTCTTTCATTGTCTTATTCAAAAGATCTTCCCTGACTGAATACCCGAGGAGGCGAAGAAGAGATGTGTTACAATCCAAAATTCGCCCTTGAATGTCAGTGATAACCACCCCATCCAAAGAATTATCGAAAAGGAGGCGGAATCTCTGTTCACTCAGAGTAGCAGAGGCCTTTATCTCTCGCAGTTCCGAAATACCGGAAGCGTCTGTTATCTCAGAAGTTGAAAGCGCGGTTTCAAGATTTGAAACACGACCCCTAATCTCATTCAATTCAGCGACAAGTTGATCCCTAGTTTTTTCGCAATCTTGCAAGAGGACACCTCCGGACGAGGCTGACTTTAATGAGAGGTTAGATAATACGGATACTAAACGGTCAATACAGGAAGTTTAAATGACTATTTAAGAACAAGCAAGACTAGAAATGAGACTACTGACAAACACTTTTATAAAAATGTACTATTTTTTCCCTCATACTGGCGCTAAGTTTTCCCGCAGCATATGAGCCTTGTTGCAATCGACGTGATTGACAATATTCTTTCTAAAGGAAGTCGATTTACTCTTCGTGCAGGAGAAAAACCGCATGTCAGAACATTCCGACCCCATGTGGAAATACAGTGAGGCGTCTAAAGAGAATCATCGGTATTCAAACCGCTTGATCAATGAGAAAAGCCCTTATCTGTTGCAACACGCTCATAATCCTGTGGACTGGCACGCATGGGGCGAAGAAGCGTTCGAAAAGGCTGAGCGAGAGGACAAACCAATCTTTTTATCTATAGGTTACTCGACGTGCCACTGGTGTCATGTGATGGAAAAGGAATCGTTTGAGGATGATGAAGTCGCAGGATCCATGAACAAGGTTTTTATTTCAATAAAGGTGGACAGAGAAGAGCGACCTGATATTGACCACATCTATATGACTGTTTGCCAACTGATGACAGGTGGAGGCGGTTGGCCCCTGAATATAATCATGACCCCGGACAAAAAACCCTTCTTCGCCGGAACCTACTTCCCAAAACATTCCCAGCATGGACGAATAGGATTACTCGATCTTTCTCAAAGGATACAATATCTGTGGATAAATGATCGATCGCAAATACAGAGCACCACACAAACGGTTGTTTCTGCATTGCGGCAGCCTCCTGAAGGTTCCGGTGGTCCCGCTCTGGACATAGATGTTTTGAAAACCACATTCGAGAGCCTTTCCCAGAGATTCGACCCTAAATCCGGAGGATTTAGTGACGCTCCCAAATTTCCTACACCCCACAATTTATTATTCCTATTGAGATACTGGAGACGGTCTCGTGATGAACGTGCGCTTCAAATGGTTACGAAGACTCTCGATAAGATGCGACTCGGTGGCATTTTTGATCATATAGGGTTTGGGTTCCATAGATATTCTACGGACGCTCATTGGCTCACCCCTCACTTCGAAAAAATGCTCTATGACCAGGCTATGCTTGCGCTTGCCTATACTGAAGCTTACCTGGCTACAGGAAAAGCAGATTACAAAAAAACCGTCGAAGAAGTCTTAGAATACGTTTTGCGGGATTTGACATCGCCGGAAGGCGGATTTTACTCGGCGGAAGATGCTGATAGTGAAGGTGTGGAAGGAAAGTTCTATCTCTGGACACTTGATGAAATTCGGAATGTGTTACCCGAGAAAGAAGCAAAATTCGTGGAAAATGCGTTCGGGGTTTTTAATCTTGGCAATTTCAAGGAAGAGTCTACCCAGTCGCTTAACGCAACCAACATTTTGCATCTGAAGCGGCCGATCGACAAGCTTTCAAAGGAATTTGATTTTTCGCCTAAAGAGATTGAAGAGATCTGGGAAAAATCCAGAAAAACTCTTTTTCAGGTCAGAGAGAAACGAATACACCCTCACAAAGATGACAAAATTCTGACTGACTGGAATGGGCTTATGATTGCTGCGTTGGCAACCGCGGCTAGAGCTTTCGGCAATTCAGGCTATGTTCGAGCGGCGACCAGCGCGGCGGATTTTATACTTGCCAAAATGCGAGATTCAAACGGACGTTTGTTGCGCCGATACCGTCTCGGTGAAGCTGGGTTGTCAGCGCATGTTGATGATTACGCCTTTTTTATATGGGGACTTATTGAACTTTATGAATCCACTTTTGAGACCAAGTACCTAAGGGTCGCCCTTGATTTGAACGCTGACTTTGTAAAGCGTTTCTGGGACCAACAATCCGGTGGATTTTTCTTCACTGCTGAAGATGGTGAAAAGTTACTCGTAAGGACAAAGGAAATCTATGACGGAGCTACACCCTCTGGGAATTCAGTCGCTGCGATGAATTTGGTGAAACTCTCAAGGATCACCGGTTCGCCGGAACTCGAATCATTGGCGTCTTCCATGGGGCGTGGCTTTGCCGGGGCGGTGAGGCAATTCCCATCTGCTTACACCCAGTTTCTACTTCACGTGGATTTCACACTTGGCCCTTCGTGTGAAGTTGTCATTGTGAGTTCAGACAAAACACATGAGGTCGAAAGCATCCTTGCAAAGTTAAATTCCGTGTATTCGCCCAACAAAGTCGTAATCGTTAAAGATAGTGACATGAACACCCAGGAAATTGACGCTATTGCGCCATATCTGAAAGATTTTCGGGCCATTAATCAACAAGCTACAATTTACATTTGCAGGAATAACTCATGTGAGGCGCCGACCAACGATCCGGACAGGATGTTGACTCTGTTAAACACAAATTAATTGTGAAAACTATTTCCTATCGGTTATGATTCAAAAGATATTCTATGAATCACAAGGATCAGGACTATGAGCGCGTCAGCGGATTTTATCGACCAACTTTGTATTAACACAATCAGAACGTTGTCTGCGGATATGGTTCAGCAGGCTAATTCCGGCCATCCGGGATTACCATTAGGGGCGGCGCCAATGGCGTATGTGCTCTGGACCCGTTTCTTAAAATTTAATCCATCGAATCCAGATTGGCCTAACCGCGATCGTTTCATACTTTCAGCGGGTCACGGGTCGGCTTTACAATATTCATTATTGCATTTGGCAGGTTATGACCTCTCTCTTGATGAAATTATCCGGTTTCGGCAGTGGAAAAGCAAAACTCCCGGTCATCCTGAATTTGGGTTGACCCCAGGGGTGGAAGCCACCACAGGGCCTCTTGGGCAGGGTTTTGCAATGGGAATTGGTATGGCGATTGCCGAACGTTTTCTTGCATCCGATTTCAACAAACCCGGATTCCCCATTGTTGACCATTATATTTATTCGATCGTATCGGACGGGGACTTGATGGAAGGTGTCGCGTCAGAAGCCGCGTCGCTCGCGGGTCACCTTAAACTGGGTAAGATAATCTATTTGTACGATGACAATAAGATTTCCATTGAGGGAAGCACTGATCTCACGTTTACCGAAAACGTGGCAGCCAGGTTCCGGGCTTACGGCTGGCATGTGACACGAGTTTCAGACGGCAACAATCTCGGCGCTATTCAAGCCGCCATAGAAGAAGCTCAGAATGAGACCAATAAACCGTCAATAGTCGTTGTTAGAACCCATATCGGTTACGGAAGCCCTAAACAGGACTGTGCATCAGCCCATGGTGAACCCTTGGGCGAAGAGGCGCTGAAAGCCACAAAAGAAAATCTCGGTTGGCCCTCTGACAAACGTTTCTATATTCCGCAAGAAGTCCTGGATCATTTTCGAGCCGCCGCAGATCGAGGCAAAGAAGCAGAAAAGGAATGGAACCAACTCACGCAGGATTATGCTCGAGAATTCCCGGAGCAGTCCGACAGATTTTTCCGACAGGTTCGAGGAGACCTTCCGGAAAAATGGGATTCAGAAATCCCTGTTTTTAAACCGGAAGACAAACCCGAGGCTACCAGGGTTTCTTCGGGCAAGGTATTAAACGCAATTGCCAGGAAAGTCCCAAATATTATTGGCGGCTCTGCAGACCTCGCTCCGTCTACAAAGACCATAATTTCAGGCGAATCTGCTCAAGCGCCGGGCAACTCTGCGGGACGCAACATACATTTTGGGGTTCGCGAGTTCGCAATGGGGGCGATTGTCAATGGAATGGCTCTACATGGCTGTGTTATACCTTACGGCGCTACTTTCTTCATATTCAGCGATTATATGAGACCCGCACTCAGGCTTTCCGCTCTGATGAATGTCCATGCCATATTTGTTTTCACACACGATAGCGTCGCTGTCGGTGAAGATGGCCCTACCCATCAACCTGTCGAACATTTGGCTTCTTTGAGAGCTATCCCGAATTTATCGGTGATAAGACCTGGTGATGCGAACGAAACCGCCGAGGCCTGGCTCATTGCCATGAAGGCACGGGGTCCGGTGGCTCTCATCCTCACGAGACAGAACCTTCCTATTCTTGACAGGAACGACTTCGCGAGTGCGTCTCTCCTGGCAAGGGGCGCTTATGTGCTTTCGGATGTCAAGCAGGAACTGTCATTGATTCTCATAGCCACGGGATCCGAGATTCACTTGGCGCTCAAGGCTAAAGATGTCTTGTTCAAAGAACACAACATACAAGCACGGGTCGTTTCCATGCCTTCCTGGGACCTGTTTCAAAAACAGCCTCAAGAGTACATTGACCAGGTCTTGCCGCCTCAAGTTCAAGCGCGACTGGCCATTGAAGCCGGATCTTCCTTCGGGTGGGAGAGATGGGTCGGGTCTGGAGGCAAAATAATTTCGATCGACAAATTTGGGGCATCGGCCCCTGGTTCAGAAATATTGTCTCAATATGGTTTTAATTTAGAGAATGTGGTTGAGAAAGCGCTTCAATTGGTTGGTAAAACAGTATGAGTCTTTTCAAGAGAAGATGCGTATTTATTCACATTGATTATTCGAAAGGAGCATCAAGCTAATATCATTAACAATCTTGTCTACCCAGTGCGAAGGATAAGTCGCACTGAGGAAGATTGTGTCGTAATGTCTGAGACCCCAACGCCAGACCATCGCGTCTGCTTTACATTCCGCGTGTTCCCGGAATCTGGCTCGTTCCCCTCTATCTAGAGGCCATTCGTCCTCGGGCGGGAGCATGGCGACAACATGCCCCAATTCCCTGAAAAAAGACCCCAGAAAATGGTCTTCCGACCAGTCCTGAGCTTCATCGCACACTGTTAAGGTGTAAATCAAAGCTCTCGACGAAACCGCAGATCTGGTTTTCATCCCAAATGGTAACTTTGGATCAGGGATTACCCTAATCTCTAGATTCCGGGATCCATCAAGAAAAAGGCTGAGAACATCTGAAGGGAGGCTATCAAAGGCCCTGGCCATTCTGGATCTGGTAACATCCAGCTTCGCCTTGTTCGCTTTGATTCCCGTAAAGTTTATTCTCCGGCTCAGGTATTCGGTGATTCGTTTATCCGATTCGGCGCTTACCATAGATTAGAAAATACCTTCTGATGGGTCGTTTGAATCGTAGTCGAAACCCTTACCGCAGGGCCTTTTTCCCACTTTTGGAGTAATTCAGCAAATTCCTTATTCGACGGATCCATCGAAATGGCCTTGCGCAACGTGAGGATTGCCGCTGAATCTTCATTCAAAGCTTTTTGGACTTCAGCCAGGTTTCGGGTTAACTCCGGGCCTGTAGCGTCTGACATTAACACAGCCTTTTCGGCGAATTTCTTTCCAAGAGCGGGGTTTCGAATAGACGCGTCAGGGGTTGTGGCCAGCAACAGCCCCATCGCTGCGTAACCGGGCGCAAATCGCTTATCAAGCTCTATGGATTTTTCGAAATCCTTTTTTGCCAATTCATACTCCCCGAGTTTAGAGTACGCTGTTCCACGATCCTTATACAAAACAGGGGAGTTAGGATTCATCTCAATTACTTTGCTGAATTCCTCCACCGCCTTTTCGTGACGCCCCTTACCGCTCAAAGCCATCCCCCGATTGTGATATGCCGACGAGAACTTGGAATTAATCTCAATGGCCTTATTAAAATCATCGAGGGCAAGGTCAAACTGCTTTAATCGCATGTGGGCGACACCACGGTTATTGTAAAACATGGCATTGGTCGGATCGAGTTTTATGGCTTTGTCAAAGTCTGGGATTGAATGCTCGTAGTCATTCTTGCCGTTTAGAGCGAATCCCCGGTTGTTGTAGTATCTAGGATCGTTCGAGTTTAAAGCGATTGCGCGATCAAAGTCTTTAACGGCGCGATCATAGTCATTTAGGCCATTGAACGCGAATCCTCTAGTATTTAATGCCTCAGATGATGATGACTCCAATTTGATCGCTGTGTTCAGAGCATCTACTGCCTTGGCATACTCGTTGACGGCATTGTGAGCGAACCCTAACTTTGCAAATGCGGCCGCGTGAAAAGGGTCAAGTTTAGTTGCGTGCGTTAAGTCTTTTATTGCCGATTTGGGGTCGCCTTTTCTCAGGTACGCTTCGCCTCTTTTCGCCCAGGCCAGCGCGGATTGCGGGGCCATCTTGATTGCGTCCGAGTAAAGAGTCAGCGCTTGATCAATGGAACCTGAATCTTCCGCCTGCCTGCCGGCGATAAATGTATCTACAAAATCTTCGGCCCGCGTCTCTCCTGCCCCAACGGCGAGGATTAACACCATTGATCCAAATACGGATAAAATTCTATTATTCACAAGAATAGCCTCTCCTAAAAACGCCTTTTGAATTATGATTGATTACACAAAAATGAATAATTCAGTAACCTTTTTTCAATCAACCCGATGAGGCGCCAATGGATCTACTTGAAACAATACGACAACGACGGAGCGTAAGAAGTTTTCTTGACACCCCAGTCGAGAAATCGATGATTGAACGTGTGCTATCAGACGCAGCCAATGCCCCTTCAGCGATAAATATGCAACCTTGGGAAGTCCATGTTGTGGTAGGCCAGGAAGTCAAAAGGCTTTCCAAGAAATTATTGAAACGCTTTGAAGAACGCCAAATTACCTGTGGTCCAGGGGCCTCCCAAAAACTTCCCGAAAAATTTATCGATAGAGCAAGAGGCGCGGCCAACGGCATGGATCCATTGATTCAAGAAATGGGGTCAGACTTCAAGACATTCGTCAATACGGGGAGCCTGACGTTTTACGGCGCTCCCACGGTCTTGTTCACATTCATAGATGAGAGTTTCCCGCGAGAACGCCTTACCGATGTCGGCGCATTCATGGGTTATGTTGTGTTAGCCGCGGCAGGGCACGGTCTTGCCACATGCCCGATTGGACTCGTGACATTATATGACGATGAGATTAAAGACGCCTTAAATATTCCTGAAACCAAAAAAATGGTCGTATCAATAGCGATTGGATATCCTAACCTTGAGGCTCCCATCAATAAGTTTAGGTCCGAACGCGCGGGACTCGAAGAATTTGTGAGATGGATCGGTTGACTTGTCTTGCGGTCAGTTAAGGTCTCTCGAATTCAGTTTCAACACCCCAAATGACTTTGAATCCGGGGCCAGGATTGAAACACTATGGAGAAAGAATCATGTCTGACATCATATATCCACCGATCCGTCCAGGGGAGATCCTGCTGCAACTATATATGGAGCCATTGGGATTGAGCCAGAACAAGTTGGCCGAAGCTCTGGATGTCGATCCAGGCCGAGTCAACCGCATAGTTACGGGGAAAAGCAGCATCACTGCGGACACCGCCCTGCGCTTGGCTCGGTACTTCGGGACTACCCCACAGCTTTGGATGAACCTCCAGGCCAAGTATGATCTTGAAATGGCCAGGGCAAAGAAGGCCGCTGAGATAAAAAAGAAGGTACAAGTCTGTCCGAGAGGCGCGGTCACCGTCCCGGCATAGGAGTCATTCCCCTGTCTTTATACTGTGGTTAGTTCCTGAATTTGATGGTTGATACCAATTCGCGTTCCAATGAGTAAATGGCCGGCAGCGTATTGGCAGGGGTTCCTTCACTACGAGCGACGCAGAGTCGTCGAATCTTCGTTCAGGAAACCCCTTGTCCCATGTTACTGACCGTTAAGCGAAATGGTATAAGAGTGTGGCGCCTGAGGACGAACTAGAACCGTCACGGGGCAAAGCCCCAAGCGATTTTAAGTCTGTTAAAGTTAGTTATTCACGGCCATTTTAACTCGTCATATCAGTTGGTTGTTAATTAGTGTCGTCAAGAATCCACTTATATCCTATCAAAAAATGTTTACTTACTTCGCCCTTGAAGCTGATCCGTGGCTGTTTCTTCGTCTCTTTGTCATGGTGGCCGATCCTTTTATTCTGTTAGATAAAAGCAGCTTATGGACTTATATCGATATCCTGCGTTATTGGACCATTAATGATGTCACACCTAACCGAATGCTATCAGCCATACTAGAAAAAACTATTGTTAGTCTTGGGCTTCATTATATACTCATTACACAAAATAATTGATAGTTGCCTTGACTTAACCCATTAATCAATATTGGAAAAGAATACGCTCAAGACCCCCGCTCACCTCTCACATCCGTTGCTTCCCATCAGGAGTAGTGTGCCATGCAAGACCATGACAAAACTAAGGACCAGCTCATCAAAGAAGACAGTGAGATGCACCGGAGGACGGTCGATGCTACGACCGTTGACCCCATTCTCTTTGGATACGGCGCCATGAGCTTGAAACTTGCTCCGAAGGACGTTCTCGCTGGGGTCATCCTGGTGTGTGGAACGATTACAGCCCTCATAGGAGGACTAGTTCTTGTAGGATGGGGGTGGGGCTGGGGTATGCTCACGAGTGTGCGAACGGATTACATTCCAATGGCCCCCAACACGGCGCTACTATTTATTCTATCGGGAATTGCGCTGGTCGGTGGTGGAGTCTGGCCGGCCAACCGTATCATTCGCAGCAGTGTGAATGGGGCAGGGCTACTTACGTTGATCGTTACAGGCATGAGTTTGATCGGCTCAGCGTTCAGCTTTGACCTGGAGATCGGCCATTGGCTTTTACCCTCCACAGGGACATTCGATGGGGGGCCGATCGGCCACATGTCCCCGATTACCTCGTTTAGCTTTATTTTCTCCGGAGCGGCTCTACTCTTGATGGGACGACAAACTAGGGACCCGGCCGGCATCTTGGGTACCATGGTAATGCTTGTTGGATGGGTGAATGTGACCGGTTATTGGTATGGCGCTCCGCTGCTCTACGGCGGAACAGTGATTCCGGTGGCGCTCCCGACGTCGTTGGCGTTCATGCTGTTGGGGGCTGGACTGATGGCCGCCTCAGGCTTCCAAGCATGGCCTCTCAGTATTTTGAGCGGTCCTACAACACGCTCCCTTTTGATGCGAGGGTTGCTGCCGGCAATCTTGGTCGTCATACTGATCCACGGTTTGGTTAACCTTATGTTGTTA
>JAPLJJ010000166.1 GCA_026388665.1 Deltaproteobacteria bacterium
ACCACAAAGCGGGCCAGATGCTGTTCCGGTAACCAATCCTGAATAGATGGTGGTAACAGGTAGAGAGTTTCTCTATCAACTTCAACAAATGTTACCTTCATGTATATGTCCCCTTAAATAAGCATCCGATTTGTAAAGGGAATATCCCCCGGAACATATGTGAAATGCAAGATATAAATGCTACTAAATACCATATTATCAGCAGGTTGAACAAATGCACGTCGCTAAAAATTGAGACTGGTCAGATTAAGTCCGACAGACTCCTAGGAATGGGGTAATGGTCAAGGGGCTGCCAGCCTTCCAGCTCTGCGCTTGACACAAACTCTCCGTCAATGACCGACTCGAGGAGCTGACCAATTCTTATCAAACTCTTCCCGGACTTATTGAGAAGTTACAGTTATTAATCTTAACCTGTTGTTATCAAAAATGAATAATGTTGATTCAACTTGACCCTTAGATTGAGTCGTGATATAGACTTGTCGCCTGGTGGGCTAGCCTCAAAGCCTGAGTTAGTCGAAAACGAATCGGTACGGGCCTGAAACAGGAAGGAGACCCACAATATTGATAACGCGACCCAATCATTCCGGCCAAAAGCTAATCTTAATGGTTGTTGCTATAATGGTCTGGTTTTGTAGCGCCATTGCATGGGGTTCCGCTCCAACGGACGCGCAGAAAGCTGAGAACGCATTTTTCCGGGGGAGCCATTTGCTTTCCAGGGACAATATGAATGAGGCTCTGCCGGCTTTGGAAGAAGCTGTAAAATTGGATCCGGAAAACCAAAAATTTCGGAGGGTCTTGGCTGTCGCGTACAACAACTATGGGATTCGCCTAAGTAAAGATGGAAAGACCGTGGATGGTCTCCGTTTTCTGGAAAAGGCGCTTGGTGTCGAACCAGAGGACAAAGGGATTCAAACGAATTTTCTCAGCGCTTGTGTTCAGTCTGTCGCCGCTCCTTCAGAAAAGATCTCTGACACAGACAAAATGTATTTCTTGAAGAAAGCTCTGATAATCGATCCTAATGACGCCGGACTGAAAAAAGCCCTTGCTGCCCTTTTAAGCAATGCAATTGTAGCAAAAGGTGTAGGCGCCTCTGACCAGAATGAGACTAGACAACTGGAACAGGCTTTCTCTCTTGATCCAACGAACGTAAAGATCAAGAAGAATCTTAGCGTCGCTTACTATAATCTTGCGATTGAGAAGGGAAAGGCAGGGGAGACTCAAGATGAAGTCGATTTACTGAGGAGATCCGATAAGCTTACCCCAAAGGATCAGACGGTCGAGCAGGCTCTGGCGAAGGCCCTTTCAAACCTGGCCGTGGTAAAGGGCAAAGCTGGGGATCTCGAATCGCAGATTTCTCTGCTGAAAGAATCGCTCGAGTTGTCCCCAAACGATCCTACCACAAAGAAGAACCTTGCAGGCGCATACAACAACTACGCGGTTGCGGATGGGAATCTCAGTTTCTCAGCAAGGGTTACGAATCTCGAGAACGCTCTTAAACTCGATCCCAAGAATCAGCTCACGCACTCGAATCTTTCGAACATCATGACCAAAGAAGGGGTGAAAGAATACAAGTCGGGACAGATCACAAAGGCTATTTCTCTCCTCGAAAAGTCGCTGAAGCATGATCCACAGAACAAGGCCGCTCAGTCAAACCTTGCCGCAGTTTACCATAATGAGGGGCTGAAACATGGGGAAGAGGGTAAGCACGAACAGGAAATTCAATTTCTAAATAAGGCGTTATCCGCATCGCCGGACAATGCTCAGATTAAAACTGACCTAGCCCTGGCGTACAACGACTATGCCGTTAGCCTGGACAAAAAAGGTGATGTTAAGCAACAGATCAACCTTTTGACCAAGGCGAACAAATTAGCGCCCGACAATAAGGCGATTCAGGAAAACCTCACGCGTGTGAAACAGAAGGAGACCTCAAAGACTACCAAGAACGAACCGGCCGCTGAAGGAAAAAAATAGCAAAATGGTCTTTGGAGGCAATCATTGCTTAATCTGATTTGGCTAGGGCTCTTGGTGGTTTCCGCTATTACTGCGTTGCTGACAGGTAATCTGAAACCACTGGTCAACGCAATCCCGGAGTCCGCGATGAATGCGTTCAAACTGTCGCTTGGGTTAACCGGAATAATGGCGTTGTGGCTTGGAATAATGAGAATCGCTGAAACCAGCGGTCTCACAGAGAAGTTGAGCGTCCTGATCGCACCATTAATGCGTCGGATATTCCCGGGTGTTCCAAAGGACCATCCTGCGGTTGCGAGTATGGCGGCGAATATGGTCGCCAATATGTTTGGGCTGAACAATGCGGCCACACCTCTTGGGATCAAGGCCATGAAGGACCTCGAAACCTTGAACCCCGTAAAGGGCAGCGCGACTCATGCGATGTGCATGTTCCTGGCGCTCAACACATCGAGTTTGCAATTAGTTCCTTTCGGGGCGATAGCTCTACTGGCCGCAGGCGGTTCATCTGATCCGACCATCATAATTTTCCCCGCTATAATTGCTACGAGTTTTTCTACTATTTCAGCTTTCTGTATCGCTCGCATGATGTCAAAGATGAAAAGATACCAGGATTGACTTACTTGGCGCCTGAAAACGAATGTCAATAAACGAACTAGCGTCCACCATATCCAATCTTATCCTGATTGTTTTTCTTGTGGGGATCCCTGTTTACGGGGCCTTACGAGGTGTCAAGGTCTACGAAACCTTTGTTGAAGGCGCAAAACAGGGGTTTGAGATAGCGGTGAACATCATCCCATACCTGGTTGCGATACTGGTTGCGGTCGGTATGTTTAGGGCGTCGGGCGCTATGGAGATCGTTACCGGTCTGGTGCCTTCTTTTCTGCAGGATATGGGGATCACATCAGAAATATTGGCGCTTGCTCTAACGAGACCTCTTTCCGGGGCGGCTTCATTAGGAATACTAGGCGAGATAGTGAGTTCTCATGGGGCTGATTCATTTCAGGCGAAATTGGGCTCTGTAATCTTGGGTAGCACCGAGACTACGCTTTACGTCGTCGCCGTCTATTTTGGTTCTGTTTGTATAACGAGGACTAAATACGCGATTCAGGCAGGGCTATTGGCGGACCTGGTCGGGGTCATTGCTTCGGTTGTTGTTTGCCGGTTCATATTCGGTTGAAAAATATTCCAAGAAGGCGTACCTATCTCAGGCACTCAACGATTACGCTAAATGACAAGAACGACACTTACACCAAATTCCTGATATGCTTGTAATTCAGGCAATCTGCCACATTGCTTGGGCTTGTTGACCTTAACAGTATTTTGCTATGAACTTTCTAGCAATCTTTCCGAGTCGCTCATCGAAAATCTCACGAACCTTATTCAGAAAAAATTGATGAAATTCCTAATTCATTTGTCTTTATTTGACACACGCCCGGACTATCTTGGCTGGCATTGCTCTCTTCGTCCACTCTTGGATGTCCGGTTTTTTGCTTGTAAATGTTCACTAATCGCTCTATCGTAGATTGACGATTAACGAAAGGAAGACAGATGCCCAAGAAGGCGCCGAAGCAATCAGACTCTCAAGACAAGTGCCTTCAGGACCTTCTCGACGGAGAAACTTTCGCCGGGATCTGCAAGGCTCTGGGCCATCCGGCCCGAATCAAGATAATAAACTACCTTAGAAAAACGGATAGATGTGTCTGCGGAAAAATTGTGGAAATATTGCCTCTAGCTCAATCTACGGTCAGCCAGCATCTGAAGTGCTTGAAGCAGGCAGGTCTGATTAAAGGGGAGGTTGAAGGACTGAACATCTGCTATTGTCTGAACACAGAAGTTGTTGAAAAGTTTAAGAGAACAGTAGAATCGCTCTAGGGATGCTTCTGAGGATTACTGTGAACCCCCCACCTCGCGGACCTGCAGGAAGAAATCAGTCCGGGTTTGGTAAGAAAACCACCTTCTCCGCCTCTCGGACTTCAGCCAACCCAATTCATCTGTTTATCTAGATAGATAGAGGTCTTGAAAACAGTTCGCCATGAGCCCTGGGGTGCGGCCAAGTTTTTTCTTGACACAGCAGTTATTAATCGTATATCGTCGAACTACGATGGACTAAGAGAGGACGAACGACAAAGAGCGGCTGTTCACACACCGCAATTTCCAATGAAGACGAGTCTGCCAACACCGGAGGATGGAAATGACTGACCTGTTTGATGAAAGAGAGATGGGGGGATTTCCCTTGATGGGTGCTCAGTTCACCGGTTCCCAATCGTCCAGGAGAACCGCGTCCTCTGGTCACATGCATGATGCACACTTATCACGAGGAAAGGAGATCAAAAAAATGAAGGAGCTACAGGCTTCAGAAATAACGGAATCAGTAAGGAAAAGATACGGGGAGATTGCGAAACATGGAAAGCCGGGATGCGGATGCGCTCCCTCGGGAAGTTGTTGTGGTCCATTGAGCTCATCTCTGAGCACTTCATCATTGCAAGTCGGATATTCCGCGGAAGAGGTTCAATCTGTTCCCATGGGCTCCGACTTGGGGCTTGGGTGCGGTAATCCGCATGCCATAGCTTCATTGCAGCCGGGAGAGACTGTTTTGGATCTGGGCAGCGGCGCAGGATTCGATTGCTTCTTGGCAGCTCGACAGGTAGGAAAAACCGGGAGAGTCATCGGGGTGGACATGACCCCGGAGATGATTGAAAAAGCTCGGGAGCATGCCAAAGCAGGAGCCTACTCGAATGTCGAGTTCCGTTTAGGTGACATCGAAAACCTCCCGGCATCCGACTCATACATAGACGTTATTATCTCGAACTGTGTCATAAATCTTTCACCAGATAAGCGAAACGTGTTTCGCGACGCATTCAGGGTTTTGAAGCCGGGAGGGCGATTAGCCATTTCTGATGTGATCGCTACTGCGCCATTGCCGGAAAATATTCGAAAGGATCTCGCTCTTTACTCAAGCTGCGGGGGAGGGGCCTTGACCATTGATGAACTCGAAAGCATGCTCCGTGAATCCGGGTTTCACGATATACGAATTCAGCCCAAGGACGGGAGTCGCGAATTTATTCGTGAATGGGCTCCGGGCCGCAAGCTCGAAGACTACATCGCTTCTGCCATGATCGAAGCGGTGAAACCGATGTCTTGACCGACACATCAGCGATTAAACACTTTGCCAGGAGACCCGTGGATGCGGTTCATGCCCGGGCCATCGGGCTGGTGCGTAATTTCGCTAAAGTTGTAACCTTTAAGTTCCCTTCTTCGTCTTACAGACAAACGCATGAATAGGAGGAATCTCCCAATGGAAGAAAGGACACGACTTTTGGTTAGTCTCGGAGCAGCGGTTGCCGCAAACTGTGTTCCCTGCTTTGAGCATTTCTTGGGAAAAACAGAAGCCGCGGGCTTGACCTCTCAAGAAATTCAAGAAGCGGCTGATATTGGTGATCAGGTGAAAAACGGAGCGAGGATCACCATAATGAGTAGTATTCGCAGTATGATCGGAGCTGGCGCATCTCCGTGCAACGGCAAATCCGAGAAGTCATGTTGCGGATGATTGGGCAGGTCAGCAATATGGAATTTTGGGAAATCTACGATGAACACTATTTACGGGTCAATAAAGTCGTCATGGCGCTTGTCCGCGATGAATGGATCGCAGACGATCTGACTCAAGAAACCTTTGCCAGGGTTCAGGATCATTTGGCTGATTTGAGAGATCCGCGAAGGATCTCTTCCTGGATATTGCGCATAGCATATAACCTCTGTCAGGACCATTTCCGCAAAAAGGGCGAGCCTCTCAACAATGTTGGCTCAGACCATGAGGAATCGGAAATCGCTGAGGAGAGTTTCACTGAAAAACAATTCGAGCAGCGCCAGATGGGACAATGTGTCCAGCAAGAGATTGACCGTCTCCCCGAATCTCTTAGAACCGTCATTATCCTATCCGACATGAGGGAATTCAGCCACCGAGAGATTGCCGATCTCCTTGGGATAACGGTCGCAAACGTCAAAGTGCGCCTGCACCGGGCGCGAAAAATGTTCAAGGCGCTTCTTGAACAAAAGTGTACGTTTGAAACCGACGAGAGAAATGTACTCGTATGTGAGCCCAACAGCACGCACAACTCGTGTTCAATCAGAGAGAAGACGCTTTCTCTGACCTTCGACCACAAATAACCAAAAAAGAAGGGTTTCAAAAATGCAGATTTCACTCAGAAAAAATATGGGCATGCTGGATCGGTTGGCCCGCTTATGTATTGGGATTGTACTGGTGGTTTTCGGTGCCTTCATTGTCACCGGGGCAATCGGAATCTTCCTCATCGTTCTGAGCATTCCGTTGATTCTGTCCGCGATGGTCGGTTTCTGCCCCGCATACGTTCCTTTAGGGATTTCGACAAAACGGCAGCACAATTGTTGCTGAAATCGTCTGCCTTCAATTCGCAGACCATTGAGGAGACCTACCATGACCACGGAAGAGAAAATGAGTAACGAGGAGAAACGAGAGCCGGAGTTTGGCTTTCCTTTTGGAGGTCCTCAGGGAATGAAAGAAATGATGAGGACCTGGTGTCCACCCGGAACAAGGTGCTGTAACTGCTGCTCGAAGGCGAAAACGACGAAGGACGAACAGATCAAGTGAGGTTAAAGCGTGTCTCTGGAGAGCGCACAAAAATTTGTGTCGAAAATGAAGGAAGACAAGGAGTTCAGAAGCACGGTCCAGCAGGCCGCCGACACTGTGGCATTGAATGACTATCTGAGAGGTCAGGGTTTTGAGTTCAACCAGCGAGAATTGGTTGGAGCGATGGCCTCATGCATGGCAGAGCTTGACAAGATGGCGCAAGGTTGCTGTCAATGATTCATGCGAATTCGCTTTAATTTTACAAATATGGATTTTTACAGAACGGGGCGATGTCCCCCATTACACAGAAATTGCCAGAAAGTTTGGAACAGATGTAGACCGCGTCAATGTATTCTGGCTTGCAGACCTTCTCGGCAGACAGCCCAAAGAGCATCGCCCCCCAAATGTACCCGCCTAGTGGCGCCTTGATGGTCCTTCGACGAATGGACACGGTAAATTTGGCCTCCTGTAACTGGTTTTTGTGCCCTAGGGTTTCAGCAGTTTTTCCAGTATGCTCGCGGCATCCCTCACAAACTCCGGACATAGCTTGCTGACCAGTTTATCATCCTGGACCTTCTTCAACCCCGCCTCTGTGCTCATATCTGCTCCAAGCAAGCTCCTGCATTCCGTCGTCCCGTGCAGAGCCTCGAAACGCCTGAAGAGTTCTTGCACGTATGAATACGAGATTTTTCTTGCCTCGCCTTCGTCGTGATGGTCTTTCGCCAATCCCAAGACCAGTACCGCACCCGTCACAGCGCCACAGGTCCGGGCCATACGCCCCATTCCGCCCCCGAGTGGCCGCCCCAATCTTTCGGCCATTTCGGGATTCAACCTGTATAGCTCCCCAAAGACGGTCAGTATCGCCTGTGAACAGTTCAATCCTGACGCAAAAAGGTCCACAGTTCTCTCCACATTGTTCATGACTAAATCTCCTTGGTTTGACATTCCTTACTTATCTGATGTATAGATTAATGGCTTTTCATTATCGTATCAAACGATTTGTTTCGATAGGCCAGATCGAAAATCCTGATCACGAGGGCACGAAATGGAGATCCGGCACCTCAAGACCTTTTTGACCGTGGCTAAACTCCTGAGCTTCAACAAGGCTGCGGAACACCTCAATTATGCGCAATCCAGCATATCTGCACAGATCCAGGCTCTTGAGGCAGAGCTTGGCGTACAACTCTTTGATCGGCTGGGCAGGAGCATCTTGCTGACAGAGGCGGGCGAGCGCCTGATTCAGTATGCTCAAAGGATTGCCGACCTGGCCGAGGAAACGCGAGCTGAAATAGGGGGCGACCGGGATCCCGAGGGATCCCTGACTATTAGGATTCCCGAATCTCTGGGCATCCACCGCCTCCCGCCCGTCATCAACGAGTTCAGTAACCGTTTCCGAAAGGTTCGGCTTAATTTCACGACCTGTGCCCACGACGGACTTCAGAAAGATCTTCGGAAGGGCGTCATCGACTTGGCGTTTTTGCTCACGGACTCCTTCCATGCGGCGGATCTGGAGACAGAGCTCCTGGGTTTTGAGTCCATCGTACTTGTGGCGTCCCCGAGCCATCGCCTGGCAAAGGAAAAGCTAGTTCGCACGCGTGATCTAAAGGAGGATACCCTGCTTCTCTCCACGGTCGATTGCAGTTACAGGCGCCTGTTTGAAAGGATACTGGAGGAGGAGGGCGTTCCCCTCGAGGCCACCCGTATTTTCCACAGTGTCGAGACGCTCAAGCGATGCGTGATGGAGGGTGCCGGCATCACTGTCCTCCCTGAGGTTTCAGTTTCGGAAGAGATCAAGAAGCGCAAACTTATCAGGCTGCCATGGGAGGAGGGCCAGCTTGAAGTAGCCGTGCTCATGATCTGGTCTAACGAGAGATGGCTTTCTCCGACCCTGAAGGCTTTCATAGAGGTTACTAGGACGAAAGGGAGTTGGCGCAGACTCGACAAGGGTTTCGTTTCGGTTAAGCCAAAGGAGTCTCGGCTACACCATCCTTAATTCCGCTCAACATGCTTTTTTTGCCCCGGTTTTTTCTCTGGAACACCCGACCAATCATTGCCTCAAGGTAGCCGATGAAGTTCTCGATACCTAACGGTCTCCTGGTTTGCTGGTGTATGCGCTAAAGTCGGCTTCTTCCGTCAAGGTGGTCTCTCGGCTCGGCAGAATGCTTTCGGTAGCTCACTTGCAGAGGAGAGGTTCCGATTCGTTGAGCCACTGCATCAGGCGTTTCAAGCATCATGCTCAGATTGAGGTACATTTCGCCTTCTTCTTCTGTGAAAAGCTTCTACAGGATCTTCATCTCAACACCTGATTCTGTTGAGGGGAATCCAATTGAATATTGATCCAACTGCTCACGTAGATTGCAGTAAACCTAACGGGGCATTGTTTCCTCCTTCAATACCTTTTTCTCTATTCCCGCTGTCTCTCTGTGGGAGCATGCGCCTTTGTCACGCCGGTGACCAGCCTCCGATCACAGGTATTGTGCGGGGCGTTCTTCATTGAAACAGTTTTCTGGCTTCCTGATTCAAAGAGACTGAAAGGTGAATCGATATTCTCTCTTACATTTTCCCTCATTGTGAAACAGGCAGCCGTCAACTTTCGGGTTAGCCTCATATGGAATTCCCAGATTCTCCAACCAAGCGTCGAGGCGATCAAAAATACCGCACTGATAATCTTCAATCAGTCCCAGTTTGTTCACGCCTTCGAACGCGAAGCAATTCGCAATCTCCCATTGAAGAACGTTTTCTTCCGGAAACGAGAGCCTGAAATTCATGAACGGGCCTCGGATGACCTCAAATCCCTGTTCTATGAAAGTCCTGAGATCTTGAAAGCTCTTTATCTCAACGACACCAAATGCCTTCTTCAGACGATTCGCTTCGATCCCGGCCATCGATCTCACGGCCGCTTTGTTGATGAGATTTGTTGTCTCCATGCCGCAATGCTGCACTGACATCGCAAACCACATTGCATCGTGAGTCATCCAATTCTTCACAAGCAAGTCGCGCAACTCGAGCTTGCTTATCTCGTCAAAATGCTTCATGGTTACACCTCTTTTATCCATTGGTTGAGGCTTACGCTCTGTTATGACGATCGAGATCTTCCAGCATCTGCGTCCAGCGCTTTCCTTCGATCATGAGAGAACGCTGCTCCAAGATGCAGGAATTGGGCAAGGGCACAGCATAGGCTCAGTCTGTGTCTTTGGCGTAGAATGCCTGTAGTCTTTTTCTCGGTTCACCGAAATCACCGAGACTGGAGTATGCGTTAATGGTCTCCAGGCGCAATGCATCATCCAGAGGACGCCCCACAATATCCAGAATAGTTTCCTTGGCAGATCGGATTGCTCGTTGGCTGTTGCTCAAGATCATCTTGGCGTATTCTTCGGATGCCTGAAACAGCCTCTCGTGTGGCACAATCTTGTGAACCAACCCTAAGTGATAGGCCTCTTCAGCCGAGACTTCCCGTCCCGTCAGTGTTAAATCCAAAGCAGTAGCCATTCCGGCGATCGCCACAAGCCGGACGATGCCCCCGTCCCCCTGGTGCAGGCCGTAACGAACCTCGAAAACCCCAAATTTGGCTCTTTCTGACGCAATCCTAATGTCGCACGCCAACGCTAGCTCGAAGCCGCCGCCGATGGCGTGTCCATTTACCGCAGCGATGATTGGTTTTGCTATCTTGTGCTGCCCTCTCGTGATACCGCCGCCGATCCCCGTCGAGACATTATTTCTAAGATCCAGCATGGTGGCGTGTTCCCATTTAGGTATGAATGTCTTCAAGTCGGCGCCTGCACAAAAGGCCTTGCCTGCTCCGGTCACGATGGCGATATCGACTGCGCTGTCGCCATTGAAGTCACCCCAAACTTCCCAAAGCTCCTTATTGAGTTCATCGTCCAAAGCGTTCAGAGCCTCGGGTCGGTTGAGGGTGATGTAGGCTATCCTGTCTTTCTTCTCATAGACTACCTTGTTCAACGCCTCTCCTCCTTTGCATCGGTGGAACCTGTATCGAAGGGGGGCACTTCAGCTATAGAGCCCGCTCCGACAAATGTTCGTCGAGAATTGACTGACTAACCAGTCTACTTTACCGCCAACAAAATTCTATGTTTTGTACCCTCTGATCACCGACTTTAGAGCTTGGATCGTCTCGAGCAACGCCTCCTTATCCTTTGACGCCTTGCAGATAAGGATCGCCCCTTCCGCCGTGCTCATGACTAACCTGCCGAGTACGTCGCAGTCGGTATCCGCTCTCAACATGCCCCTGTCTTTGGCCTCCGCCAGGAGGCCGGCAAGCCATTGATGCCACGCGCAGAAGAAACGGTTAGCAGCTTCGGCAAGTCCCCTATGACTATCGCCCAGTTCCAGGGCGAAATTACCGAAGAATCACCCGCCTGTGCAACCGCGATCAATTACGTAGCCCACCATGCCATCAAGCATAAGGTCGATCTTCCCGAGCGGGTTCGTCTCTCCCGCGGTTGCCCTCTCAATAAAAGGAAACTCCCTTCTCAGCGCATCGTCTATAGCCGCGTATGCGAGGACCTCCTTGCTGGAGAAGTAGAAATAGAGGTTCCCCCTCCTGACTCCTGATTCGCTGCAGATATCCTCGATCGAGGTATTCGTGTAGCCCCGGTCGTGGAAGAGATGCCTGGCCGCACGGATGATTCTATCTCTCGTCTCTTGGCCTTTTGTTCCCACTATTTTTCTCCTAGAGTGACTAGTCAGTCTAAAATGACACGCCAAATCTTCCGTGTCAAGATTTTTTCTTCCCGCTCAGGATGTATTTTCTACGTTCAATAAAACAATGACATTTACGGATAGTTCCTTTCAACCAGCACAGACCCTCTCGGAATTCTGAGAGTCTCACCCGCTGTAGATTCAATCCTCACATTGCCCTCAATCCTCACATCTCTCTCGAAAAAAACATGGCCAGACACCTTCAGATCATTGGCTCGAACCAGCGAAATACTGGAAGAATCCTCGAAACGTTCACTTATCTTCAGCGGGGAATCAAGAAATACAGAATCAAAAGTTACTGTGGGCATCATTGGAAGACATTCCGGTCTTGAAGGGTTCCTCTTGAGTCTATTCATTGCATCCAACACACAGGCGTCTGACTGCAATACAAAGAGATCTTCAATTTTCTTTGTCGGGAAAAATCGATCCCTTGAAACATTTAGCCCTTTAGAGCGAGGAAATGATCCGATTGCGGTTCCCATAGCCGTTTCCAATTGGACGATCCTGACTCCATTAACCATCTTGTAATTCTGGATAATCGGTAAATCCAACGACTTGTTGACCAGAACTTTCATCAGGGCGTTAAGATCAATCCAGACGTTGTTGGTATTGAACACATTGAAACGAGCGATGTCCATGAACTCATGTTGACGTTCTGGATCCACCTGAGCTATCTCCAGGAGTTCTAGCTGACCGTCTCTAACAACCAAAGTGCCGCCTTTTCGGTCCACCTCAGTCCGGTCGGTCACTTCCAAAAGGAAATCCAAACTGTAGGTCGCGACCAATCCCAGAATCCATGGCTCCAGATTTGCCGCCAGGTTGTCGATGTTGGAAACGAACGCCCATCTGTAACCTTCGGCAAGAAGCTTGTCGAGGAGTCCAGACTCAAGAAGACTTTCGTAAACATCTCCGTGACCGGGTGGAGCCCAGTCTTCATCCGTGCCAGACTCCATAGGCGCGAGGGTATCCGCCAATAATCTAGGAACCTGTGTCTGCTCAAACGTCCTCACAGGCACGTCAAACCGGCTGACTACCTCCATAGTGGGACCATGCGTGAAAAAGCTGTTCATAAGAACCAGTGGAACAGACTGACCGTCTTTCGCCTCAAGGATGCCTTTTGGAACATCCCCACCCATTGTGGTGCTTCTGCCTCCGTTAAGCTTAATTACTACGACCTTGCTCAGCACGGATTTCCCTACAGACTCCAGTTCAACTCCCTGTTCGCCGTCACGCCCGATCTTGAAAATAAATTCATCCGACGCCGCAGAAACTTGATCCAAAGGAATGTAAGGAGACTGGTGTCTCACTCGGCGGACGTTGTCTAGGAAAGACTCGACTCTAGACTCAGCGAGCCCTCTGGCTCTCATCTTGTTCCTGATGGGTTCTTCAATCCCGTTAAACATAATCACAACTCGGTTTCCGCCACTTCGAGGGGCACGATATCGCTGCGACGTCCGGATGGAAATTGTATAAGGCTACCAATTCATTGTTGGAAGGACTGAACGGATCATCATCGCCACCTAAGTCCGTTTGATGAAATGCTTTAATCGTAGATGATTTCTTCGGACTGCTGCGAGCGGCGCCGGAGATTTGACAACTACATCCCAGAACGGCCAGCCCCAATGCGCCTTAGCTTAATATCTCATGGCGAGCGTCCACCATTTCAGTATAATGTCGTTCCCCGGATAAGCGCCAGCCGACTCTAGCTTACAATATAATTTACCATATGAAGTCGAGCGCTGTCTCGTTTTTAATTTCCCGGGGTTCTGGATATACTCAGTCTCGATAAGTGTTGACTTTGCCGCTTGCCTGGAGCATGCGTGCTGGACATTTGCCCTAGTTGGGATTTAACCGTGGATGTAGACCACTGGACACGTCAATGGCCTGTATTGTTAGATAAATGAAGTTTCCTTCCTGTGGTGGGCGCTTGTTGCTACCGGCATTTATTTTGACTGACGAGAAGCGGTATGTTATCAAAAAGTTATAAAGTAATTTTTAGGCGATTGGTTTTCCGGAAGTTAGATGGAAGAGAGTGATCTCAAACAAGTTATCGCTCGGTGCGGGGAAGACTACGTAGCAAAGAGGCTTCAGATACAAGTAGAGCACTCGGCTAAAGTATTGGGACCTGGCTTGGGGTACTTCCATTTTGAAAACCTTGACTGGGCCTATGATCTTCTGGGTAAAATGGTAAAGCTTTTGGGTGGTTGGCAAAGAGGATTCTCAAACATCAAATCCCACAAGATTGTTATCAACCGTGTTGAAATAGGCCGTCTTCCAAGGGCCTTCAATGGGTTAAGAATACTACACCTGTCGGACTTGCATTTGGACGCTTTTGAAGGTATGGGCACTCATGTGGGCAGGCTGTGCTCAGCGCTTAACTGTGACATGGCTCTCATTACGGGTGACTACAGATTCCATACCCACGGAAACTATTATTCTGTCTTTCGAGAGATTGAGTCCCTTACAAAGCTCTTGGATTGTAAATATGGATGTTATGGAATTTTGGGAAACCATGATTTTCTTGAATTTGTTCCAAAACTTGAAGCGCATGGTATCCGAATACTTCTAAATGAATCAGTTACCCTAACAAAAGAGGGGGAACAATTCTGGGTCGTTGGGTTGGATGATGCGCACTTTTATGGTTTGCATGACTATGGCGCAGGCTTCTCAAAAGTGCCGGAGGGCGCGATGAGGATCTTGATGATTCACTCACCGGAGACTCTCGAGGATGCTTACAACTACGGTACCGACTTTGTTGTGACTGGCCATACTCACGGTGGACAGTTCTGTCTCCCCGGCAGTATCCCGTTATGGCTTAACGCCAGTTGCGCGAGAAAATATTGCCGGGGACAATGGGATTATCGTGGAATGCCCGGTTATACTTCGAATGGAACGGGGAGTTCCGGTCTCCCTCTGAGGTTCAACTGTCCCCCGGAAATCGTAGTCCACTATCTGGTGTGCGGGGAAAGTTCGAAGTCGCAATAAATTCTTGTCGTGCTCACTCCCGACCGGCATTGGGGGATTGAGTTTAGCGCATTGTGTCGGCAAGAGAATTAGGTATAATTTTCCCTTTCCTCTACGCTGTTGTTTGCGGGCACACTCGTCTAACGAATGGGAGGAATTCTCCAATGCTAAAGCGTAAAATTAATATCGCCAGAGTCATCATGGCAGTCGTACTGATTGGGTTTGTCGTTATCTTTCTAGCCGGTCAGACTGTAGTTAATGCGGCAGACATAGATCAGGATTTGATAATAGCTGCTGATAAGCGCTATTGGGAAAGAGTCAAACGCCTTTTGAATGAAGGAGCGGATGTCAATGCTAAGGGAGATCGGGGCTATACAGCGCTTATGTTAGCTTCTAAATATGGTGAACTTGAAGTGGTAAAGATTCTTCTGGAAAAAAGAGCGGACGTCAATGCCAAGGATAATAGGGGTTATACATCACTGATTCAGGCTTCTAAATATGGTGAACTTGAAGTGGTGAAGGCTCTTCTTGATAAAGGAGCGGATGTAAACGCAAAGGACGAGGACAGCTACACGGCGCTGATGTTAGCTTCTGACATGGGTGAGCCTGATGTGGTGAAGGTTTTGCTTGATAGAGGCGCTGACGTGAACGCTAAAGACAAGGATGGCTACACATCATTGATGACGGCTTCTGATATGGGTCACTATAAAGTGGCGAAGATTTTGCTTGATAAAGGCGCCGCTGTAAACGCCGAGGATAAGGATGGCGAGACAGCTCTTTCTCAGGCATCCAAATATGGGCACGATAACGTGGTGAATCTCCTGAAAGCTCACGGAGCGAAGGAATAATCCTCATGCCACATCCGCTCATTCTTGGGTGGGATTACAGTCCGATTATGATCTTGAAACTCCAGACGACAAGTGCTCCCCTCATCCAGCTTGGTGTTGCCAACACGAAGTGAGTTTTCAGTTAAGCAAATCGCTTGAGCATGATAGAATCTCAGCTATTCTCTCTTGGGACGGTGAAATGACAATGGCTCATCATATTCAGAGCTATTACCAATAAGGCCGTTTAATGCGCAGAAGGCGGCCAATGTTTGGCGGATGGATCTTTTATCCGCAAGGAAAATATTGGACGAATTGGCTGATAGAGCTATTTTGGTGGACATTGAACAGAACGGCGAATTCCTCTATTGTTTGCCGCCTCCAATGGCGGGATTCTTCGAATTCTCAATGATGAGACTACGAAACGATCTCGACCAAAAAGTTCTGAGTGAGCTATTTTATCAGTATATCAACGTAGAAGAGGATTTTATCAGGGCACTAATACTCGACGGAGAGACACAACTCGGACGGGTATTTGTACAGGAATCAGCTCTATCGGACCAAAATGCGCTCCATGTCTTAGATTATGAACGTGCTAGTGAGGTGATTCGCACGGCCACTCATATAGGCATCAGTATGTGTTATTGCCGGCACAAAATGACCCACATGGAACGAGCATGCGATGCGCCTTTAGACATCTGCATGACTTTTAACTCCACAGCGTCCTCGTTGACGAGACACGGCTTCGCTCGTCAGGTGAGCCCGTCAGAATGCCTCGACCTTCTCAATACTGCCTACTCAAACAATCTCGTGCAGTTCGGTGAGAACGTCCGTCGAAAGGTGAATTTTATCTGCAATTGCTGCGGATGTTGCTGTGAGGCGCTGCTCGCAATCCAGAGATTCGGATTAGTCCGTCCCATTCACTCTAACTTCATCGTCCAGATGACAGAAGACAGGTGTACTGGATGCGGGAAGTGTTCTGAAATATGTCCCGTAGATGCGGCAGTCCTATACAAGACCGACGGCATTGGAGCTAAGTCAAAAAATCGAGTAAGAATAGATGATAAAATGTGCCTGGGATGTGGAGTATGCGTCAACAATTGTCCAACTGGCGCATTGTTCCTGGAATCCCGTCCAGAACGAACAATCACTCCAGTGGACGGCGTACATCGTGCGGTAATTATGGCTCTTGAAAGAGGCACTCTTCAGCACCTCCTCTTTGACAATCAAACATTGCTCAGCCATAGAGCCTTAGCCGCCGTTCTTGGCGCCATTCTTAATCTACCACCCGTCAAGAGAGCCATGGCGAATCGTCAATTAAAGTCACGTTATCTGGAAGTCCTTCTCCAACGACTTAATCACTAGCATTTGGAGATAGCTTACGAAGCGCCGGATTGCATAGAATTCAATTTTCAAAAAAGTTTTCCGTGTGTGAATCGTTATCTTTGACAACCTGTCACGAGAACTGATATATTGGCAATAAATTAAGCTATACTAAACGCAAATGAGCGTCGGACATAAGCTACGCTAAATTTTGTGGCGTTAAATTAGGACTACCGCACATGTTGATGGCGATAGGCATTTAAATTATATCTTGAAATCAGCGAGAAGACCCCACTACTGCACAGGGAGAACTGAGGATGACCATCACATATAACACCATTGAAGCAGTGGTAAAGCACATCCGCTCAGAGCCCTACTTCTGTTGGCGGATTGACTTCGAGGAAACCCCCAATAGACCTAAACTTAACCAAACCAGGTGGCGACTGACCAGGATAATAGAATCAGACAAGAACGATTCGCAGGATGCAGCACAAGAACGCTAACCCACATTAATAATTACAGTTTTGTTATAGGAGTATAGAAGGCTCGTTCGGCCGTCCAGAGGAGTTCGAACGGTTGGTCATGAACTCAAAAATTGAAGCTTTATGTGATTCCTTATTTTGATTCGATTTCCCGTTGGCTACGCCTTTACTTCATCGACCGCCGCGCCATCTATTATTTCAGCTACCATCCGTGCCGCTGTGCCGGTAAACTCCTTACATTTGTTTGCTATTCCAGATTCCTTCCATCTCTGGCGGTCTACCGCTACGTTAAAATCGCATCCAGTTAGGTCAAAACAGTTGTTAGTCCCGTATTGATTCTCAAAAGTAGTCAGGAATTTCTGTACCTTTCCGTAAGTGTCATCTACAGACATATCTGAGCTAGTCCTCCCGAATATCATACCCAGAGCCATAACGCCTCCGCTAACAGCGCCACACAGTCCTTTGGTACGTGATATTCCTCCACAAAAACCCGTCGATATTTTGGGGATAAGCGGAGAATGAATTCCCGCGTGCTCGGCTACAGCCTGAAGGACACTCTCTGCACAATAAAAACCGGAACTGAAAAGCTCTATTGCCCTTTTCTCAACCGCTTTGGCATTCATTGTAATCCATCTCCAAACTCTGATATTGTTGAATTGATACACCTGTGAAAGATTAAGCTGGAGGGACTTTTTGTTTACAAAAGGCCCCTCTTTAAAACATGTATTTCAATAAAACCACATTTCCTGCAAAATAAGAGCCCTTTAGGGTCTTGCTCAGGACCAAAGAGGGCAGCCGTCGCTACAGTGTGCCACTCTAGGAATAGTGTATCTTTTCATGGTCGTCTCCTTTCAGTTTATTCAAAATTGTGGTTGACCTTTATAATAAGGTA
>JAPLJJ010000004.1 GCA_026388665.1 Deltaproteobacteria bacterium
AGGATATTTGATCCGTTCTTTTCCACAAAGGAAAGGGGTTCTACGAGGGGAACCGGGCTCGGACTTTCTGTGGTACAGGGGATCGTGCAACAGCAAGGCGGTCACGTGACCTGTGAGAGTGAACCAGGTAGAGGAACCGTGTTCAAGGTTTACTTCCCGGCCATCGAAGCTCCTCTGATAACTGCAAAAACGATTGTGCCAACAGTTCAATTCGGAGGAGCGGAAACAATCTTAGTGGTAGAGGATAATCTTCCGGTCGCGGAATTAGAGCGGATGATTCTGGAAAACGCGGGTTACAAAGTCATTATAGCTACTAGAGGGCAAGCGGCTCTTGATATCTATCAGACCAGAAGAGAAGAGATATCTCTGGTTATTTTGGACCTTCTCATGCCGGAGATGTCCGGGAGAGACTGTTTAATGGAACTGCTGAAGATTGACCCGTCAGTCAAAGTGCTTATAGCAAGCGGTTATTCTCCAGAAGATGAGTTACACAGAGAGATCAGTCCCCTCGTCAAGGGGTTTGTGCATAAGCCGTTTGCGATAGCTGAACTACTGAACGAGGCGCGTTCTGTGTTGGATATCGAGAGATGAAACGAACAATCACCACCAAGGGATACCGGCCAAGAATGTGTTTTTTGACGGACCGGTTTGCTGTCGGTCGATTGGCTATCGTCACCCTCGTGCTTATCTGTATGCTGTTCATCTCGCTTACTGGTTTATCCATAGCCTACAATCCTGAACCCCTCAACCCAGCAGCGTCAACGGCTTTGCATGGGAAAGTTTTCAAAACCATAATTGTAGCCGACTATTATCCTTACTCTTTTGTGAATGAGAAAGGAATACCGGACGGTTTCAGCGTAAACATTGCACGAGCAGTCGCCCAAGTCATGGACCTGAAAGTGGAGATCGGCGTTGATACGTGGGAAAACGCACAAAAAGCGCTCGAAAAAGGCTCTATCGATTTCCTTCCCATGATGGCATACTCATCTGAAAGACTGAAATCCTTCGATTTCTCGGTTCCTCATACGATCGCATACGATAGCGTCTTTGTGAGAAAAGGGACCCTCAGAGTCAAAACATTGGAAGATTTGTCAGGCAAGACAGTCATAATCATGAACAGAGACGCTGCCCATGATTATCTTCTGTCGAGTGGGATGTCGGACAAGATCAAACTGGTCCTTGTTGACGATCTGCCGGATATGCTTCGCCTCCTTGCCTCCGGCAAGGGGGACGCAGTGATTATACCCAAGCTGGTGGGACTGATTGTCCTGAAGAAATTCAACATTACGAATGTTGAAGAGTCTTCCGACATAGTTGACGCTTATAATCGGCCTTTCAGTTTCGCGGTAAAGAAAGGGAATACCACTTTACTGGAACGTCTTAGCCAAGGACTAACCATTGTCAAGACTACCGGACAGTATGACGATATCTACAAGAAATGGTTTGGTGTATTAGAACCACGAGGTTTACCCTGGAAGACAGTGCTTAAATATGCTGCCGGAATTGCGGCGGTTTTTTCATTTATTGGTATGTGTCTGCTTTTTTGGTCTGTTTCACTCCAGAAACAAGTGGCGCTGCGAACAAAAAGTCTCGAAGCGGAGATCCTGGAAAGAAAGAAAACAGAGAACGCCTTGCGTGACAGTGAACAGCGATTCCGAAGCCTCTTCGAAGACACACCGGTTGCCTACCAATCACTGGATGAAGAAGGCTCTTTGGTTGACGTCAATCAATATTGGCTAGGACTGCTCGGATATACGCGTGAAGAAGTGATTGGAAGAAATTTTGCTGACTTTTGGTCGCACGACACAAAACATCTTTTTGATAGTTGCTTCAAACAGTTTAAGAAGCAAAACTTTATTGAGGACGCTGAAATCTCATTGCTAAACAAGAACAGCCAAATTGTCCAAGTAATCCTTACCGGCAAGAGTCAATTGGACAATCGAGGTAAATTTAATAGGACCCATTGCATCATCGTTGATATCACCAAACGCAAGCGGCTAGAAGAGGCTCAGCGCCGACTGTCAACAGCGGTAGAGCAAGCAGCGGAAGGCATCCTCATCACTGACACCCAGGGAACAATTCAATATGTTAATCCCTCGCTTGAACATATTTCGGGCTATGACAAAACTGAACTCCTCGGAACAAAGAGCAGTATTTTCAAGAGTGACGAACACGATCAGGAATTTTTCAAAGGTCTTTGGGAGACAATTAATGCCGGAAAAGTTTGGATTGGAAGGTTTACAAACAAGAGGAAGGATGGGACCACATATTACGTAGACACCACAATCTCACCAGTAAGAGACTCTAGCGGCACACTTATTAATTTTGTAGCTGTGGAGCGCGATGTTACGGAACACCTAGAACTCGCCAAGCAGCTTCTCCAAGCCCAAAAGATGGAGGCAGTGGGGACCCTTGCCGGCGGCATTGCTCACGATTTCAACAATCTGCTCCAAGCAGTGCTAGGATATTCCGAGTTCATGCTTCAACGTAAAAAAGAAGGGGGGAAAGACTATTCTGATTTACAGAAAATACATCAGGCCGGCCAACGCGGAGCTGATCTCGTCAAGAGCTTGATGACCTTCAGCCGGAAGATTGAGATAAAGCATGTTCCAGTGAACCTGAATCAGGAAATACTTCAGGTCCAAGGCCTTCTGTCTCGAACCATTCCGAAGACTATTATGATCGATCCACATCTTAGCGCCGACCTGGAACCGATTCAGGGGGACTCATCTCAGATAAACCAAATTCTAATGAACCTTGGGATCAACGCCAGAGACGCAATGCCGGATGGCGGGACATTGACCATTGAGACCGCAAACATCAAATTGGACGAGGCATATTGCTCGACACATCTTGAAGCTAAACCTGGGATTTACGTCTTGCTTACGGTTTCGGATACCGGTCAAGGCATGGACAAGGAAACAATGGGTCACATCTTTGAGCCGTTCTTCAGTACGAAAGAAGCGGGAAAAGGGACTGGACTAGGTCTTTCGACTGTGTATGGCATCGTTAAACAGCATGAAGGTCACATAATGTGTTACAGCGAGCCTGGAAATGGGACCACATTCAAGATTTACTTCCCTGCAATTCAGGCTGAAGGACATTCGGCGCCTCCAACGTTTGAGGAGGCTATTCGAGGCGGGACTGAGACTGTTCTCCTGGTGGATGATGATGAGGTTCTCAGTGAACTAGGAACAGCGCTCCTAAACCGGTTCGGCTATGAGGCCATCACGGCCGGTAACGGAAAAGAGGCTTTGGAGATATACCAGAGGGAGGGCAAGAGTATCTCTCTGGTGATTCTCGACCTGATCATGCCCGAAATGGATGGCAGGGAATGTCTGGCGGAGATACTCCGGATCGACCCCAATGCCAAGATCCTCATAGCCAGCGGTTATTCTGAGAGTGGGCCGGCTAATGGCGCCGTGGCAGCCGGAGCAAAAGGATTCGTGGAAAAACCGTACAATATGAGAAAACTCTTAACCACTGTTCGCGACGTTTTAGACGAGGATTGATAGGGTAAAACTACATGCAAGATCAGGACAAAACTAAGGAACAGCTTATTCATGAATTGACCGAGTTGCGCTCTCAGGTGGCTGAACCAAAGGCTTTTGAAGCTAAACTTCCCGGTACCGAAATGGTTCTCCAGGAAAGCCAACAGGAAACGCAGGCCAGATACAAAGCTCTATTTCAAAATGTGAGTGACGGAGTCGCTGTCTACAAAGCGGTCAATGATGGAGAAGATTTTGTTGTCGTTGAATTCAACAAGGCTGCGGAGACGATTACCGGAGTTTCATGTTCCGAGGTTATTGGCAAAAAGGTTTGCGATGTATTCCCAAGTGTCAAAGATATGGGGCTGTTTGATAGGTTTCAGGAGGTATGGCGCACAGGTGAACCGGCCCATCATCCTGTTTCCAAATATGTGGATTCCAAAATTCAGATATGGGTCGACAATCATGTGAGCAAACTGCCTTCTGGAGAGATAGTAGCTGTATTCAGAGACACCACAAACCAAAAGGCGGCGGAAGACGCCTTGAGAGAGAGTTCAAACCTCCTAAAGATTCTCGTGGACAGTCTGCCAGTGGGAATCCTTTATGTGGACACGGCGGAACGAATAGTCTTCGCCAATAACACTTTTGCGTCATGGTGGGGTACGCCAGGCGCAGATCTCTCCGGGTTAACGGTCAAAGATATATTGAGAGATTATTACACAGTTATAAAAAACGAGATAGCAGCATGCCTGGCCGGCAAGGAAATCGCTTACGAAAGAACCGTGTCATACCAAGACGGTGTGACCAGGGATATTGCCGCATCGTATATTCCTCATATAGGAATTGACGGAAAAATAAGAGGTGTTGCCTGTTTGATCATGGATATTTCCCAACTCAAGCGGACTCAAAAAGATTTACAGTTTGAGCGGGAGCAGCTTTTTTCCATCTTTGAAGCCATCAACGCGGTCATAAATATTATAGATCCAGACAGCTATGAGCTGTTGTTCATGAACAAATACGCCAAGAGTTTAGTCGGACACGACGCTACTGGTGAACTTTGCTACCGGGTATTCCATGGCTGTGAATCACCTTGTGATCACTGTAATAACGAGATCGTTATGAATCTGAGAGACGCGCCATATCACTGGGAATACCGCAACAAAATTTTAGGTCGGGACTTTATGACGACCAACAGCATGATTAGATGGCCGGACGGCCGCGATGTCAAAC
>JAPLJJ010000208.1 GCA_026388665.1 Deltaproteobacteria bacterium
TAGGGACTCAACACAAGTGGGGTCTTTCTCTACTAGAGCGGCTTCAGAGACAACTTGAGACGCGTCCTCCCCAAGCCTGAACCGTTCCCGCAACCATGCCGGCTCTTCGTAATTGCGATACCCTTTGAGCCACGAATATATCGTGAACAACCCCGGACCGGACGCCAGCCGCTCTACGCTCACGTGAGATGTTAGAAGATCCTGCAACATAGCAATCTCTAAAACATTTCTAGGGGCGAAATCAACGTGACCACCTTCGGACTGGAGCGGACACCCTGTCCCGTTAACAAATGCCAGAAGGGCCATGCCCAGTCCGGTTCCGGGGGCTACGACACCAACTGTGCCTTCAGTATCCGGCGTGCCACGATTCAGTTCAAACAGTTCCGTGTCGCGAAGAACCGCGATTGAAGCGGCAGTTGCCACCAGGTCGTTTATCAGGCTCACGTTTTTCCAGTTGAAGCGTTCTCTTAACTCATGCGCCGACACTATCCACGGAAGGTTCGTGGTTTTCACTGATCCTTTCGAGATAGGGCCGGCAATGCCAAAACACGCAGAAAGAACTGTCACTCGATGCTTCGTAAGGAAAACCTCTATGATTTCTTCCAAAGACGACGCGTCTCTACTGGAATAGGACTCTATCACACGCGGGACAGGTCTTTTTTTGTAGGGGCTGAAGAGCGCAAGGTTAGTCTTGGTTCCTCCAATATCCCCAGCCAGCACAAACTGCGTGTGATCAATAGTCTTCATTTCGAACCTTTTTCCAGAGATGTCTGCGTGTAGGCGTCAATGCAGTAAGGGCACTGAATCGCGTGGGCTACAGCCAAAGCAATAAGCGCTTTTTCTCTTTCAGTGAGTTCTCCTTCGGTAAACACAGCGCCATAGTAGTCAAAGATCTTCGCCAATTCAGGAGCTTCTTCTCCTACGTCTTCAAATGCCTCCATATCTTTCGAGTCGTAATAAGAATCCATTGTTTGTCTCCCAAAGTCATGGAGTGATATGTTCCATCCTTGAAACGCTGAACTGAATCACGATGGCTAATCCCTGCCCTCAACCGTCGCAAACTTGGGAGCGCCACTAACCTTGTTGGATACCCAGTCTCTGGCAATGGTTCTACCCACCAGGAATGCGGCGCAGGCCCCCAGGTTAGCGCCTACCCAGACCGTGAGCGCCCCTACCGGAACCCCGAACAGGAATCCCGCGCCTAGTGTGAGCGCTGAACCCGGCAAGAACAGCACTGCCGCCAGGACGTAGAACCCAGCAAGAAAGATCGGCCCCCAAATTCCTGGTCCACTCGAGCAAAGCAATAATGTGCTGCTTGACCGGTAAGAGCCATAAGAACACTATCAGAACCGATGCAATGATGAGTAATAAACCTAATTTAGCGTAGCCTTTCTCATGCGTTTGGTCTGACGGCATTTCAAATTGTTCGCAAATAATTTTCATGAATGATTGCTTTTACTATTCTAAAGCCCAAACAAAGTCAGGCCACAATGAGGAGTGTATCAAAATGTCTACTAATCTGATTGTGCCTCATTGTTCAATGTTATACTTCTTCAACTTCTTGTAAAGTAGTGTTCGGTGAATACCCAATAAACGGGCGGCATTGGCCTTGTTATTGTTTGTAGCGGTCAAAACCGACAGGATAGCGTCTCTTTCAGCGTTACCCTGAACATCTTTTAGCGATAATCCATTCATAGCTTTGGATGGCCCTTGGCCGGCATAAAGTTGGAAAGGCAGGTCGCTTGGACGAATCACATTACCCTCCAAAGAGGAAACGCTGCGTTCTAGCACGTTGCAGAGTTCACGACAGTTGCCTGGCCAATCATACCTCATCAGTATTGCTTCTGCCTTTGAATCTATCTCCATTGTCGGCAGCGAGTAGTCTATAGCAAGCCGCTCCAGGATGTGACGGCTCAGAGGAATAATGTCATCAGGCCGGTCTCTCAATGGCTTGATATTTAGAGATATTACGTTCAAACGGTAGAACAGATCTTTCCGAAAGCGACCATCCGCCATCATAGCTTCGAGATTCTGGTTGCTTGCAGCAATCAATCTGAAGTCCACCCGGATCAGAGTTGTCCCTCCAACTCGTTCTATTTCTTTTTCTTCCAATACCCGCAGCAGTTTTGGCTGCATTTCCAGAGGCAAGTCACCAATCTCATCAAGGAACAAGGTCCCTCGATGGGCGAGTTCAAACTTACCCGGCTTCCCTTTGTAGGTAGCGCCTGTGAACGCGCCCCGATCATAACCAAACAATTCCGATTCCATCAACTCACGCGGAATTGCGGCGCAGTTAATCCGTACGAAGGGATTGAGCCGCCTTGGACTCGCGTTATGTATGGCCTGGGCAAACAATTCCTTTCCTGTACCCGACTCACCGGTGATGAGAACCGGTAAATTGGTCGCAGCGGCCTTAAGCGCCTCTTTCTTCAGGAATGTTATAGTTTGGCTTGTGCCCGCTATGCTGTCGAAAGTGTACCGAGTGGACCGGAGCGAAATCAGTTCCTGCTCGTACAATTCTACTTTTGATTCCAGTAAAGATAGTTTCTTGGCGAGCTTACCTACGTCCCTGACATCTTTGAACATGACCTGACCGAAAACCGCAATCACTTTACCGTCTTTCTTGATCGGAATACGTTGAACCACCATATTTTGTCCTCTAATGGAGTGACTCTGGTTGATTTCCGCTATCCCTGTTTTTGCCACTATGTGCATTCTCGTGTTCTCGATGACCTGAGTGCAGTGTTTGCCGATCTGTTTTTTTGGGTCAACGCCGAGGTACTGGCCATAAGGGGTGTTGAAATGAGTGACATAACCCCCGGGATCGGTAAGCATTACGCCGTTGTAAATGCTGTCTAAAATCAGCTCAAGCATCTCGAGTTTATTACGAAGGCAGGACAATTCATCTTCCCGGGCTAGGTGTCCGGTTCCGTCTGAAGAGTTGTCAACCATAACATTCCTCGCATGTATCTTTTTAGCAACATGTATCACTTATGATACGTCGATTGCAACATCTTTGGTGATGTCGTGCAATTCGGCTCAGACATTCCGACCGTCGGGAAAACTCTGTTTCGCTCCCAATCAATAACACTATGAAGATCTCTTTGGTGTCATTGTTTCCCGTTTCAGGAAGGCTGGCATAGAAATTGCCAATACAGTAAAGTGTTTCAGTCCATACAAGATGGAGGTTGGACAGCCACGATGGACATTAACGAACCCAAAATCCTTAAGGAAGAAGTCCTTGTGCTTGTGGATGATGACTTCAATCCTCGGAACGTTTGTATAGTCACCGGCGCGGCGGCTGGTATCGGAAGGGCGACCGCAGTGGCCTCGGCGGCAAACAACATTATGACCGTAGGCCTTGATATTAATGAAGAAGAGGGAAAAAAGACTGAACGCATGGCCCGTGATATGGGCGGGCAAATGATATTTATCCGGACTGATTTGACTCGTGATGCGGACATAGAATTAGCGGTCGCTGAATCCGCAAAACTGGGTCAAATAAAATACGTGGCTAACATAGCCGGTATTCAACACATCGACCCTATAGACAAATTCCCTATGGAAAAATACGACGTGATGCAAAAAATGATGCTCAGGGCCCCATTTTATATCTCTCAACTCACGATCCCTCACATGAGAGAAAGCGCTTCCGGTTGCGGGGCCATAGGCAACATGTCGTCTGTTCATGGTCATATATGCACGATGAACAAGCCTGTCTACAATATTACGAAATTTGGTTTGAGGGCCCTTTCACAATCCATTTCAGCGGAAGGGGACGGTAAGATAAGGTCCTTTACTGTCAGCACGGGTTACGTGAAAACTAACTTGGTCCTAAAGCAGGTGCCGGCCCAGGCTGAACAGCGAGGGATTACACCTGAAGAGGTGGTCAGAGATGTCATGAAGGGGAAATCTCGTGTCAAAGAGATGATGTCTCCCATAGAGGTCGGAAACCTCTTTTTATTCGGATTTTCGAGATTTGCGAAATATCTGGTTGGCGGAGATCTCCTGTTTGATGGAGGCATGGTATTGACCTACTAGAAAAGCTATATAACCCCAATGTCACCCTATGAGTAAAAAGTGTTTTCCATTGGTTTGAAGGGAGACGCTTCTAAATATAAGGTCCCTGACGGCTTGACCCCAGGGGCGCATCAACGATGTGGACCTCTCCCCCAAAAGGGGAGATCGAGATTTTATAAAACCTCACAAATGGGCCAAGACCCAAAAATCTTTCAAGCTTGGAGGGGATTACATGGAACACGGTAAATGCAGGGTTTTATTAGCGTTGGTATTGGTTTTGTTTTCAGCGACACTGCTGGTTAGCTCCAACGCATCAGCCGCCGATGTTATAAAGCTCGGCTTTATAGCGGATGTTTCGGGTATCGGGGCGCCATTTTATAAGTCCCAGAAAGCTGGTCTCGACATGTTTATTGAAGAGATCAATGCGGCTGGCGGGGTACAAGGGAAGAAGCTGGAACTTGTAGTTCGTGATTCACAGCTCAAGCCTGACATCGGCGCGAACCAGGCCAGGGAACTGATTCTCAGCGAGAAATGCGAATTTCTGGTCGGCCCGACCAGCAGCGCTGTCGCTCTCGCAACCACCAAAGTGGCCAAAGAGTTCAAGAAGATCATTTTCTTCCACACATCGAATTCGGAAGCTCTTACCACAACCGCCTTCCAGCCTTACATGTTCCAGGTTGTTCCCAATACTGGAATAGAGGGTCGTGGCATGGCTGTTGTGCTGTCCAAGAAGCCTTACAAGAAATATTGCCTTATTGGACCAGATTATGCCTACGGGCACGAACAACTGAATAGTTTTAAGTCTGAAATGGCCAAACGCCGCCCGGACGTTGAGATCCTTGATACCATTTGGGTAAAATTGGGCGAGTCCAACTTTTCGACCTTTATCCCAACGCTCATGGCCAAGAAACCGGAGGCAATCGATGCCGCTTTTTGGGGAGGACAGTTGAGCGCTTTTATCAAGCAGGCAAAACCATACGGGGTCCTTAAAGAAGCGCCGGTAAGTTCTCTTTTCGACCTTGATATGCTGCGCGCCACCGGCCCTGACATGCCGGAAGGCCTGACGGGATATGCTCGTGCGCCTTTCTATGCGATCGACACCCCTCAAATGAAGGTTTTCGTTAAGAAATACTATGACAAGTACAAAGAATGGCCCGCTGACTGGGCAATCATGGCGTATGACGGTATGATCGCGTTGACTGAGGCAATGAAAAAAGCCAACAGCACGGAATCCGAACAGGTGGTCAAGGTCCTTGGCGGACTCAAATTCAACTCACTAAGAGGTGAGCGATACATCCGAGCGGAAGATCATATGGCTAATGTCGGTATTTACTCTGGTGTTACCGCTAAGTCGCCCGACTATAAAGAATTCCTGATCATGAAAGATGTTCAAGCAGTACCTGCTGAAGAAGTCTGGCTACCCGTGGCGGAAGTCCAGAAACTTCAATCTGAGCAAAAATAGCTTTGATTCCAGGGAGTGGCTCTTCGGTCGGATTTATTCGACCCAATCTCGGGGCCACCCCCACCCAACTATGTACTGATCCTGTTTCGTTGCGTGGACAATAACCATGACGTGGCAACTATTTGTTTTTATGTTGATCAATGGACTCTGCCAGGGGATGCTCCTTTTTATAATCGCTTCAGGACTATCACTTGTGTTCGGTGTCCTTAGAGTAATCAACTTCGCTCACGGTTCACTCTATATGATAGGGGCTTTTCTGGCGTACTCTTTGTCCACCATTTTCGCCGGGGAGTCTCTCATGGGATTCTTGATTCTCCTAATGGTGGTGCCTCCAGCAATCGCAATTATTGGATTTGTACTCGAAGTGTCTCTCTTCCGTCGGGTTTATCGTGAAGAGCATCTTCTGCAATTGCTCCTCACCTATGCCCTTGTCCTTATTCTGGATGACCTTGTCAGGGTAATCTGGGGAGGTGAGCCTCGAAGTGTTACGCGACCCGATCTGCTTGCGGGTTCGGTGGACATTTTTGGTATGGCTCTACCCTCGTATAACGTCTTTATTCTAGTAGTTGGCCCCCTGATAGCTTTTGGGCTCTGGTTCCTGTTGTATAGGACTCGGACAGGGAACATAATCAGGGCCGCCGTATCATATCCCGATACATTGGGCGCCCTGGGTGTGAATGTGTCATGGGTGATGACTTCCACCTTTATGTTGGGGTGTTGGCTCGCTGGTTTTGGTGGTGTTCTTACTGCTGGTCTTTCGAATATCGATCTTGGTATGGGGATGCAGACGATTATCGAGTGCTTTGCGGTCGTCGTGATCGGCGGACTGGGCAGTGTGGGCGGGGCCCTTTTAGGATCACTTATAATAGGGACCGGCCTCACCTTTTTCCAATTGCCTTTCGGACGGTGGGCCCTAGTTTTCCCTTATGCGTTGATGGCGCTGGTTCTAGTCGTCAGGCCATGGGGCTTCTTTGGAAAACCTGAACGATAAATCAGGAAAAGGCTGAATTACACAATGGATGATATGACGTCCTCGTCTCGTGCTGGTTGGATATCCGGAATTACAGTAACGGTCGTTCTTTTCGTTCTTCCAGTCTTCTTGGGTCAGCTCGGTAAGACTGGCGAGTACTGGATCTGGGTGTCCACCGAAATGATTATTATGGCTCTGTTCGCCATGAGTCTGAACCTCATCCTCGGGTTTGGAGGCATGGTTAGTTTCGGCCATGCGGCTTTCTTTGGCGTTGGGGCTTATACTGTGGCGCTCCTCATGAAGAAGGCGGATTTCCCATTGTATCTGGCTCTTACCGCAGCGCCTTTAGTCGCTGCGATAACCGCCGCAATTGTGGGATGGTTTTGTGTGCGTCTACTTGGATTGTATTTCTCGATTCTCACGCTTGCGTTCGGTCAGCTCCTGTTCATGATTGTTTTTCAATGGTACACTTTCACTGGCGGAGACGACGGTCTTCATGGTGTCCCAAGGCCGGAAATCTTAGGGCCGATAAACTACTATTGGCTTTGCCTCATACTTTTCGTGATCTGCTTTTTAATCATCAGGATGATAGTTAATTCCTCTTTTGGTCTTAGCATCAAAACTATTCGAGAAAATATGGAACGAGCCAAGTTCATCGGGATCAACGTCAGACGATACCAATTGCTTAATTTTATCATCGCCGGGGCTTTCGCAGGTCTGGCCGGTGGAATGCTGTGCGAGCTTAACAGATTTGCGCAGACCGAGTTTCTTCATTGGAGCAAATCAGCCGAACCGATACTGGCGAGCCTGGTTGGAGGCATATACTCACTAGCCGGCCCGGCCATAGGGTCCTCTATTTTGATCTTCCTCAAGATTTTTCTACAGCAGGTCCACAGGAGTATGGTCGAGGTCTGGGCAATTGTTCTGGGAGTCCTGCTTTTAGTTGTTGTTCTTTTCGCTCCCCAAGGGCTGGTTGGGCTTTATCAGAATATTTTTAAGAAATCCCAGTCATGAAACGTCCTGGGAATGGAGTGTGAATCCTAAATGTCTGACGCTATTCTGAGTATTGAAAACCTTTCCAAGTCATTTGAAGGGAACCAGGTCTTCAACAATATAAGTTTCTCGGTGGAGCCGGGAGAGCTGAGCGCAATTATTGGGCCTAACGGCGCAGGTAAAACGACCCTTTTCAATTTAATCACCGGCGCCCTTGTTCCGGATGAAGGAAAGATCATCTTTGAAGGCCGGAACATCGTCGGGATGGAACCGTTCGACATCGTAAGACTGGGAATGGCGCGAGCCTTCCAGAGGACCAATATCTTCCCAAGAATGACTGTATTGGAAAATGTCGTTGTCACGATCATTACTAGGCTGAAAGCCAATCTCAGTTTCGTAAAGCCTTGGACCAGTTCAAGCCAAATCAGGCGCCGGGCTTTTGAGATTCTCGAAAGCGTCGGTTTGGCTGATAAGGCAAACCAGCAAAGTGGTATTCTTGCTCATGGGAACCAGAAACGTTTGGACATAGGGGTGGCGTTGGCGCTGGAACCGAAGCTACTCTTACTTGATGAGCCTACGGCAGGAATGAGCCCTGAGGAGAGGTGGGAGACAGTGGAGCTGGTCAAGGAACTGTGGAACCGGATGAAGATAACCATGGTTTATATTGAGCACGATATGGATATAGTTTTCGGTATTTCTCAGAAAGTAAGAGTCTTATGCTACAAGACGTTATTGGCCGAAGGGCCCCCGCATGAGATTTCAGCCAATCAGCAGGTAATAGAAGCGTATCTAGGTGAAGAGGTGTAGCCATGCTCCTGGAGGTTCAAGGTATAAATACCTACTACGGGTTGAGTCACATCCTCTTCGACGTTTCGCTTCAAGTTGATAGAGGAGAAGTGGTCGTGTTGCTTGGTAGGAATGGGGCCGGCAAGACCACTACGATGCGTAGCATTATGGGGCTGACCCCACCCAAGACCGGGACCGTCCTATTCAATGGGCATAATGTAACAGGTTTGGTCCCCTTCAAGGTTTCAAGGCTGGGTATCGGATTCGTGCCCGAGGACCGTCGGATTTTCCCGGATCTCACAGTTCGAGCAAACCTTGAGGTTGGTCTGAGAAAGGCTAGGGACAAGAGTACGAGTTGGACTATTGACCGCGTTTATGAACTTTTCCCGAGGCTGCAGGAGCTTGCAAACCGTCGAGGTGGAAACCTCAGCGGAGGTGAACAGCAGATGCTCACTATTTCTCGAACCTTGATGGGCAATCCCGATCTGATCCTACTTGATGAACCTTCTGAAGGGTTAGCGCCCATAATTGTGAAAGTGCTCGGCGAGTTCATTGACCTCTTGAAACGTGAGGGGACAACAGTTCTACTTTCTGAGCAGAACGTTAAGTTTTCACTTAAACACTCTGATCGGGCTTATATTGTTGATAATGGGCACATAAAATACCACGGAACCATTGAGGAGCTTGAAAAGGACGAAGATGTCAAGAAGCGTTACCTTGCTGTATGATTCCTTGTTTGGGCCCGTTCTATTTCCAATTTTCTCAACTCCTTACGAATAATTTTGCCTGTGGCTGTTTTTGGGAGATCGTCGATGAATTCGACCTCTCGGGGAAATTCATGTGCAGCCAATCTCACCTTTACGAATTGCTTGATCTCGTCTTCCAGCGCAATGCCAGGGCTCAAACCGGGTTTTAGCACAATGAAGGCTTTGACTATTTCGGTTCGGACAGGGTCCGGGCTTCCCACTACAGCGACCATGCTGACGGACGGATGCTTGAGGATACAGTCTTCGATCTCGGCTGGTCCGATCCTGTAGCCGGCGCTTGTAATGACGTCATCTTTTCTGCCAACGAACCAAAGGTAGCCGTCTTGGTCCATTCGAGCCAAATCTCCGGTTAGTAGCCAATCACCGATAAATTTATCCTGAGTGGCTTGAGCGTTATTCCAGTATCCTAGAAACATGACAGGATCCGGTCTCTTAATAGCGATCTCACCTACCGTCCCCAGGGATACCGGAGAGCCTGACTCATCCACGATTTCAAGGGTGTGACCAGGGATCGGTTTTCCCATCGAGCCCGGACGAATGTCCATTATTTCCGAGCAATTACCGACAACAAGATTAGCTTCGGTTTGGCCGTAGAATTCGTTGATCGTTACACCCAAGGCCTCTTTTGCCCAGTCCAACAATTCGGTTCCCAGTGTTTCACCCCCAGAGCCGATTGACCTCATTCTGAAATTGTATCGGCTTTTCGGATCTGGAACCTGGCGCATGAGTTTGAGGGCGGTTGGCGGCATGAAAGCGTTACGTATATGGTGTTTTGCGATCAGATGAAATGCTTCCTCCGGATCGAATTTTCTGGCTCGATAAGCCACCACAGGGATACCATGACTCCAACTCGGAAAGAGAACGTCAATCAACCCGCCAATCCAAGCCCAATCAGCAGGTGTCCAGAATAAATCGTATTTTTGCGGAAAGAAATTGTGAGGAAACTCAACCCCCGGTAGATGCCCGAGCAATACCCGATGCGCATGGAGGGCTCCTTTGGGAGGACCGGTAGTGCCTGATGTATAGATGATCAAAGCAGGGTCGTCGGCGCTTGTTTTTACGGGTTCGAGGTAAGGGGACCCTTTCTCAATCAGGTTCCAGAAATCGAGAATGCGATCTCCTCTGTGTGCTTCAGTTATCAGAAGCCATCGCAAATCAGGGAGATTATCCCATATTTCCAGGATCTTGTGAACATTGGCGTCGTCGGTCACAACAGCGGACGCCCCGCTATTGGATAGTCGATACTCTAAAGCTTCAACCCCGAACAACGTGAATAGAGGAATAGCCACTGCCCCAAGTTTGTATGCTGCAATGTGCGTTAGAGCGGTCTCCGGACCTTGCCCCAAGAGTATTCCAACCCGTTCGCCTCTCGCAATTCCATGACTCCGGAGACCGTTCGCCAACTGGTTTGAAAGGTTCCTTAGTTCCCGGAATGTCCAATTCCTGGTTTCTCCAGATGAAGTTTCATGAATCAAAGCCAATCGATCAGGGTCACTTGCCCACTTGTCACATATATCTACCCCGATGTTATAAAACTTGGGGATCTCCCATTCGAAGGATTTACGAACTTCATCATAAGTCATGGCACGTTTTAGCATCTGATCTCCTGAAATATATTGAGGGAAACATCAAAAAAGACATATAAATGTTGATTACCAAGAATATTACCCAATTCCAATTTTATTGATGGACGAATAGCCTCTGATCGCTGTAACATGTTTTTACGAATAAGGTTCTTGGAGCAGCTTCGGTTCAAATGTTCCAGCCTTTCATTCCAACTGAAAGGCCCTTTTCTGAGGGGCAGTTTGGGAGATAATTCCAAAAAGCCCTGATGTGACACGTAACCGTTAACATTTTATGTTATTGGAATGCCTTAAATGCAGCAAAAAAAAGGCAACGTGCTTTTGGTCGGAGCAATCGTTTCGGCCGGTTTGGTTTCTGTCTGCGCGTACTATTTCATCCTCGGCTATTTTTTCACCGGCACCGACACTCTAACTCTCATTGAAACCAGTCGAATCCATTCGTTCAATGATTTTGCAAGACTGTTTGCAGAGCCCTTGATGGCCGGGTCCAAATTTGTAGACATTGCGAAA
>JAPLJJ010000040.1 GCA_026388665.1 Deltaproteobacteria bacterium
AGTAGGTCTTTTTACTTTCACGGGGACAGGGCCCATCCTTTTGTCACGATTCTGTAGATGTCATTAAAAAACACGAGGCCAATAAGAAAAACTATTATCAGAAGCCCTAACTGAACGGCAATCTCCCTTATTTTTCCTGTCACCGGCTTTCTGATTACCGCTTCAATCAGGAAAAACAAGATGTGGCCCCCATCCAACACGGGGATAGGCAGGAGATTGATGACTGCAAGATTTATACTGATATAGCTCAGGAGAAATACGAAGCTGAACAACCCGGCTTTCAAGCTTTCTCCAGAGGCTTGGGCTATTGTTATGGGACCACTCAACGCTTTTACGCCAATCTCTCCGCGCACAAGCTTAACAAGCGTCATCACAACCAGCTCCGTCAAATAACCGGAGAAACGAACCCCTTCATTAATTGCTGCTAAGAAACCCAATTCAATTTTCTTGCCCGATGGCGCTATTCCGATTCTCCCCTTGAGTTCACCAAACATATCCTTTTGATCGCTCAAAACCGGGGTGACGGCTATTTCGGTGGTCTGACCATTGCGCTCAACGGTGAAAACAAGCCGACGGTCAGGAGACTCCTCTATCATGTTTCTAACATCATCCCACCGCCAGACGAATTTCCCATCGATAGCCTTGATTGTGTCTCCTGGTTGAAAACCCGCTTGCATGGCCGGGCTATCAGGAAGGGCCTTCCCCACTTCGGATGCAAGCACAGGGAAGCCGGCCAGGAAACCGCAACACAAAAGGATTACAGCAAAAACAAAGTTGAATAGCGGACCGGCTGCAACTATGGCCATCCTTGCCCAGACGGGCTTACTCGTGAATGCTCTGTCCTTTTCCTCCGGAGGGATTTCTTCTTCGGAATCCGGCTCTTCACCAAACAACTTTACATAGCCACCCAAAGGTATCCAACTGAGCATATACTCAGTCTCGCCCCATTTCCTCTTGATCATGACAGGGGAAAAGCCAAGAGAGAATTTCAAAACTTTAACCCCTAGCAATTTTGCAACAATGAAATGCCCAAATTCATGAACAAAAATTAGGACACCTAACAGGACGATGAAACCAAGAATATATTCCAAACTTCGGTCCTTTCCAGCGACAAGCCCATGATCGTTGACGATATCACAGGATTCCTCTTTTCAATTAACATGTTTAAATATAGAATCTCGTTGTAATAAAACAAGCCATTTCTTTAATATACGAGATCGGATTGAAAACAGGAATCTTTGGCGGCACATTCAACCCTCCCCACATCGGGCATTTGAGGCTAGCAGAAGAAGCTTCAGAAAGATACGGCCTTGTTAAGATTATCTTTGTCCCCTGTCATCAGCCACCGCACAAAGATTCTTCAAACGTTCCCGCGTCCAGTGATCGCCTCAACATGACCACGCTAGCCTGCGCCGGCAATCACAGATTCGAAGTTTCAGGCCTGGAACTGAACTTTGCAGCTCCCTCTTACACCGTGAACACCTTGAAACATTTTAGGGCTGAGAGAGTTAATGACATCTATTTCATAATGGGATCCGACTCCCTAAGTGAAATAAGTACATGGAAGGATTATGAGAATCTGTTTATTCTGGCAAATTTCATAGTCGTCGATCGACCTGGGATAAGTTTTTCCGAGGCATGGAATAACATACCCATCAAACTATTGAAAAACTTTTCTCAGGATCATGACCATTTTACCCACACCAGTGGAACCTTGATGATACCCTCCAGCATAAAGGGACTTGACATTTCATCCACAGAAATACGAACACTGGTCAAAAATGGTTTGAGCGCCAAATATCTTACTCCGGATCCCGTATTAGACTATATTAGAGAACACAATCTCTACTCTTTCTAAAGTGAAGCAAAACGAATGAAAAAACTGGTTGAGAAATTAACTATTAAAGATTCCAAGGAAAAAGCGCTAAGGTTTCTCAGGGTCGCTCTCTCCAAGAAAGCAGTGCGCCCCACTTTACTCAGACTTAACAAGCTTACTCCAATTACGGATTATTTTCTAATTGTCTCCGGGGGATCAGCAAGGCATGCGACATCCATAGCAGATGCAATTATTGAAGATGCTCACGGTGATCGAACGGAAGCATATTCGGTCGAAGGTCTAGCTCAGGGGAATTGGGTTCTCTTGGACTACGGAGAAGTCATAATACATGTTTTCCAGAACCCTGTGAGGGAGTTTTATGATCTGGAAGGGCTCTGGTCGGATGCTCCACGCGAAATATTCCCACCTGACATCATCGAAGAAATTGAGGCGAACAAAGACATGGAGCAAGAAAACGAAGATGAGTCATCCTCGAACATGTTATGAGTTCAATGGTTGTTCCAAGCTCTCTTGCCACAAAACCTATTTCTGCTCTGATGAAACAATTCAATAGGCCTTTCAAGCATGATCAATCGAGATATCGAATGGATAAACAGCAATTATTTCATAAAAAGCGCTTCCAGTTTTCGTTTCGCCTCTGCCGCCTTGTTTCGCGCGTTTCCTGAGACTTCTTTCGATGACAAAACAAAATAGTCACAAAAATTCCGCCGGTCCTTGACGGAAACTTTCTCGGATTGCCGCTCTTTGCATAGATCCGAGGCGGATTCATCGTACTCGCAACAATTGAGACAGCAATAAATGTCGGATCCGCAACCTGGACAGGTATCGTTTCGGAATACTTTTTCAGCGAACTCCAAGGACTCACCGCAATGGTGACAAAAACCTCTTTTCATATCTTTCCTCTTGGGTTAAGAGTTTGCAACAAAGACATCTTACAATTGCAGAGGCTACACGTCCATCCATTGTGCAAAATTTTCTTAAGGAGAAAAACACATGGGATCACAATTTCTGGCGCGTCTTCCGATGGGGGCTGATCTCCTGGAAGCTATTACTGACGAGTTTCGCTCAAGATCCATAGGAAACGGGTCTTTTACCCTTATCGGAGCTGCCACGAAAGCTGTTATAGGCTTTTATGATCCGGTTAATCGACAATACCATTTTAAAGAATTTGATGGAGCTTATGAAATTGTGGCTTGCATGGGTAATATCTCCGAGAAAGACGGAGAGATATTTGCCCACGCCCATATCCTGATTTCAGATGAAAACCTTCAATGCATTGGGGGCCATCTTGGACCCGGCACAAGAATATTCGCATCGGAGCTTTATGGGACCGTGGCCCCGGGGCATATAATGAAGAGAGAATATGACGACGCTACTGGGTTAATGTTGTGGGCAAGATCCTAATAGACGACAAAATTAATGGTCCTAGACATATGAGACCCCGGTCAAGCGAAACCAATGGCCCTGAAAGGTGTGCCAAGGAGGGGCCATGAGAACTAATGATTTTACCCTTCTCATAGTAATTTTTCTATCGGCAGCGGTGGCCATTTTCTTCCCCGACCTTTGTGCGCCATTACAGCCCTATCCGCTCTACTTCATGATGTTTCTGATGTTTTTCAGTTTCTTAAGAATCAACTTTGATTCGCTTATGGACACATCCTTATCTTCTCTAAAACGTATGTTTGTTCTGGTTTTGTTCAAGTTGGCCATTTTACCCGCGGTGCTCTATTGGATGGCGTCAGTGGTAGTTCCGGATTTCGCGATCCCTGTGCTTCTCTTATCCGGGATTTCTACAGGCGTGGTGGCTCCTTTTATAGCCAATCTACTTGATACGGATGTCGCCCCTGTCTTGCGTATGGTAATAATAACCTCAGTACTCGCCCCATTCACTTTACCGATTCTTGTAAAGACACTTGCCGGAACCGAAGTCCACATCCCTTTAGAGTTAATGGTAAAGTTGCTGGCAATGGTAATCTTCATACCAATGTCGGCTGTAATTATTGCTCGCCGTTTCTTCATGGAGGCTTTGGAAAACGTACTTCAATTTCACTTCCCGATTTCCCTAGTCATCTTTGCAGCTATTAATTTGGGAGTATTTTCCAAGTATTCCCACTTTTTCTTTCAGGGCCCAAGCGTTCTTTTGTTATGTATCGGTGTGGCTTACGGGCTTTGTGCAATTTATTACTTTGTGGGGTTTCTACTGGTTGGAAAAGAAAGTTCATCGGATCGGCTTGCCGCAGGGGTAAGTTTCGCCATAGTCAACAATGTACTGGTAATTGTGTTTTCATCACATTTTTTTGGTCCGTTATCCCCAACCTTGGCCGCCATGTATATGTTCCCTTTTTTTACCATGGTAGTTCCTATCAAGATTTTAGTTTCGAGATCAAAATGGCTCTTTCCAAACGTTTAGATGTTTCACACCGCGCCGGATTAATCGTCCCTTTCGTATTGCTTTCGGCTCTTCTTTACCTGAACTCGTGTTCCGACAGGAATTCCGACTCGACCATAAAAGTTGGCCGAATACTGATGGGGACTTTGATAGAAGTCACTGTGGTAGGATCGACAAGCCAGCTTCAAGAAGTTGCTAACGCGGCGCTGGATGAAATAAAGCGAATTGAAGATCTGACATCCTTTTACAAAGAATCGGAACTTAACGAGATCAACAAAAACGCGGGCATCCAGCCGGTAAAGGTAGATCCTGAATTACTTGCGCTGATTCAGCGTAGCCTCGAGATATCAAATTTAACAGACGGGGCTTTTGACCCGACCATCGGGGTTTTATCAAGGCTCTGGAATTTTAGTGGAACTGAAGGGCCTCGTTTGCCTGACCAAGAGGAAATAAACGCGGCTTTAAAAAAAGTCGGGTGGAAAAAGGTTGAGGTATTTCAGGAAAAAAATGAGATTTTTTTGCCAGATAAGGGGATGGCATTAGACCTGGGCGGTATAGCTAAAGGTTACGCATTGAACCGCGCTGGGAAGGTAATAAAATCCAGGAGGCTTAAGTCCGCTCTGATAAACGCGGGGGGCGACATAGCAGCTTTTGGTGGCAAAGGATCGGGCGTACCATGGAAAATCGGTATTCAGGATCCCAGGAATCCGGATGCAATAGCTGCTGTTGTTCAAGTTGTCTCTGGTAACGTATTCACATCCGGTGATTACGAAAGATTTTTCGATAAGGATGGTATTCGGTATCACCACATTCTTGACCCCGCGACAGGATACCCCGCGTCAGGTGTAGAATCAGTTACTATTGTAGCTCCAGATGGAACCGGAGCAGAGGGCCTTTCTGCTGCGGTCTTTGCCCTAGGGCCGGAAAAGGGAATGCGTCTCATAGAGCAACAGGCGAATATTTCATGCCTCATTGTTGATTTGGAAGGTAGATACATCCTTTCGTCTAATGCGTCTTCACTTATTCAAATTAGACATTAGACCGTAGGCGTGAACCAATTATTTTTCATTTTGTTGTAAAATTGTCAGCTAATCTGAAGAGTTACAAAAATGGGAATTTTTGCCTTGATCAAAAAGGTTTTAGACGTTAGAATATACCAACTTTTTAGTGTGTAACAGTATGAAGTCATTAATAAGAAATTTATCGATCGTCTTGGTTTTATTAAGCATGTTGTGGTTGTCTGGCTGCGTTAGTTGTTTACCGCAATATGTCGCGCCTCCAGTTGGGCCTGTGTCATCCTGTTATCCTATGGGACATGATCCCTATGTTCCCATGGATCACAATCCCTCTCCGTTGAATCCTTACGATCTGATTGGGTCTGTGGCGAGTCCTTTTCTTTATGGCCCGCCTCGATAAGAAGTCGAAAACCAATCAATAAAATCCAAACATTGGACGGGAAATCGGGCTGGAGTTACTTGGAAGGAGTTTTGGCGACTAATATTGGCGCGTCCCGATACATTTTATATAATTGAACGTAGCGCTTCTTAATCTTATTTCTAACGGACAGAACCATTCGGGCGTAACCTCTTGCCGCCGTAGGGTCGTCGCTGTTATATGCGCTCAGGGCCGGGCCGACATGTCCATATAAACTCAAATAATACTTGAAAACCTGAACCCCGCAATCAGCGTTAGTTTCGAGATTTAGAAGGTCGGCGTATCGAATACCGAACTTTGAAGCCCAGGATGGAGCGTGAACCTGAAACATGCCCCGACAGTTCTGATAGTTTATTATATTGTTACGAAATCCACTCTCAACAAAAACGATGGCCATATACAGCCACATGTCCCCACATGTAACCTTGTCGAAGTGTCGATTGCCCGCACTGGCGATAGCCGTAGCAACCTCTCTCGCCTGCTTCAAAGCAACCTTCCCCTCGGTCATTTCACTTATGATTACTGAACAGATCGCTATTCCGTTGGTGTGAACTCGATCATCGGCCTTACACAAAGCCGGGAGCAGACCCAACAAAAGCACCCCTATTACGGGAGCAATACCCCGTGCCATAAATACCCTCCGTTTAGGCGCTTAATCCGAATACTAACTACAAATCCGGAGGTTAAGCGCCGCGCCCCTTTAACCCCTCTGAGCGAACAATTCGACTTTATTTCGGCATTTCCGGTTTCTCTGGGGTCGGAATCTCTGCCCGTTTCTTCTGAGCTTTTGGCTTGTAAATTCTCTTTTCTACGTAATCAAACGGATAGTTTAGTGGTTTAAGCGCGACATCAGTACACATTTTGACAACATCCAGACATGGATTAAACAGGCTGAATGTTGATTTCAGACATTGGCTCAGAATGCCTTCCGTCCTGTCGAGCGCCTTAGCTCCCCCGCCGTAGACTGTGCTGGTCAAATTTGAGAGCTTAGATTCTTTACCGGCCTTGGTCGCAGCAATCGCCGGGCACGCAAGAACAACGATAAGCGTTAGGCAAACACCTATTTTTAAGATTCTATCCATCCCAGAACCTCCAAAATATAATAACCTGTTTAATTATTTCATAATTTGGGTGATTCTGTCAAACCTATTCAGTTAGGAACTGAAAATCTTAATATAAAAGCGGTGTTAGACGAGAAAGAAATTTTCAAAACAATGTATAAGATTGTGAACTCGATCTTTGTCGATAACTTATCGATGTGTTAAGATTGCTCATGGTAAGGTATAGGGATTGACGCGTTAAGCTGAACGGAAGGAAATTGTTTTGGCCAAGTCTGCCGAGATTCTAACTGTTGGTATTGAGGAAGAAATTCAGAAATCCTATCTGGATTATGCAATGAGCGTAATTGTCGGGCGCGCGTTGCCCGATCTAAGGGACGGTCTGAAACCGGTTCACAGGCGTATCCTTTATGCCATGCACAGAGCGGGTAATTTCTGGAACCGACCATACAGGAAGGCTGCCCGAGCGGTCGGTGACGTAATCGGTCAGTATCATCCGCATGGAGACACGGCGGTATATGATTCGATCGTTAGAATGGCGCAACCGTTTTCAATGCGATATCCGTTTATCGATGGTCAGGGAAACTTTGGTAGTGTCGATGGGGACGCGCCGGCGGCCATGCGTTACACAGAAGTCCGAATGGCCCGAATTTGCCAGTCTATACTTGAAGATTTGGATAAAGACACTGTTAACTTTATACCGAACTACGACAACACCCAGCAAGAACCGGTTGTCCTGCCGGCCCGGTTTCCTGCTTTACTGGTTAACGGTTCCCAGGGAATCGCTGTAGGTATGGCCACTAATATTCCTCCTCACAATTTGCGGGAAACGATAAACGCCACAATTCATTTGATCGAGAACCCACAAGCCTCGATTTTGGAGCTCATGCGATTCTTACCTGGGCCTGATTTTCCTACCCACGGATTCATAATGGGAAACAGGGGCATCATTGACGCTTATCATACCGGCCGAGGTTCTGTGCGAATGAGAGCCAGAACCGAGATAGAGGAAGCCGGCAAAGGCTATCAACGGATTGTAGTCACGGAAATCCCATATACGGTTAACAAAGCCAGAATGGTGGAAAATGTCGCCGAACTTGTCAAAGACAAGAAGATACCCGGCATCAGGGACCTTCGAGATGAGTCTGACCGCCATGGGATGAGAGTAGTATTTGAACTCAAGAGAGATGAAAACCCCGAAGTGGTTCTAAACCAACTATTCAAGCATACTCAGCTTCAAACTAATTTTGGCATACAACTCCTTTGCGTGGACCACGGTCGACCACGGACAATGAATCTGCGCGAAATTCTCAAGGGCTTTATAGATTTCCGACGCGAAGTCGTGATCAGGAGAACCAAGTTTGAATTAGCCAGAGCCAAAGAGCGCGCCCACATTTTGGAGGGCTTAAGAATAGCCCTTGATAACCTGGACGCTGTAATAAGAACGATTCGAGAGTCTGTCGACCCACAAACCGCTCGAGAAGCCCTAATCGCCAATTTCGGGTTGACCCAGATCCAGGCCCAGGCGATCCTCGAAATGAGACTCCAGAGATTGACCGGTTTGGAAAGAGACAAAATTCTCCAGGAACTTAGGGAAATCTTGACCAGGATATCCGAATTAGAGGAGCTTCTGGTTTCTGAGGAAAAGATTCTCACAGTTGTTGTGTCTGAGTTAACCGAAGTCAAAGACCAATTTGGGGATGAACGGCGTACTGAAATATTAGAAGACGTGGGACTAGATGTTCTGGATGAGGACCTGATCCCGAGGGAAGACGACGTCGTAACCTTCTCGAGCAAGGGCTATGTTAAACGAGTCCTAGCCAATGTTTACAAGTCCCAAAAACCTGGAGGGAAGGGAAGGATTGGGGCCAAAACCGCAAGTGAGGATGTCGTAAATCAAATACTATACGCTTCGTCACACGATGTGCTTCTATGCTTTTCGAATCGGGGGCGAGTCCACTGGTTGCGAGTGTTTCAACTACCGGAAGAAAGCCCTTACAGCCGAGGTCGCGCGATCGTGAATCTCTTAAAGCTCGATGAGGGTGAAACCATCAAGAAAGTGCTTTCAATTCCTGAATTGAGCCAAGAAGGTTTTGTAACAATGGTTTCTGCTAAAGGAAAGATCAAGAAAACTCCTATCTCTGAATTTTCGAGGCCAAGATCTACCGGTGTGATTGCACTGACTATTGATCAAGACGATCAACTCATTGATGTTAACCTTACAAATGGTGAAAACGATATTCTTCTCGCCACGCGTAAAGGTAAGGCTATTCGTTTCCATGAAAAACAAATAAGACCCATGGGACGTCAGGCCAGAGGCGTGACGGGGATAAGGATGCGGACTAATGACGCGGTAATAGCGATGGAAGTTGTTTCCGAAGATTCACGAACCCTCTTGACCATAACCCGGAATGGGATGGGGAAGAGGACATCATTGACGGAATACTCCCCCATCAACAGAGGCGGACAAGGAGTAATTACTATTAGAACCACCGAAAAGAGCGGAGATGTTGTCACCGTTCGAGTTGTAGAAGATTCCGATAATATTCTAATCCTTACTTCAGGGGCAAAAATCATACGTTTGCGAATGGAGGAGATCTCAGTAATAGGAAGAATCACTCAGGGACGGACCCTTGTCAGAATGGATCCTGGTGAGCAAGTATTGGATATTGCACGGGCCGACTCATCCGACGAAGAAGACAAACAGTTTGACGAAGATGAGGTTGAGGAGGATTCGCCATTGAGCGAGTAGTTCGTTATTAGTTTACGATGCAGGGGGGGACATGACAAAAAAGAACAAATCATCAGAGTTAATCCGTTGGTCAGGCATCTTAGCAGGAGTCTTCTGTTTATTAATTCTAATAGTCGTTTTTTATCAATCATACATTTATTGGAACAGCCTCAAGAATAATTCACCAGGGTGGATCGGGCGGACCCACAGGGAGGACAGCCGGCTTGGATATGTTCCCATCCCAGGTACCAGCGGTCTCATGGTTCTTTCCGGCGGGTCTCAGGTCTCAGTTCATTACGATTCCCGAGGTTTCCGGACAGATCTTGAAAACTCGTCAAAGACATTCTGCGAGCTAACGTCAACCCGCAAGTTCTGTTTGGGACTGGGATGTAGTTTCACTTTTGGGTTTGGAATTCCAGGTGAATCGACTTTTTGCAGTTTAGTCGCCGATAAACTTGGCATGGCACCGTTAAACGCTGGAAGATGCAGCTACGGCTTGGCTGAAATGTTGATTTTGGCAAGGGAAATAATCCGTGAGTTCAAACCTGAAATCGTTTTGGTTCAGTATTCACCTTGGCTTGTAGATCGCTCCCAACAACGGTACGGACCAACTTTCCATGGTCTTCTTCCCCATCCATATTTCCTGGAAGCAAGGGGAGACGAGTTAGTAATTCATAAGCCGGATTTTCAAAGCATGATCTTTGATAATGATTTAGCTAAGTTCCGACTTTCGGATCACACATTTCTCGATTTTGTTCGTTTCAGCATCAATATTGAAATTCCATTGTTTTTCCATGACTTGTGGAATGCCGGTTTAGTCCGAATAAAAGAGTTGTCCGGACTTAGTCCATCGCCATGGCAGAATTCGGAAAAGATTACAAGAAAGGTTTATGCAGAAATCGCAGCTATTTGCAAAAAACATGGGGCCAAAATGGTACTTGTTGTCTTGGGGATGGACAACACGATTCCTGCTGTGCCGGAATCTCTTGAGAAACTGAATGTGAAGATTGTAAATGCTCAGCTTGGGTTGATCGAGAGATTAAAGATCAATTCGACGGAAGAATATGCTAACTCTTATTATCATTGGGCAGGAGATCCGCCGAAGGTAGTAGATATGCACCCAAACGTTGGGGCTCACGAAATAATCGCTGCTACAATTGTTGACAAACATCAACATAAACAATCCCTTGGAATTAAAAACCGAGGCACGGAATAACTCTTTGTAACTTCGGGATTCTTTACAAGTCTCCTCTTTTTGTTGTATAGTAGGTTTAGTTTTTCTTTAGACATCCCACTTTCAGAATTTGAAGAGCTGGGTGGGGCAAGTGATCGATTTTGGACTCTTGGGGGTCCCTCTGACTGATTTAATGCGGGCGAAAATTTGTCAATTGAACATATTCCATATATATTTAAAGGGTTAAGCGGCAAGCGGTTGCGAGACGAGTCTCATCCGCCAACCTCCTCTGGATCAAGTGAAAGACAACGTTGATTCAATCCCAATCGCCACCATTGGATAAATCACCGTTCTCTGACAGGGTAGCAATTCTGTGTCTCATTGTCATGTGGGGACTGGTTATCTGGTTTATCAACCCCGTCGGCGAGTTCATGATTAATGACGATTGGTCGTTTGTGAAAGCTTTGGAAGTTGTGAGCGTTCAAGGTGGAATTCCGGCGACCGGATGGGGAGATGGGGGCCCTTCTTTACTAACGCATTTGGTGTGGGGCTACCTTTTTACTAAGCTATTCGGTTTTTCAGTGACCGTACTCCGGATATCCGTGCTGGTAATGGCCGTTCTCGGTTCACTCTCTTTCTTGATATTGCTGAGAAGATCAGGGGCTTCACCGGGGCTAGCCTTGTTGGGAACTTCGACGCTTGTTCTTAACCCGCTTTTCCTTTCTCAATCATTTACTTTTATGACGGATATTACATTCGCGGGACTGCTGATTTTTGCGGTGTTAATGATTTCCGAGGGCATGAAACAAGAAAACAAAGTCCTTGTCGGTTTAGGGCTTTTTTTTACTTTGGGCGCATTGCTCACGCGACAGATAGCAATAGTAATCCCCATAGCTTTGATCATTTCTATGCTGATTCACCCGAGAAGCAGGGCCATCGGTTTCTGGCCCGTCGTTTTCATGTCCGTAGTCATTGCAATTATCCCCTGGCTCGCTTTTGAATACGCTCTCAAGAAGCTTGGAAGCACTTCATTGACGGATCACGAAGTCATCCACGCGATCGTGAGAGACCCCCTTCAACTAGGACTGTTAGGATATTCCCGTTTACTTTTTGATAGGTTGTTTATAGGCATCGGATATGTGAGTTTTATGATTTCACCTGTGATCGCATTGAGTTTCAAGGAACTCTATTCACGGAAAATCTTTCGGATTTATTTCTTAGTTGTAACTGTCTTGTTCGTCTTATTGGAGATCTGCATTTTTATGGGTGTGGTCCATCCGCCAGTTGCATTCTATCGGAATGTCATTTTTGATTTTGGAATCGGCCCTCTACTATTGAAAGACACTTATGTGTTGCAGTTATCAAGATCATTTACAATACCCGCCTATTTGTACTACTGCATTTTTTACTGGGCAACCGTGACTACCGGGGCCATCGTTTTATTGATACACTCTTCACTCTCGAGGATTTTCAGTCAATCCAAGGAAGGTCTATACAAAACCACAAGCTTTACTTCCACATTTGCGTTAGCCAACGCAGCAGTTTATGCAGGCATACTCTTGTTGACCGGGTACCATGATCGATACCTTATACCGGTTTGTTTGCTGCTCCTAATCTGGGTTGTAAGTGACAGGTACAGGGAGTTTGATAAGAGCTTGTGGAGCAAATCCATGATGCCTGCTTTGGTTTCCATAGCGTTTATGGCTATATTTTCAGTGGGCGGTGTCCATGATTTGATGAGTACCAAGACAGCCCTAAAGCAGGCCCAAGACTATCTGATGAATGATCGCGCAGTCCCCCCATGTAAAATGGACGGTGGATTTGAATTCAATGGATATCACTGCTACCGAAAAGATTTTGTCAAGAAACCTGGATTGAGTTGGTGGTGGGTAGACAGTGAAAATTATCTCCTGGCATTAGGCCCTCTGGACGGTTATGAGGTTGAAAAGATGTTTCCGTTTCGAAGAATCTTTCCAGATAATGGCGCTGTTTACGTACTGAAAAATGATTTCGAGATTAATAGCCATCACGATGATCTAGGGACTCGCAGATGATCCCCATCCTCATATCGCCCGCCCCGTATTGATGAAATCCTAACTATGTCAAGGGAAAGTCCGTTCATTTCAGCGCCGGTAAAATGGTTGTTCGCTCTTCTGATCGTGTCCTCCTTGACCACGATGTTCAATATCACACTATTTACATCGTTAAACTCGTTCCATTCTAATCTTTCGGACATCTTCTGGGTATCAATGACCACTCTGGGGGACGGGTTGCTATTAGGCATAATTCTGGGAATGTTTATGATGGTAAACCCGAGAATTACAGTTTTCGGTTTGATTTTAATCTTGGCTGCGTCATTGACCGTCAATGTTATTAAGTTGATCTTGCCCGCACTAAGACCGGTGGAAGCGCTAGAGACCGTTCACATCGTAGGCCCTATATTGCGATCAGGATCATTCCCATCAGGTCACAGCGCGGCAGCTTTTGCCACGGCCCTTGCGCTGGCTCATTTTAGCCCTTCTCGTGTACTCAAGGTTATCCTACTATTTTTCGGGATACTTGTCGGCTTGTCCAGGATTTTCGTTGGGGCCCATTTCCCAAGCGATGTCATATGGGGAATAATATTAGCATTGTCGCTTTATGAACTCTTGCGTGTTTTGGTCTGGCCCAAGATCGAGTGGTATGTTCCAGATACCCCACTTGTTAAGAATCGTTTTTTTCAGGCTCTGCTGTCTCTCGAAGTCGCCACATCATTATTCTGTCTCGTGATTTATTCGCAGGTTTCTGCGGAATATCCCCCTGCCGCGATCGCTGTCTCATCCGGAGTCCTAACCTTTTTTATAGTAGCCGTGTTCAAGTCGCTCAAGAATTAGGAGTGCGCTTTCATTTCTGAGGCAAAAGCGTCATTGAAAAGTAAAAACTACGGCATGACACTTTAAGCTAAATTTTGGGTTGAGTTAGTGGCCTCAACAAGATTTCCCCAAGTTATGAGGTCGACTATATCTTTAGTTATATTTGACACAAAGGTCTACACTATAGAATTTACTCATCAACAAATTTATTTCAAAATCATATCATTTTATTCTTGCATTTTGTAAGTCTCTCTGCAATTAG
>JAPLJJ010000027.1 GCA_026388665.1 Deltaproteobacteria bacterium
AGCCCTCGTTGAACAGACTATTGTAATTCCATACAACGACATTGAAGCGACACGAACACAGTTTAAGTCCCAACCCAATGAAATAGCAGCAATTATTGTTGAACCCATAGCTGGGAATATGGGGGTCGCCGAGCCTGCGCCGGGTTTCCTCAAAGGCCTTCGCGAAATATGTTCCGAATACGGCGCGCTCTTAATTTTTGACGAAGTGATCAGTGGTTTCAGGGTTGCCCTAGGAGGCGCGCAGGAACTCTACGGAATTACCCCTGACCTGACATGTCTGGGAAAGATCATCGGAGGCGGGCTGCCTGTTGGGGCTTTCGGCGGACCGCGCAAGATTATGGAGTTCCTCGCTCCAGTGGGCGGCGTTTATCAGGCCGGGACCCTATCAGGTAACCCGCTTGCGGTGGCCGCAGGACTGGCCACTTTGGCTATTTTGAAAAGAGACAATCCGTATCCTGAACTCGAAAAAAAGTCCGCAAGTTTAGCTGATGGACTGGCGAAAATATTTTCCGGGAAGGGTTTGCTTTACACTATTAACCGGGTTGGTTCGCTGCTGTCGGTGTTTTTTGATATCGAATCCGTCCGTAACTACGAAGAGGCTGTGAAGGCTAACAAATCCAGGTTCAACTCGTTTTTCGCCAAGATGTTGGATCAGGGGATATATCTGGCTCCATCGGCTTTTGAAGCCTGGTTCATCAGTGTGGCGCACTCGTATGAGGATATTAATCACACCTTAGAGTGCGCAGAAAGAAGCGTTTAACTAGAGCGACTACTACAGTGCTTAGCGAGTGATCAGGTCTAGATTTTGTGTTTATTCTTGGGATGTGAAACAAGTTAAGAGGGTTCAAAAGGTTCAGTAACACAAAACAGCAAAAGATAACACTGTAATTTCATTCAATTTATTGCCTTGATTTTGGGTTTCCTTCGTAGTATTTTAAAGTCTTATATCCAAGGGCATCCCTTTGGGATACTTGTCCTGTGCGGTCTTGTCACTCTTCTGAGTTAACGAAATCTCCGTAGCGCGGCTCAGCGCGCTTACCTCGGAACTCGAGAAGCTCAAAGAGTGCGACATTTAGATTCACACCAAAGAGTCCATGCAAGGAGGATAATAATGGACAATCATGTCGATTTAAGCGAAAGGTTGGCTCAAAAGGGCGTTTCCCGCCGGGACTTCATGAAGTTTTGCGGTATGATGGCAACGGTCCTGGGCCTTCCCATGTCCTTCGCTCCGCGGATCGCCGAAGCCCTGGAGAAGAAGAGACCGACGGTTGTGTGGATGCATTTTGCCGAATGCACTGGTTGCACTGAATCTTTCATAAGGACAACCTACCCTTGGGCTGCTGACATCATTCTTGATGTCATTGACCTAGCCTATCATGAAACCATTATGGCGGCGGCCGGCGATCAGGCCGAAGAGATTCTTGAGAAAACAGTTAAGGATCAGAAAGGTAAGTACATTTGTATAGCTGAAGGCGCCATACCCACCAAGGATAAGGGCGTGTATGGAAAAGTTCATGGAAAGACCTTCCTGGAAATAGCTAATCATGTCTGCAAAAACGCCGCGGCGACGATTTGCGTAGGCGCGTGCGCGTGTGACGGCGGAGTGCAAGCTGCAAAGCCGAATCCTACGGAAGCCAAGAGTGTTGCCGCTGTTACTGGACTGAAGACCGTTAATATCGCTGGTTGTCCTCCTAACGCGGATAACATGGTTGCGACAATTGTCCACTATCTACTGCTCGGAAAGCTTCCTGCGTTGGATGACAAGGGCCGACCACTATTCGCTTACGGTTATCTGATCCATGATAACTGCCCGAGAAGAGGTCACTTCGAGAATAAAGAATTTGTGAAGCAGTTTGGAGATGAAGGCGCGGCCAAGGGATGGTGCCTTTACGAAGTTGGTTGCGCTGGGCCTGAAACCTACAACAACTGCCCGATAATTAAATGGAATCAGGGCACAAACTGGCCTATTGAAGCCGGTCATCCATGTATTGGTTGCAGCGAGCCCGGATTCTGGGACAACGCGAGCCCATTTTATGTCCGGAAGTAATTGACGTGAAACAACAGCCAAACTGTCATAAACCAATTAGGTAACCTAATAAAAAGGAGCGAAAAATGGCACGAGTCGTCGTTGACCCAATTCCAAGAATAGAGGGTCACCTACGCATAGAAGTTGAAATAGAGAATGGCAAGGTCAAGGACGCGTGGAGTACTGGAACGCTTTTCCGGGGCCTTGAAATCATTCTTCAGGGACGTGATCCACGTGACGCCCACCTACTCACTCAGAGATCCTGCGGTGTATGCACACTGGTGCATTCACTCGCGTCAGTCAGAGCAGTAGAAGACGCTCTGAAAATAAAAATTCCTCCTAATGCCAGAATAGTCAGAAACCTGACTCATGCTGCTCAAAACATGCATGATCACCCCGTTCATTTCTATCAGCTTTGCGCTCTTGACTGGGTGGATGTGGTTTCAGCCTTGTCAGCGGACCCTGCCAAGACTGCCGATCTGTCGAATGCGGTAAGTGGCAGACCCCAGACGAAAAAATATTATGAGGGGTTGAAGGGTAAACTCAAAGCCTTTGTTGATTCAGGCCAACTTGGACCATTTGCCAATGCTTACTGGGGGCACCCTGCATACAAATTGCCGGCTGAAGCCAACTTGATGGCAGTCGGGCATTATCTCGATAACCTGCGGCAGCAGGTTCACGCTGCGCAGATGACCGCTATCTGGGGCGCAAAAAACCCGCATTTGCAGGGTCATCTACCCGGTGGAGTAACCGTTGTTGAGCAGCTCAACGCTGATCGTATCTCCCAGTACCTGTACATGTTGAGAGAACAGATCGCATTTATAGAACAAGTTTACATTCCTGACGTACTGGCGGTGGCTGGTTTCTACAAGGATTGGACAAAAATCGGTGGAAACAAAAACTTCCTTTGCTACGGTGATTTCCCGCAAAGCGATAAGGAACCCGAGAGCTTCTACTTCCCACGCGGCATGATACTTGATGGCCAACTTAAAGCATTGCCTGTTGACCCGGCCAAGATCACGGAAGATGTTACCAGGGCGTGGTATGAAAACGGAGCCCCACTAAATCCTGCGGTAGGTGAGACCAAACCACTTATGGGTGATGCGCTGAAGGGAGCGGTTCCTGACACCAATTCCAAGGATGGAAAATACACCTGGATGAAAGCCCCTAGGTATGACGGGAAGGTTATGGAAGTAGGGCCGTTGGCACAGTGCCTAGTATCTTATGTTGGCGGCAACAAAGAAATCAAAGATACCACCGACATGGTCTTGAAGAAACTCGAGATCGGCCCTGAAGCACTGTTGTCAACTCTAGGCCGTATCGGCGCAAGAGCCATCAAGTGCCTTGTGAACGCAAAAGCCGCCGAGAATTGGACACTCGAACTGATCGAGAACATCAAGAAGGGTGACACCAAAACCTTTACGGATTACAAACTCGATGAATCCGTCAATGGCCAGGGTATGGGACTGAACGATGTTGCGAGAGGTTCACTCGGCCACTGGATCAACATCGAAAAGGGCAAGATCAAGAATTATCAGCAAGTTGTTCCTTCCACATGGAACCTTGGGCCGGCTGATGCAAAAGGCCAAAAGGGCCCGGTAGAGAACGCTCTGATCGGCACACCGGTAGCGGATCCGAAGAAACCTCTTGAAATCCTGCGAACAGTTCACTCTTTTGATCCTTGTATCGCTTGCGCGGTTCACGTTATTGATCCCCAGACCAATGAAGTTTACGAGTTCAAGGTATCTTAGGATTAAACTTCTGACTTTCAAGAAAAGCGGTCTTAATGGCCGCTTTTTTCTTTTCAGAAACAATTTCTCTCGTTTCTTGATGTTTGCTACCAACGAAATGGAGAGATCGTGTAGGTTTTTTATTAAATTGCTTTAATTATTTATACAATTACAATTAACAAAGTGATATAACTTTTGGAATTGGTGTATTATTCCATTATGGAACCTAATAATATCAAAATTGTCACTGAATAGTAGAAATAACATAATTGATTAAGTTAAATGGAGATGTAAAATGATATCAACATTTAGAGAATTTGCTCAAATCTACGAAGAATTTAAAGAAAAGTTTCCGCATCACCCAATGTTAGAGGAACTGCGCAGTAGAATAGTCGGCGGCAAGCTCCCATCAGACCAGTGGCTTCAAACGAGAACCGCAAAAATGAAAAGTCTCATGGCCCCGTTCTGGCTCAAAAAGAATGAACAGAAGGATGAGGAAGCGGCTTAAAGGCAGATTCCGGATTTGAAATCAGAACTCGAGACTTCAAAAACTCTGATCTCTGAAAGTTCTCAACGACGACAGTGGCTACTTGGACTGTCCGTCGTTTTTCTTTTTTTTGTCTTTATCGTCTATTACGTCTCGGTACACTGGGTGGAATTCTGTTCACTCTGGCATTTTTCTTACCGAGAAACAACGTTAGCCGGCTTTTTTTTGTTCATCGGTTTTCTACTCAACTGCTATCAGATAAATCTTTTCTTGAATAAGTTTGGGGTCCGACTGGGTCTTTTCGAATTGATATTCGCGACACATGGCATGATGTTGGGGAATATGGTCATCCCGATGCGAGGCGGTTCCGGCGGACTCGCGATTTATCTAAAAAAGGCGCACCAATTAAACTATGGGAAGTTCGCTGTCATCTATGGCGGAACAGCCATACTTGTGGGGTTAGTGAACGCCGTAATGGGTTTGATCGCACTAAGTTTCCTAGCCATTAATCATCAAATATTTGAGTCTACCTTAACCGCCGTAACAATCCTTTTGTTGATAGCTTGCATTTATTTGACTCTATTTCCGCCTCGCCTAAAAAAGAGTGGTTCAAGTGGCATAATCAATTTATTAGGCCGTCTGAATGAGTCCTGGGTCAGCCTGTCTCAGGATTTTTCACTTATGATAAAAGTAACCGTCTCTTTAATCATCATAACTTTGACTCAAACATTGGCGCTTTGCTTCATATACAGCGCTATTAGCAGGCCCCTATCTTTTTCGGCTACACTAATTACTTCGAGTCTAGGCGCCGTTGCCAATCTTATTCCGATCACCCCAGGATCATTAGGTGTTTTCGACACGGTTATAATTGAAGTTCCACGTCTTTTTGGCTTGGATATGGCTGCTGCAATCGTGGCCACGGCATTGTTCAGGATTCTGTCTTTTGCTATTTGTTTTGTGATCGGGCTCCCTGGACTCTACTGTTTTTTTAATGTTACCCGTTCAAGGAAGCCATGATGAAGCCTTGAAAGCAGGCTATGTCGGGTCAAAAAATCTCATTCTATACACATGGGCAGTTTCCGATAATTTGCTACACGATCAACAATGGCTTTTTCGGTTCCTTAACTATTTTGTCGCCAAGCGACGCTCCGCAACGCATACAAAGATACTCATATTTATCGCCTTCAGGTAGCACTAGTAACAATCGTTCTCGGACAGGCATTGCGGTTTTGCAATTAGGGCAATACAACTCCGTGGCTCTCAAACCCTCAAATTGTTTCTTAGTGGATGCGCCTCGCACAGGACGCTGTGCCGATGGTCGTATGAATTTCTTCATTTACACTCCTTGATCAATTATGATCTGCGATCTTACTAAAAAGACATAGAGCAAGGCAATCCTCTTGAAAATTATTTGTTGCCAACATAACTGTCTCGAAACACTTTTACCTTGACTCGTTGGATGGTATAATTCAACTCACCTAAAGAACACATCAGGAGTATAGGAATGCGCCTGGGAATCACGAGCGTTTCAATGTTATCTTCCATCTTTTTTCTTTTAGTATTGACGGTAACGTTGTTCATCGGTTCGGACGTCGGAGCGGCTTCCGGCGTGAGCGACAGAATTCTATCATTTGGGATTCCCGGAGGATCCGAGCCCGCTAATGCCTTGGTTCCCGGGTCGATATCATTAAGATCGCTACAAGAAGATAGGATTCGAGTCGCGTCCACAGGACCACGACAAAACTCAATCGGTTGGGAGAGTACCAGTCTTATGGATTCTATTGATCGGTTGGAGGAAGTAGGTAAGCGCGTAGGAGATCCTGTCGGTCTTTACTCCAGTTTTCTAATAGAGGTAGAACGGGCCAAATACAGTGTGAATCTATATGGTTACAATGATGATGGAGAAAAGACTGTTCTTTTCTCTTGCAAGGCGGGTCTGGGTTCTTCGGAGTATCCCACCCCTAGGGGTTCTTTCTACATTACACGCATTTTTGATAACAAACCTCTCTGGATTCCTCCCCAGGACAAGGATTGGGCATATGGACAGTCGCCTAGTCGTTCGGTTTATGGTGGCCACATGATGCCATTTTTATCCAAGGTCCAGGCTGCTCCTCCTCCGAAAAGCGATGACTTGAATTCTGAATTGGATGTTGTCGCGCCTCCTATGAAGATGGTTGATTCCGGCGCGTATAGAATACACGGAACAGATTCTCCATGGAGTGTCGGGTCAGCGCAATCACACGGTTGCGTGCGTTTGTTAAATTCATCGGTCGCACAACTGGCCGACACACTCAAAATGTATGTAGGCACAACGACTAGGGGGCAATCGCCTAACGGGGTATTTATAAACCTCGCTCGACCCGTGAAACTGGTCCTATACTAACGCTTCAGAGGGGGATAAATTATTTTCTGCCCATTCGTCGTCTCAACTCAGTAAATGGGATTCGCACAAGAATGGGGCGACCGTGAGGGCACACGTCCGACGGGCCGTCGGTTTTATCCAGGCTGGATATCAGTGCCTTAATGTCCTCCGTTGTCACTTTGGACCTTTCTTTTATAGCAGCTTTACATGCCATGCTCTTGAAAAGATTTTCTCTCAGGGTTTCCGGATCGGTCTTGAGTCCTGTATCGAGCGCTATGTCGACAAAACCCTTAAACAGCGTGTCGAGATCCGTCCCATTAAGCCAGGAAGGAATTGAACGTATAAGGAACGCGTTTGATCCAAAATCCTCAATTACGAACCCGGCGGCATCCAAAGTTTTGAGATTCTCGCTGAGGGCCTCTGCTTCCAGGGCAGTGAGTTCAACTACCTGCGGCATCAGCAAATCCTGAGATTCAATGCGTCGATTTTGATCCGTGGAACTACGCAGCGTGTTGAATATTAGACGTTCATGAGCCGCGTGATGATCAAGGACGACCAGATCATCATCGTCGTATAATACGATGAATGAATTGGGTAATCTGCCAAGGATGCTTAGGTCTGAAAGTTGATGGCATTTGGAATCATTCAGGGTTTCGTATTCCGTAGTGATTGGTGAACCGGAAAAAGTCGGCCCGTGTTCCGCGATGTCAAAGTCATCTCGGCCCTGGCGGGGACCGTCCCTGGAGATATATCGAGAAACGCCTGTGACCGCGGGGGTCGGCCTTGACCAGTCATGAATCGGCCTGGGGTCGCCGAACGGTTTGCCGAGAATCGCCTCATTGACCGCGTTCATTATCAGGTTGGAAATTAGCCCAGGTTTCAGGAACCGAACTTCAGCTTTCTGCGGATGAACGTTAACATCGACTTCGTCCGGCGGGGTTTCGATCAGCACTATAGCGAAAGGGTAACGGCCTCGTTCCATAAGGCTTGAAAATGCCTTTATTATCGAAGCGTTTACCAGTCTATCCCTAACTGGTCGTGAGTTCACAAAAGTAAAAATATATCGCATCGACGAACGGGTGTATGGTGGCCTTGCCACATAACCAAATAACGATGCTCCATCAAGCTTGTAATCTAATTCAATAAGATTCCCGGCGACATCCGAAGGAAAGAGCCCATAGACGCGTTCCTTAAACGATGTGGCTGCTGGAACCTGGACTTTGGTCTTACCGTCATCCGTGAACGTGAAGGCTATTGATGGGTTAGCCAGTGCTATCTTAATAAATAAGTCATGAATATGACCTGATTCGAATGAAGAGTTCTTGAGATATCTTCTGCGAACGGGGGTATTGTAGAACAAATTACGCACCTCCACCACAGTGCCCTGCTTCATGGCCACTGGCTCTGAATGGGTCAGAGCGCCACCCTCCGAGACGATAGTGATACCAACTTCTTCTAATTCGTCCTTTGTCATTAATCGCATTCTCGAAATGGAAGCGATACTTGCAAGGGCCTCGCCTCTAAACCCCATAGTTGGTATGCCGATCAAGTCTTTTTCAGACTTCAGTTTTGAGGTTGCGTGACGTTCGAGCGCAAGGAACGCGTCATCATGCCCCATGCCTAATCCATTGTCTTTAATTCTAATGAGCTTTTTGCCCCCATCCTCAATGTCCAATTGAATGGATGTAGCCTGAGCGTCAATAGCATTCTCCATAAGCTCTTTGACCACAGACACTGGTCGCTCGACGACCTCACCGGCGGCAATCCGGTTAATAACGCTTTCATTCAGGACTTGAATTCTATTTGGCATTTTTTGAGTTAGAGGCTTTCGACCCTTCAAGAAAGGTAGAGGACGCGGAATGCTACGGGAAAAGTCTGTTCTGATCCGATTTTTCATTCAAATGAAAATGCTCATAAGCCCTTCTGGTGGCCATTCTTCCGCGCGACGTCCGATCTATGAAACCTTCTTTTACAAGATAAGGTTCGTAAACATCTTCAAGTGTCTCACTGTCCTCGCCGATCGCGGCCGCAAGTGTCTCAATCCCGACCGGACCGCCGTCAAATTTAAAAATTATAGTTTCGAGAAGTTTTCTGTCCATGTTATCCAGGCCGTAGGCATCAACGTCAAGCATATCCAAAGCTTTCCGCGCGGTGTCAAGATCGATAACTCCAGTGCCCCTGACCTGAGCGTAATCCCGCACCCTTTTGGTAAGTCTGTTTGCCACACGGGGTGTGGCCCGTGATCGAGTCGCTATTTCAAAAGCCCCGTCCTCAGTGATTTCAGTGGTCAAGATCGAGGAAGACCTCTTAACTATACTCTTGAGTTCTTCTTCGGAGTAAAAATCGAGGTGAAAAATAATTCCAAAACGATCTCTCAGGGGGTTTGATAAAAGCCCTGTCCGTGTAGTAGCTCCAACTAGAGTGAACGGAGAAAGTTCGAGCTTGATCGTTCTCGCGCTTGGGCCCTGGCCGATTATGATATCGAGCTTGAAGTCTTCCATGGCCGGGTAGAGAATTTCTTCGACCGAAGGGGATAGCCTATGGATCTCATCAATAAATAAAACATCCCCTTTCTCCAAATTCGTAACTATGGCGGCAAGGTCTCCAGCTTTTTCGATAACAGGTCCGGAAGTTGTTCTTATTTGAGAGCCCATTTCTCGAGCGATTATATTAGCCAACGTGGTTTTTCCCAAACCAGGAGGGCCATGAAACAGGATATGATCTAAAGATTCACCCCGTTGAGATGCGGCCTTGATGAAAACAGAGAGGTTTTCTTTAAGTCTTTCCTGACCGATATAGTCATCAAGGCATCGGGGTCTTAGATCTATTTCGAGTTCTTCCGTCTCGGTAACACGGTGTCCTGAAATGATTCTATTTTTTTCCATAACTATTATTCCGAAGATCCTGTTGTTTAACAGCGCGTCGGGACGCTGAAGGTTTATGTACGCGCTCACCAGAAAAGGCTTTGATTCTTGATCCGCATTAGTATCATAAGTCACGGATGTTCACTGAATTGAGCCGTTCGTTGAAAGTTTGGCCGTTACGTGATACTCAAGAAAACCGGTAAAAGGAACGCGGTTTTGATGCCTTATGCATTTAGAGCGCGAAATTTTCTCGAAATTAGAAAACAATTTCGAATATATTATAGTGACAATCAAAAAAATATGTGAACTAAAACCCTGATCGGAGGTTTGGACGGATGTCAGGCCATAATAAATGGAGCACCATTAAGCACAAAAAGGGCGCTGTCGACGCGAAAAGAGGCAAGGTTTTCTCCAAAATCATTAAGGAAATTTCAATAGCCGCCCGGATGGGCGGTGGGGACGCAGATGGCAACCCGCGATTGAGAACGGCCTTGAATGCTGCGCGGATGGCGAACATGCCCAAGGAGAATGTTGAAAGAGCAGTTAAGAGGGGAACCGGTGAGCTCGAAGGAGTAAATTACGAAGAGATCACTTACGAAGGTTATGGCACTGGAGGGGTCGCAGTACTCGTCGAAGCGCTGACTGACAACAAGAATAGAACAGTCGCCGAGATCCGGCACATTTTCGACAAATATAACGGCAACCTTGGTGAAACAGGGTGTGTCAACTGGATTTTTCTGAAAAAAGGCATGGTTGTGATTCCTGCACAGGGTCTTACCGAAGACGAAGTCATGGAGTTGGCGATCGAGAATGGGGCTCAGGATGTCAAAAAGGAAGGCGACACGTTTGAAATTACAACCGATCCCGCGGATTTGGAACCTGTTCGAAAGGCCGTAGAGGAAAAAGGGTGGAAAATAGAATTGTATGAGTTGACCATGATTCCTCAGAATACGGTTAAGCTTGATGGTAAGAAGGCTGAACAAATGCTGAAGATGATGGACACTCTTGATGATCACGAGGATCTGCAAAAAGTTTATGCCAACTTTGACATTTCAGATGAAGAAATGATGAAGCTTTCAGCGTAATTTGAATTGATGTTGAGTTTGCCGGAAACTATATACAACAGGTAGTTGAATGTTGGATCATAGAGGATTTTTTCTTGAGGACGTGTGCCCATGCTAATAATGGGTGTTGATCCTGGAACCGTGGCCACAGGCTATGGAATAGTGAGAAAAAATAACCCCAGTCCTCTGTTTGTTGCGGGAGGCGTTATCCGTCCCGGAACAAAAAAGGTCCAAGCCGAAAAGCTACTGTCGATTCACGCGGGGCTGGACAAAATCATCCGGGAGTTCCAACCGTCCGTGATGGTAGTTGAATCTTTATTCCACGCTGTGAACAGTCAGAGCCTCATCAAGCTCGGACAGGTGAGGGGGGTAATCCTCTTGCTTGGGGCGTTACATGGCATGGATGTATTTGAATACAGTCCGCTTGAAATCAAGCGCGGGATTACTGGTTACGGCCACGCGGATAAGAGCCAGGTGATGTTCATGATTCAGAAAATCTTGCACGTTCCTCCCCTCAAGTCGTTCGATCAGGCGGATGCTCTTGCCATGGCTACGTACCACGCTCACTCCCGTCTCCCGCAAAAGGTCGCGAAATGATAGCCTGTCTCAGGGGTCCTCTTATTTTCAGGGGGGTGAATCGGGTTATTATTGACGTTAACGGAGTGGGATACAATGTTTTTGTGTCTTTGAACACGCTGGAGGTTTTGCCCCAAAAGGATGAAGCTCTCTTGCATGTATATACCGCGTTCAGGGAAAATTCTCTCGAGTTGTACGGCTTCGCCACAGAAGAAGAAAAATCTTTGTTTGAGATGCTTTTGACCGTTTCCGGAATTGGGCCGAAAACCTCACTAACTATTTTGTCAGGTGTTTCCCCTGATGGATTCAAGCGAGCTGTTTTCGAAAAGGATCTGGCCAAACTCGGTTCAATTCCGGGAATAGGCAAGAAGTCCGCGGAAAGAATAGTGGTGGAGTTGAAGGAAAAAATTAAGGCGCCACCGGAAAAGGGGAAAACAGCAGAAACAAGTCACTTTAAGGTAAATCTCGAAGAAGATCTGATATCCTCCTTAATCAATTTGGGCTACAAACAGAAAGTCGCGGCCGAAGCAGCTCAGAAAGTCCTAAAAAACACCGAACAAAATATATCTTTGGAACAGGCCGTAAAGTTGGCGTTCAAAGAACTCATCAAATAGATTTATGACTTAACGAGAGTTTTCTTTCTCAGGTCTAGTCCAATAAAGTAGGAGAAGCAGCCATGAGATTTGTGGTCATAGGCGGAGACGCTGCGGGCATGAGCGCAGCTTCTAAAGCGAAGCGGAACCGTCCGGATCTTGATGTAATCGTCTTGGAGGCGACACAGGATGTCTCGTATTCCGCTTGCGGGATGCCCTATAACGTGGCGGATCCGTCACGAGAAATGGATGACTTGATTGTTCGTCGATCTGATGTCTTCAGGTCTAAGCAGGGCATAGATCTCCGTCTGGGACACAGGGCCGTGGCAATAGATAGGGCCCAAAAGAAAGTTATTTGCAAAGTCGGTGAATCACTGTCGGAAGAAATAAAATATGACAAATTACTGATCGCTACAGGCGCGCGGCCGATTCGACCCACCATTCCCGGTATCGATCTCCCCGGCGTCCTTGTACTGAAATCGCTTCAAGATGGTCGGGCCATAAAGGATTTTCTTAGAAAGACATCGGTCCAAAAAGTCCTCATTGTCGGGATGGGATACATCGGCCTCGAGATGGCTGAGGCATTTCACGCTAGAGGCGTGGCCGTCACGATGATAGAACTTAGCCCCAGACTTTTACCCTTCATGCCCCAAGAAATGGCGGAAATTGTAAGGAAAGAGCTGTCTGAAAAGGGGATAGAGTTCTCCATTGGTGTCGGGATTATGTCGATACGAGCTGAGGGTTCAGGTCTAGTAGCCAAAACGACCGCAAACGATGTGCCTGCAGACATGATCTTGATTAGCGTAGGAGTGCAGCCTAATTCGGAATTGGCGGCCGATGCAGGCTTGAATTTAGGTCCCAAGAAATCGGTCGCTGTTGACCGAAAACTGATGGCTTCTGATCCAGACATATTCTCAGCCGGTGACTGTGCTGACGCTTTCCACGTTATGACTGGAGAACGCGTATGGATTCCCCTTGCTTTAAGGGCGAACCGCGCGGGATGGGCGGTCGCGGACAATGTCACGGGGGACTCAGTGGAACTCCCAGGGGTAATGGGCACAGCGGCATTTAAGGTCCTCGATCTCGAAGTGGCTCGAACTGGATTGAGCTGGGAAGAGGCTTCGTCTGCGGGTTTCGACCCTGTTCAAGAAATGATCAAGAGTCGTTCAAGAGCCCACTCACATCCAGGAAACCAAACGATTTACGTCAATCTGGTCGCGGATAGCAAAAACGGTAAGCTGCTTGGCGCAACAATGGTTGGTAAAGAAGGTGTGGCGCATAGAATTGATTCATTGGCCGTAGCCCTTCACGCGGGCATGACCGTTGAGCAGTTTTTCCAATGTGACATGGCTTACGCTCCCCCTTTCTCTCCTGTGTGGGATCCATTGCTTACTGCTGCGAACCAGCTCTTGAAAAAACTGTAACGCGCTTAGTATTACACTGGAAAGGAATGTAATACGAAATGTTATGACATTTTGGTATGTATCAATAAAATGCCATGATTTTGAGATACGTGCAATTTATGTAATTATTTTGATGATTTATCATTAAAATTCGTTGACTATGCCTCCACCCGAACCTATTATTTTTTTGTAAGTAACAAAAAAATTAGGAGGAAGTCATGAAGATCAAGAAAGTAGAAAAAGTTTCTAAGGGCCTCTGCAAGTGTAAGAGTTCCTGCTAACAGATTTGAACCTGCGAGCTGTAAAAATCTTGTGAACTTATGACGACAAATTTTGACGGTCTGGAGGATTGGCTTTGTAGGCACAATTGTTATTATTACAAACCGAATAGACAAGAGGAAGAGCGTTGCCGGGGATATTCTCTGGTTCGTGTCCTCATGAAATCAAGGCCTCAGTTGATCTCAGAATCAAGCGCTGAGGCCTTTGACCCCAATTTCAAGAAAACATTCCTATTAAATCATATCTGTCAATCTTGCCCATTTTACATTGAAGATTGTGACTTCACCTCAATAGAGCCTCCGGAAAATTGTCTTCCGTGCGGTGGTCTTGTTTTCATTTCAAATCTCTTGAAGCATTGCAGAATAGAGGAATCCGACATCAGACTGGCCAATTTGGAGGAACTTGGCGACAGAGCCTACATTTCTCTGTCGACGAAATCCTGTATCAAACGGCTTGAAGAAACTTATCTCTATCACATCGGTCGCGACGAACTTTATGAAATAAACAATGATGCTTGCGATTTCGTGGTCAAGTGCGATGGATCTGCGACTGTAGCCGACTTGGCGCCTGATCGTGAATTTCTTGAATTCTGTATGTCGGAAGATCTTCTGAATGTCAGCAAGAGTCCAGGCGAACGACAAATTCAGATTGCTAAAGCGCCGGAGCCATCTCTCAGATATCTCGAATGGCTGGTGACTTACAGGTGCAATCTTTCTTGCGCCCACTGTTATCTCGGAGAAATGAAAAATGAAGACTACAATCCGGAATTGATACGGCCATTACTGAACGAATTTGACCAAATGCAAGGTTTGAGGATCCTCGTAAGTGGTGGTGAGCCGACATTATACGAACATTTCGAAATATTGAATGATTCGCTTGCTGACTATTCCATCAGGGCAGTTCTGTTAACTAACGGATCAACCTTGAATAAAGATCTGGTCAAACGATTAAGATTTCATGAAGTCCAGGTCAGCTTGGATGGAATGGAAAAGGGCCACACCGCTATTCGTGGCAAAGGATCGTTCGCTAAAGCTGTGCGGGCAATGGAGCTTATACGAGCGGCAGGGATAGATTTGTCGGTAGCCACAATGGTTCATCGATTCAATCTCGATGAATGGGAAAACATGAAAGATCTTATCGAGTCTCTGGGAGTAAAAGAATGGAGCGTTGATTACCCTTGCGTCAAAGGACGCTGGGACCGGCATCCAGAATTACAGGTAGGATTTCAAGAAGCTGCGCAAAGGATGCTCTACGCTTTTGGCGGATCTTATCATGGAACGTCGTCAGGGTGGACTTGTGGTCGTCATCTAGCGGCTGTGCTGCCGTCAGCCGATGTCTGCAAGTGTGGGCTTTTCCCTGAAATACAACTAGGCTCCGTAAAGACAGGTCTAACCAAGGCCTGGAGCCGGATGCCTCATATCCCAATATCGGAAACCGATTGTCTCGGCTGTGATCAGGCTGATATATGTGGGGGTGGGTGTCGTTTCCGGGCGGGTTCCGGGAATTCTCGAGATGAAGTTATGTGCTTTTTGCTCAAGGGGAAGATTTGATGCTATCGATTCCCAGGATTCTTGATAGACCTCATAAAGTTAATAATTGAAATACCCCATTCATACTCTACAATCTCCTCCATTCCCCGATTGACTATCCGGTCCACACTACATATATTCTCAACTAAAATAAGAAACGATCTTCGTTTCGATGCGAATTGGGAAAGGCTGGCTAACATGGATCCGCAAGATGATATACGAGGAACAAATTTACCCGATCCAAAAGAGATCGAAAAAGAGATAAACGATTTCCTGGCTGACAAGTATGGTAATCGGATCAGGATAATGGGCACTCAACTTGGCCCGTGGCCCGGTGTTGAAGAATCCGGACAAGGCCAGGAGGTTCTGAAAGAAAGTAAACCGTCCACTAGCCGATTCGACATGAAACCGGCGGAACTGCATCAGTATCTGGATCGTTTCGTGATCCGTCAGGATAGCGCGAAAGAAATACTGGCGACCAAGGTCTGTACACATTTTAATCGCATCAGGTATTTTAAGGAACACGGGGATACTTATGACCGAGAGGGGATTGGCCGAATAAAGAACAACATCATTCTTATCGGCCCAACAGGTGTAGGAAAAACCTATCTAATCAAGCTCATAGCGAAAAAGCTTGGCGTGCCTTTCGTCAAAGGCGATGCGACAAAATTTAGTGAAACAGGTTACGTTGGTGGAGACGTGGAGGATCTTGTAAGGGATCTCGTACAGGAAGCTGATGGTGACATAGAACGCGCAAAATACGGCATTATCTACATAGACGAAATCGATAAGATAGCTTCATCCGGTAACATAATTGGTCTAGATGTTTCCAGAACAGGTGTGCAAAGGAATTTACTGAAACCCATGGAAGAAACGGAAGTGGACCTTAAAGTCGCACATGACCCTGTTTCTCTCATGGAGGCGGCAGCTCACTTCCAGAAAACCGGGAAACGTCTGAAAAGAACAATCAACACAAGGGACATTCTTTTTATCGTTTCTGGGGCTTTTAACGGGCTGGATGAGATAATAGGCAAGCGTCTATCTCGCAAAGGTCTTGGTTTCGGGGCTTCTCTAAAGGAGAAAGACAACAGAGGTGATATGTTTCGACAGGTAAAGTCCGAAGATTTAATCGAATTCGGTTTTGAGTCAGAATTTATCGGTCGTTTGCCTGTAATAGCCCTCCTTGAGGACCTTTCCGAAGATGACCTGTACAAGATCCTTAAGAATCGTTATTCTTCTGTTGTTACGGCCAAGAAGCAAGATTTCAAGGCTTATGGGATCGACATCCGATTTACGGATGAAGCTTTGAGAACCATAGCAGGCGAGGCCAATAAAGAAAAAACCGGCGCACGGGCACTTATAAGCGTCATCGAGAAAGTATTGGTTGGTTTTGAGCGATCTCTGCCTTCTACGGACATCAGGAGATTCACCGTAACCCAGGAGTTGGTAACCGACCCAAGACCTTTCCTTGACAGTTTACTGGATGATGAATTCCATCCGTCTCGTTGTGAGCTTTTTGACGAAGTCGATTCCTGTGAGCGGGATGAAGCTTTACGAGATCTGGGTTCCAGGGGAGAAGAGTTTGAGCAAAACTTTGGCAAAGCTCTGGGTAGAGAGGCTTTGGAAGTCATTGTAGCGGCGGCTATTGAGACAGGGGTGTCGCCCGAAACCATGTACAAGAGGTTTATGAAGGTCGAAAAAGAGATACACGCATTTGAAGATGAATTTGCCAGAGTTTATGGTCTCAGACTGAGGTTCCTCGAAGAAGCCTTGCTGGAACTTGCTAGATTGACGTTAGGCGGTTCGGAAGAACCCTTGATAGTCTGTCGCAAGATTTTCCAGAATTACCATCATGGACTAAAATTGGTGATGGAGCGTACTGGAAGTTACGAATTCCTGATTCCGAAGGAAGCTGTCCAGAATCCTGAAAAATACCTTAATCAAATGATTCAGGAGACTTATAGAACATAAAACCTCGTCTGTTATGTTAATTGGGTGAGACAAAAAAACCGGTGGTCGGAAACTTGACCACCGGTTTTTTACGATGCTCTATGACGAAGTTTTTGAACTAACTATTCGTCTATTCCTTTTGATCTCTTATTCTCCCACATACTGCGTTGGTTGGGGACCGGTCCGGTGGTGGGCGGGGAGAAAATTTCCTTAAGAGTGGACCACAATCCTCCGGCGCTTTCCTGTTCCTGCTGCCCCTGCGGTTGAATCTGCAAAGGGGTAGCCTGTCCCGGTGGCAGGGCCGAAGGGGCCATTGGCGACGCGCCCGTGTTCACGCCTGCAGAAGTGGGATATCCTTGCTGGCCATAACCGGGGTTGTTATAACTGGCAGCCGGAACGCCTTGAGGATAAGCCTGCTGAGCCTGCGCTTGCGGATATTGCATGGGTTGTTGCACAGGTGGTTGCTGACCAGCAACCCTGGTTTGCCCGGCTTGATTCTGCCGAGCGCTCTCTTGGGCTACACCCATAAGTTCGTAGTATCTTTGTTGAGACGCTCTCAGACTTTCATACGCCTCAGCAACAGCCTTCTTCTGATATTCATCCTGTAGCGCCCTCTGTTTCTGCTCTTGTTCGCGTAGCTTCTGCTGCGCGGCCACATACAACTGCTGTGTTTGTTGAAGTTCCTGGGTCGCAGTTTGTTGCTGGGCCGCCAATTCCGCAGCCCGCTGCCGCGCTACGGCTCTTTCATAAGCTTTCTGTTGCGCAGCCTGAACTGATGGGTCAGATGCAAGGGGGGACGATTCCTGTCCGGCAGCCTGTGGTTGTTGATACTGGCCATATCCCTGCTGTCCGTAATTCTGCTGCCCATAGGCTTGCTGCTGGGCAGTAGAGGGGGATTGTCCATAAGGTTGCTGCTGGTATTGTTGCTGTGGATAGTTTGTTTGCTGGGGAGAATATCCGGGTTGCTGTCCGCCGTAATATTCTTGCTGCTGTCTTGCCGTTGCCGACGGTTTCTGCTTTTTCGAAGATCTCTTACCTTGAGTCGTCTGGCTTTGAGTACTTGCCGCCGGGGCCTGATAAGACTGATAAGTCGGAGCCTGGTTGGCCTGTTGATACCCTTGCTGCTGATAAGCCCCGTAATAGTCCTGGGGGTTGTAGTACATCCCGGATTGGCTTGTTACCTGCGGTGATGTCGCGTCGGACGACGGACTGGCAGGATAGTAACTCGTGACGGGGTTTGAGTTGCCATAATTGCCGGTCACAGAGTAATAGCCGCCCTCGCGTTGAAGGTTGTCCAGATAATTGGTCCAATATGGATAGTACGCTTGCGGCATCCCAGCGTCTTGACCGCCCGAAGGAGGTTGCATCAGTGTTGATGCGTTGTTGTAATCATATCCTTGTCCCTGGGCCCACTGTGATACCCAAGGAGCCATTATAAATGCCAAACAAAGGGCACCGCTAAGTAGGACCCTGAATTTCTTCCGCATGACGCTTCTCCTTTCGGAACAGGCGGTTGTCAACAATTAATGACAACGGAACGCTACAAAGTGTTCCGTTTCATCAATTATTCAATCCCCTGTATGAAACACCCAATATCTTGACAGTCTTATTATACTTTTTTTTATTAGAAAATCAAATCAAAAAAAAGTTACATACCGGTTTAAATACATATAATGTCAACTAGATGTTGAATTTTATTGAGAATCTGAATTAAAAGTATGCCTACTTTATAACCTTGAAGAGACTTTTGGAGGGCTTAATGGGATCCTTAGGGCCATTACCTTTGATTCGATCATTGAAAATTTTGTTCTTTACTCGAACCGAACTTATCATAAAATATACTATTATCGCTCGCTCCCAATCCCTAGACGCCGAAAAGTCAGCGACCTTTTTTAAATATTTTTCCTGTAACGAAGCCAATGAAGCCTCGTCAATATCCAGTATCCTGTCCGCCAGTCCTAACAAGACATCTTCTATGTTCACTATCGGCCTCCAGGATCGTAATCACCGGTCAATTTTAGCACGGCTTATCATTTGACGCCAATATTGAACAATTATTTTTGACAACTCAATGACCCGGAGTAGCAATCAAGCAGAACGCTCGATAATAAGTTTTCTACGTCTTATGAACTAACGCCGCATTGGCTCCGGCTTCTAACGCCTTCAGATTATACCGACGGACCATCTCACGAGAATCAGCGTCAAGTCGTTGTTTAATATCATCTAAAGAAATTTCGAAATCAGCCAGCGACGCGGTGAATCCCAATAGAACCACATTCTCAAGCTGAATTTTACCCAATGAGCGCGCCATGCCGGATGCGTCTATCCTGTACACACCGGAAGCAGATGGCGCTAAAGAGTTCTCGAAAACAATTCCGCCTTGTTTGAGAAAATGTCTATTGTTAAATGTTTCTGATGAATCCATAGAGACTAGATAATCGGCATGGCCCCATCTAATCAAAGGGGAAGAAAACGCTCCGATTTTGAGATGGCTATTTATTGACCCTCCCCGAACCGCCATACCATGTGTTTCAGAGGAAATAACGGCCATTCCTTTTTTTGTGGCTATCTCTCCTAGTAGTCTGGTCAGAAAAACTATTCCCTGACCACCTCTTCCGCAAAGAATCATTTGAATCATTGTCAAATACTCCAGGGGGTTATAGCTTGAGACGGGCAAATCTCGACACAGAAACCGCAGCCCGCGCACATGTCCATATCAATTCGGACCTTCTTGTCTTCTTTAATAAACTGGATTGCCGGACACTCGAGATCCCGAATGCAAGTCATACATCTGTCACAGTTTTCCCCCACTTGAAATTTTGTACCCGACACAGTAGCGGAATCGGTTCGGATGCAAGGTCGTCTGGTGATTACGACCGAGACACCTGCGCGTTGTTCGTGAGAAAAGGCCCTGGCTCTTTTCAAGACGTCTTCGAGTGACCCATGATCATATGGATCAACGACTTCGACAAATTCTACGCCACAACCCCTAATCAATTTCTCAATGTCGATTGGGACAGCCGGAGACCCGTCAGCGAGGAAGTTGGTCGCAGGAGTAGGTTGTCCTCCTGTCATTGCAGTAATGTTGTTGTCCATCAGAACCATCACAAAATTGGCCCTGGTATGCACCGCGTTTATAAGGGCCGGTACCCCCGCGTGAAAAAAAGTGGAATCTCCAATGGTCGCTACAATTTGATTCCCATCAGGCTTACCTGTGAGCGCCTGAGCAAATCCGGAAGCCATACCAATAGACGCCCCCATGCAAAGGCATGTGTCAACTGCGCCAAGATTCACGCCAAGCGTGTAACAACCAATGTCTCCCGTGTATATGGCCTTTTCAAACAATTTCCTAATCATGAAAAACGCCGGTCTATGCGGACACCCCGGGCAGAGTGAGGGACGCCTGGCCTTAATGTTGGGAATAAGTCTTTCCTCGGTTCTAATTCCTGAGAATTCGCTAATTACACTTTCAACAACTTCAGGGACAAGCTCTCCTTGTTGGGGCACATGCCCGGAGGTCCTTCCAAGGACCTTCGTCCGGTTACGTATCTGGAACTCAATCACCGGATATGTTTCTTCAATCACGAGTGTACGTGTCTTTGAGTCTACGATCTCCTGAACCGATTCTTGATTCGCCGGATACGGCAAGTCCAATTTATAAACTGATATGTCAGATAGACTGGGATTTGAAGCTACGACATCCTTCACATGCGCAGAAACCGAGCCTGAAGTTATTATTGCCATGGGTGAATCCGGGGTTCCGGCCACTAGCCTGGGTTGCGCATCCCTCTCTTGTGAACTTATGTTATGAATTTTCTGGTTTAGCTCACCGTGTAGGGCAAGCCTGAATTTTGGGGTGGCAGCCCACCGGGTCCAGTTCTTCTCAAACTTTCCAACATTGACGAGGTCTCCTGGAGTATTCATTGTGACATTTTGGCGGGCATGGCAAACTCTCAGGCAGGGTCTTAGCACCACCGGAACTTGATATTTTTCAGACAGATCAAAGGCCCTTATGGTCATGTCGAGGGCTTCTCTTGGTGAACTGGGATCATAGACCGGAACTTTGGCGAACCATGCGAAGAATCGGCTATCCTGCTCAGTTTGACTTGAGTGCGGTCCAGGATCATCAGCGACTATGACCACTAGCCCGCCTCGAACACCGAGATAAGCCGCGCTCATAAATGGGTCTGAAGCGACATTCAACCCTACCATTTTCATTACAACCGCGGAGCGACTTCCGGCCAGAGAAGCTCCGTAAGCTACTTCAAACGCAACCTTCTCATTGATTGACCATTCCAAATAGATGGAATGGTTCAATTCCCTTTTCCATCGAGTTAATGATTCCATAACTTCGGATGATGGGGTTCCGGGGTATGCCGTAGCCACTGCGCAGCCAGACTCCATGACCCCTCGAGCTATGGCTTCATTACCCATCAAGAACTTGGTCAAGGTAGAAGAATCATTTGTAATTATGCTCATTTTACTCTTCCCGTACGAAAATTACTGAACCAAAATATAAGAAATATCTCGATTCTTAACAATTCTAATCTGCTGCACGAGACAATTTCCAGTTAGTTTCTCGACGATTCAGGATTTGTTTGACAAAAAACAAGTCCGAAAACATAATAACATAGTTAAATCATCTTTAAGCTTTTCAGGAGCGGGGAAAAAATGAAAACCTTGTTAACATCAGTCATGGCAATGTTCGTGTGGTTGTTGTTTGTTCCTCCCATACCGGCGCCAGCGCAAATCGGTGATGTTTACGTTGTGTGCAGAAAGTTTATAGCACAGCGAAACTGCTATAAGTGTTCAGATTATTTCCATGTTCGGTCTGAGGATGAGGCCAAGAAAAAGTGCGGAAAAAAAGGTTATAGTGAAGCAAATTATTTTGGTTCCATGGGGTCTTTGCAACGGTGGATCTTACCTAACTGCACCTGTGACAACGATGAAGAGGACTGAGAAAAAATGAACAAGTCATCCTTTAATCGTTAGTCGGAAAAGTTCGAGTCCTCTTTATTGATTCTTCGAAGTTACGGAATTTGATTTTCATAAAGGAATTAAACCACCGTTCATAATTCAATTTCCGCGAATGCGGTGGAATACAGTGATCGCGATTGTCCGGGCATGGGCGATAAGGTTCGCCCATTGTGGCCAATCTTGTTCTCGACTGAGCCAACCGCGCCGGGATCATAAACATCCACTGGCTCGAATAGATATTCATCATTTTATGTTTGCAGTCGATTTCGACTGGCGAAAGCGGCTGAAAAAACATTTCCGGGCCACCGAGAGGAAACGCGTTTATGCGCCAGCGCCAAGTCAGAAAAGACCCTGATCCATTGTAAAGCGGGAATTCGAAAAGTCTGCAATTGAGCCCGGCACGAAACCTAGCCTCATAAACAATAAAATTGGCTGCGTCGTGGTCCGGGTGACCACCTTCAAAAGCCGTTACAAAAACGTTTTGTGGTCTGTAATCAGTTAGGATTGCGCTGAGCTGAACAGCAGCCCTGTCCATTGAGTCAATCAGTCCCAGATCTGGGAAACGAAGCAGCGCTGTCCGTTCCGGGGGAAGCCCTAGAACTGAAATAGCCTGTCTCAACTCAGTTTCTCTGTGTTCTTGGCCTCCGAGATAGCCGCCGCTCGTTAACCATACTCCGTGTATCTCGATATCCGATAAGATGAGCCTTTTCATTAAGCCCGAAATGAAAACGTCGTCATCCGGGTGAGCGAACACAAAAAGGTATTTCTCTTCGTGATTCAGATTCAAGCCTGTTAAGTTCACGATTATTGGAGCCTCTACGCTGTTGTGTAATCAAGTTATGACAGGGTTCTCAATCAGTCATATTGTGCTACCAATTCGAAAAAATGGAAATGAAATAGCTTGCGTTGACACATATTTCACCAGGGGATATAGATTCTCTTAGTATCGTTCAATATCACGGAGACAATATGCGCTTCCCCGAATACAGACCGAGGCGTCTGAGAAAAACTGAAGCTTTTCGAAAAATGATTCGTGAAACACATTTAGATGTGTCCGATTTTATTCTCCCGTTATTTGTAGTGGAGGGCAAAGGAATTAAGAATCCTCTAACGTCCTTGCCCGGACACTTTCAGTTTTCCCCTGACAGGTTGGTTAAGGAAACGCGGGAAGTCGTTGAAAGTGGGGTCACTGCTGTTATTCTTTTCGGGATTCCATCGAAAAAAGACGCTGTTGGTTCGCAGGCTTACGCAAATGACGGTGTCACCCAGAACGCTGTTAAAAGGCTAAAAGAAGCTTATCCGGAGCTAATTGTAATAACGGATGTCTGTCTGTGTGAATATACGGATCATGGGCATTGTGGGGTTATTTCTCATGGGGATGTGGATAATGACCCTACCTTAGACATTCTGGCTAGTGTTTCGGTTTCTCACGTCAAAGCTGGGGCTGACATGGTGGCTCCGAGCGACATGATGGACGGCCGGGTCGGCGCAATAAGAGAAGCCCTGGATGAATCCGGGTATGAATCTACTCCTATCATGGCGTATTCGGCCAAATATTGTTCCGCTTTCTATGGTCCTTTCCGGGACGCGGCTCAATCCGCGCCTCAATTTGGTGATCGAAAATCTTATCAAATGGATCCGGCAAATGCCGATGAAGCCATGCGAGAAGTCGAACTCGATATAGACGAAGGGGCGGATATTGTAATGGTAAAACCGGCCCTTTCCTATTTGGATATTATATGGCGAGTCCGAACGTCATTCAATCGACCGGTTGCAGCATACAACGTAAGCGGCGAGTACGCGATGCTCAAAGCGGCTGCTCAAAATGGCTGGATCGATGGTGAACGTTGCATGCTGGAGGTGCTAACCTCAATAAAAAGAGCAGGCGCGGACCTCATAATAACCTATCATGCTATTGAAGCTGCCAGAGCCCTCCAAGGCGCCTCCATGAAGAGGTCAGTTTGAAACCGTTTTCTTTGAGGTTAGTGGCCTGGGAGATGACCCGGCGTTGTAACTTGAAGTGTATTCACTGTCGCGCTGGGGCCTGTGATGGAATAGACCCGAATGAGCTTACTTATCAGGAAGGTATAAGGCTCATCGATGGGATTCGTGAACAAGGCGCGCCGATACTCATAATGACAGGTGGAGAGCCTCTTCTTCGAAAGGATTTTTTTGAACTTGCGGATTATGCCATAAGATCGGGGTTAAGAGCGGTTCTTGCCACCAACGGATCGCTGGTTACACTCGAACTCGCTAGAGAAATAGCAGCCGTTGGAATACCTCGAGCGAGCGTCAGTCTGGATGGTCCCACCGCCCAATATCATGATTTGTTCCGTGGTGTTCCCGGCGCGTTTAAATCATCTCTTCATGGAATTAAAATGCTGCGGGCGGCAGGCGTAGGGGTACAGATCAACACAACGCTCACACGTCGCAACCGCCATCAACTCCCCGAAATGATCAAGTTGGCTGAAAAACTGGACGCTGCGGCGTTCCATGTTTTTCTGCTCGTGCCCACCGGTCGCGCTCGAGACATGTCCGGTGAGGAAATGGGACCGGAAGAATATGAACAAACACTCTTGGAATTCTATCAGATCGGCAGAAAGACGAAACTGGAAACCAAGGCTACCTGTGCACCCCAATATTACAGGATACTGAGACAACAATTGGCGCGAGAGGGAATAGAGGTTACCGAAAGCGCCTTTGGGCTCAACGCTCATACCAGAGGTTGTCTCGGGGGACTGTCCTTTGTATTTGTTTCTCACACAGGCGATGTTCAACCCTGTGGCTATTTTGACGATAAGGCCGGTTCCATCAGGGAAAATAGTTTCAGCCACATCTGGCTGGAATCGGAATTGTTTCAGGAGTTGAGGAATTTTAAACGGCTTGAAGGCAAATGCGGCAAATGCGATTACATTCGTTTTTGTGGAGGCTGTCGAGCTAGAGCTTACGAACTGACGGGGCGGCGGATGGCAGAGGAGCCATATTGCGCTTATCAGCCTCCGGCATTTACTAAAACTGGGAGTGGTTCATGTTAATAGAACAAATTCAAATTGGTGGTTTTGAAATCTTTTGTTATGTGCTTGGCGACGAAAAGACTGGTATCGGCATAGTTATAGATCCAGGCGGTCCTGCAGGCCCGATTCTCAATAGAGCCAGGGGAAGAGGGATAAAGCAAATAACTCACATTATGAATACACATAGTCACGTTGATCATGTCTCGGGCAATAAAGAAGCTCAAGAAGCTACTTCCGCCGCAATTGCAATTCATGAACTGGATGCTCCGGACCTCCTGCATCCCAATCTTGGTATGCTCGCGATGTTTGGAGCCGAACCTTCACCTCCTCCGTCTATATTACTCAAGGACGCTGACTTAATAACTTTTGGAAATGAGTCAATAAAAGTGATTCACACTCCTGGGCATACACTGGGTGGCATATGCCTTTATTTTCCGGGCCATGTGATCACGGGGGATACTCTTTTCGTGGGAGGGGTTGGCAGGACTGATCTTCCGGGAGGCTCATACGAAATCCTCCAAAATTCCATCAAGAACAGGCTGTTCACGCTTCCGGATGACACGATTGTTCTTCCCGGCCATAATTATGGGTCAACTCCCACCTCCACCATAGGTCGAGAAAAAAGAGAAAA
>JAPLJJ010000236.1 GCA_026388665.1 Deltaproteobacteria bacterium
ACCTTGGTTATCTCACCTACCGTTGCTGTTCCATCCGTAATATAGAGCTTTCCATCTATTTCAGGGGCCTGATCCCAGAGCCTGCCCTGCAGGAGTAGCTCGGTCTCTTCTGAAAAACCCTCAACAATTGCCTGTTCAATAGAACCTATTCTCTTTTTGTTCTTTTTCTTGATGAACATGGAATGTATGGAGCGGAGGGCACGGGCACGTGAGTTTTTGACTTTCTTCGGGATTGGATCTCCAAGTTTATCTGCTGGAGCGCCTTCCTCCTGAAAATATGTGAATACGCCGACATGATCCAATTCGAACTGTTTTAGAAAATTCTTTAATTCATCAAAGTCGTAATCGGCTTCAGTTGGAAAACCGACCATAAGGGAAGTGCGAATAACAATCTCTGGGATTTCGGATCTTAACAAATCGATAAGTTTCTTGATCTGCGCGTGCGCGCCACGCCACGGACGGCCCATTGATTTAAGTACCCAGTCCGAGACGTGTTGTATTGGGACATCGAGATATGGGAGTATTTTCTTGGAATCTCGTATTGTGTGGATCAGGTCTGATGTTACGCCACTTGGGTATAGGTACATTAGCCTGATCCAATCAATACCTCGGATTAGATCGAGTTTTTCCAGTAATCGAATAAGCCCGTCTTTCAGTCCGAGATCTCGACCGTATGAAGTCAAGTCCTGAGCCACGAGAACGATTTCTTTGACTCCCCGATCCGTCAACTCCTGTGCTTCTCTGACCAAATCGTCGATAGCCTCGCTTCGCAACTTGCCCCTTATCAAAGGTATTGCACAGAATTTACAGGCATGATCGCACCCGTCGGCAATACGGAGGTACGCGTAACCAGGAGTGGACAATGCCCGGTTGAACTCATAGGCGCCTCGATCCGAGCTTACCAACGGGTTGATCGATTGACACGAACTGATTTGCGCTATTTTTATTTCTGGGGAGCGTGACCTGATTAATTCAGTGATTGCGCCAATCTGCTCAGGCTTTATGAAAAGATCGACTTCAGGAAGCAATTCTCGGAGCGATTCCCCGTAGCGTAAAGGTAAGCAACCCGCAACGATCAAAAAGGCGTCAGGATTTTCTGATGCGTTGTCCAGTATGGCTGAGATTGATTCTTCCACTGCGGGTTGAATAAATGAGCAGGTGTTAATGACTAATATATCGGCGCTTTTCGTATCTTCCGTATGCTCAAATCCGGCTGTAAGCATGGCGTGAAGGATCTTTTCACTATCAACCCGATTCTTCGGACAGCCGAGGCTAATTAGGTTAAAGTATCCAATTTGTTTCACAGGGGGAATTTTCCTCAAACTCAGTAATTCAGGAGGTTAATTCTGAGGGGATTTCGTCTCAAAACGAGAATCGGGAATTGATTTCAAAAATGTTATATTAAAGAGGTCGAATCGATTGTAATTTCCCAGAGCATCATAAATTATCGCTCGTTTGATTGTGAAATGGTGGCTATCTACCCCGAGAACTATTTTGAAACCGGCCTGTGAACTGGAAGTATTGGTCAATTCGAGAAAAATCATTTTGTCTTCCGGTTCGGTTTGTCTCGTGGACAATTCAATAGTGAAGTTTTTATCCAGAGCTGAAATATTAGTAAAAAAGCCAAAGAAATTTTCAATGTTTATTTCCGGGGGGACCTCGCCGTTAACCTGTGATCCGTCATCGTAAAAATAAACAGTGTATGCCCTCCCTTTCATAACAACCCTTTGTCTTTCAGGACTGATGACATCGAGGGCTATGTCAACCGGTTTCCTTACGTACATACGGCCCTGGAACTGATCTCGCATGTCCATCGAAATATTGACGGTCAATTGATCAAATGTCGCTGTGAAACAGCAGTTGGGGTCATACACCGCCTGAATCTTTCGGACCACATTGTGAACATCAAGAGTTTCAGCAAAGACTGCAGCCTGAACGTTACAAAATGAACCCACTATAAATACTATGAGAAAAGTGATTCTTTTCAAGTGAATGACCTTCCTGTTCGCAATACGTCAATAATGCGATCTTTGATCAATTGTAAATCAAAATCACCGTCAGGCATGTGAATATTTCTTGCCCTCAGTTCTTCCACAAGCAACCCAAGGGAAGGTAAGATTTGTCTGAGTTCAGGATCATTTCGCAGCTCGGAACAGACTTCCCTCACAGCCCCGAATGCAGCCATTTTTCCATTATGCATTACAAGCAATAGATCCAACACAGGCAAGAAAGAATCCATGTCATGAGAAACAATTATAACGGTATGGCCTTTTTTTTTCTTAAATGATTCAACAATGTTGTTCAAGATGAGTAATGATGGTGGATCAAGGTCCGCTGCAGGCTCATCGAGAATTAATACTTCCGGATCATTTACGAGAGCGCCCGCGATTGCTACACGCCTCTTTTCGCCTGCGGAAAGTTCAAAGGGGCTTCGGTTTCTAATTTCATCAATATACAGCCCCACTGTGGCACAAGCATTCCCGACTCGTAGCTCAATGTCCTCTTCGGAAAAATCATAGCTGCTTCTTAGCGGGAAGGAAATGTCTCTAAAAACTGTCTCTTCAAATAATTGTTTCTCCGGTTGCTGGAAGACTAGGGCGATCTTTTTCCTCAAGTCCGGCCCGAAGTTTTTGATATCAACTCCACCAAGACTAATTTTGCCGGAAGTAGGTTGGACAAGGCCATTCAAGGTACGGGCCAACGTGGTCTTTCCAGAACCGATGGGTCCCAACACACCTAATACTTTCTCTGGAGGAATTAAGAAGCTGATATCGCGTAACGCTTGACGCTCAAAGGGCGTTCCGCGTTTGAAAAAATGATTCAGATTGTCAACTCGAATTTCCAAAAATACCGCTTATAATTCGTGTAACTTCACAGCTCAGAACGCATCGCCAGTTGGCATAATGGCCATAGGCCGTATTAAGTCAAAATTCTTCAGTCTCTGACTCGCCAGGTAGAACCCTTGGGTCCATCCTCAATTAGGATTCCATATTCCAAAAGGCGATTCCGTATTTCATCCCCGAGCTTGAAATTCTTGGCTTTTCTCGCCTCTGATCTTTCCTGAACCAATCGCTCGATTTCTTCTTTGGTAATATTGAGGTCTTTGGCGCCTGATCTACGTGCATTTTCAATGAAAATCTCCGGCGCTTCATTCAACAGCCCCAACACTTCGTTCGCCCATCCCAAGAGGGTTTTCTTAACGTTTTCTAAGGATTCTTTGATCGGGATTTTATCTTTATTTGGTCCGGCTTCAGCATGAATCCTGTTTATGGCTCTTGAAGCGTCGAATAACAGAGCTAACCCTTTGGGGGTGTTGAAATCATCATCCATTGCATCTTCGAATTTGGAACCCAAATCCGAGAGTTCTTCTGGTAACTCGTTCACTATGCCGCCGGCGTTTATAAGTTCTTCAAGGGCCATCAGAGCCGAATACATTCGCTCCAAGCCGACCGACGCTTCGCGGATTGATGTGTCATTGAAATCAAGAGGGCTTCTATAATGGCTCGACAGCAAGAAGAGTCGTAACGCTTCAGGGTGAACTTCCTTCAAGATATCCCTAATGTTGAGGACATTCCCCAGAGACTTGGACATCTTTTCAGAGCGGATATTTACGAAACCGTTGTGAATCCAAAATCGTACAAAAGATTCCCCCGTGGCTGCTTCTGACTGGGCGATCTCGTTTTCGTGGTGTGGGAACGTCAGGTCAGATCCTCCACCATGTATGTCAAAACTGGAGCCAAGATATCTCATGCTCATTGCGGAGCATTCTATATGCCAGCCGGGGCGTCCTGGACCCCAAGGGCTGTTCCAAAACGGTTCACCTTTCTTGGCAGCTTTCCATAGTGCAAAATCTAAAGGGTCTTTCTTCTTTTCGTCTACATCTACCCGTGCTCCGGAAACTAAGTCTTCAGTCTTTTTTCCTGAAAGCTTACCGTACGGAGAAAAACTGGAGACCGAGAACATAACGTCCCCGTCCACCTCATACGCATGAGCCTCCTCAATTAGAGCGCTGATCAACGAGAGTATATCCGGTATATGATCGGTGGCTTTGGGTTCAATAGTCGGTCGTTTTACACCGAGAGCGTCCATGTCAACGCTAAATTCCTTGATGAAACGTTCTGCCAGGTCCTTCCAGTTTTCTCCCAACTTGTTTGCCCGGTTTATAATTTTGTCGTCAATATCGGTGAAATTTCTAACGTAGGTAACTTGAAAACCGCTTTTCAAAAGGTATCTGTATATGACGTCGAATAGTACAACCGAACGGGCATGCCCAATGTGGCACATATCGTAAACAGTGACCCCGCAAACATACATTCCGACTTTACCGGGATGAACAGGTTCAAAAGTTTCTTTTTTTCTCGTCAATGTATTGTAAATTTTAAGCCCCATACACCTCTCCAGACAGTCTTACGCTAAACATCTTCAGATTCTTTGAGTAACGCGACTGCGGCAGCCGCCAATCCTTCGGCTCTGCCGACAAATCCCAACCCTTCGGTAGTAGTCGCCTTTATGTTTACTCGATTCCTGTTAACGTTGATAACATCAGCTATGTTTTGAGACATCTTCTCTCGAAAAGGCCCTATTTTAGGATCCTGCGCAAACAGGGTCACATCCACATTCGAGATTTGGAATCCGAGTGAGATTATTTCTAAAGCCACATCCGATAGTAGCCTAAGGCTCGATGCATCTTTGTATTTAGGATCAGTGTCGGGGAATCGCTTCCCAATGTCACCCAGACCGGCCGCGCCCAACAACGCGTCGATCACCGCATGAACCAAAACATCCGCGTCGGAATGACCGGCTAAACCAAATGGATAATCAATCTCTACTCCGCCTAGCACAAGCTTTCGATTGGCCACCAATCCGTGAACGTCAAAACCATTGCCGATGCGCAAATCATAGCCTCCAAGAAATAATGAGACGAACTTAATTCATAGGTATTACCGCGTCAAGGACAGGATCAACGCAATCCAACTTTATGAAGTGCGTCCATAATACGCGCGGTTTCACCAGGGTCTTTGTAAGGCAACCGTTTGGTCAGGTTTTCAACATTAAAATTAGGCGCCACCCTTGTCAATTCTGAAGCAGTAGCCTGGGCTTCAGTCATCCGACCGGCAAGGACGTAAGCAGAAGCCAGGTAGGATAGAAGGGCAGGGCTACGAGGTTCCTTATCCAGCGCCTTATTGTAGGCCGAGATTGCGCCATCATAATTTCCGGCTCCCAAATAAGCGTGTCCGAGAACTGCAAGAGAACGAGCCGGAGTTTGTGGGTTAAGTCTGATAGCTTTTTCTAAATAGGGTATCGCTTCCTTACTACGACCCGAAAAAGTGAGCACAAGTCCCATAATTTCGAGAGGTTCAGCCTTCTCAGGACTTCTCGAGGCGGCTTTCTCGGCGTTTGCCAAGGCCTCCCGATACTGACGCTTCTGTAAGTTGACGAATGCAAGAACCGAATATGGGGTCGAAAGTGAGTCATCGATTCGTATGGCTCTTGCGGACAGTTGAGCCGCTTGCTCCATAAATTCTCTTGGTGTTTCGGTCCATTGATGCCTCACGTTGGCAACGTATACTGCGGCCAGTTCAGAAAGCGCACGGGCAAATTCCGGGTCCGTCTCCAGCGCTTCCTTAAGCAAACGTATTGCCGTTTCATTTCCTTGTTTAGAATCCAAGTTGGAATATCCGAGGGCCTCAAGAAACAACTCATATGATTTGGCGCTCGAAGTCGGCGATTGTTGCGCCGGCGGTTGAGGATCTTTTGTTATGACTGTGCTTGTCACCGAGGAAGGAGCGGTTATGGCTTTCTTCTTTCCTTGCCCTTGTTTCCCACCTCTATGTAGGAAGAAAAAAGCAAGAACGACTATGAGAAGGCTGCTCACTATGATTAGCGGAATCAGATACCTCTTTTTTCCGGCGCTAACGTGGGATTTTTCAGTCGCTGGTGGTGGTGTGCGTTGCGGATCAACAATGACTCTGTAAGCCCTTATCGGTTCACTGATGTTCTTGACGTTTTTTTCGCCCAGGAATTCAAAATCCAGCTCCAGTTTCCGCTTCAATTGATCGTAAGCTTCGCCGGAAACGCATATACCTCCCGGATCAGCAATTGATTCCAGACGGGCGGCAATATTTACACCGTCACCGAAAATCTGGTCTCCATGTTGGATAACGTCTCCGATGTTTATTCCGATCCGGAACTCGAGCCTTCGGTTTTCCGGAAACGCTTGATTGCGTAATCCAGTCTCTTTTTGGAACTCGACAGCGCATAACAGGGCGTCTACAATGCTGCCGAATTCGACCAGGAAGCCATCTCCAGCCATGTCCACTATTCTGCCGCGGTGAGCGTTCACATAATCCAGAAGCAATTCTTTGTGCGAGGTCAAGGTGCGAACGGTTTCCACCTCATTTTCACTCATCAAACGACTGTAGCCTTTAACGTCAGCGTGCATTAGGGCCGCTAGTTTTCGAGATACCTGTTCTGAATTCATGTCTAAATTCCCCGTGGGTTTCTAGCGAAATTCCAGTGATTATATGATAGTTGATAAGAACATGGTAAAAACTATCGAGAAATTTTGTGAAAATCCTTAGAATTAGAAAATGGCTGATAAGAAACAAAGATTCAAATATTTAAAGTCTCTTAGCGGCATTGCCGCGTGGCTCTCGGTTGGTATGCCCATATTGCTTATTCTGGGGTTGCTCTCCGGAATCCTGGGTTCTATGTTGGGGGTTTATCTTGTCTTCTCGAGAGATCTGCCCAATATTCCGGATTTGCGTGCCTATCGCCCGAAAACCGTCTCCACTTTTTATGCTGAAGATGGTTCAGTTATTGGGTTGTTTTACAAAGAGAAAAGGTTTCCGGTTCCCCTGGATTCAATTCCGCCTAATGTAATAAACGCGTTCCTCGCTGCTGAAGACGCTAGGTTTTTTTCGCATCCGGGTATCGATCTAATCGGTATATCCAGAGCGGTCGTCAGGAACGTGAAATCAGGAAATTTCGCTCAGGGCGCGAGCACCATAACTCAACAGGTCACCAAGAACTTCCTACTAACCAAAGAAAAGAAGCTGTCTCGAAAGATCCGTGAAGCGATCCTCTCGTTTCGGCTTGAGAAATCACTCTCCAAACAAGAAATATTGAATCTGTATCTGAATGAGATCTACCTTGGGAGAGGGGCCTATGGGGTTGAAGCCGCGGCTCGAACCTATTTCGGCAAATCAACTGGGGAATTAACCATAGCGGAAGCTGCGCTGATTGCCGGGCTAGTTTCCAACCCGAACAAGTATGCTCCACCGAAGAACCTCGAAAGCTCGCTTAAACGAAGAGAATTCGTCCTTAACAGTATGCTTCGCAACAATTTTGTAAATCAAGCCGAATTTCAAAAAGCAATGAACGAAGCCCCTACATGCAGGGAAAACCTTCCCAATCCGTTCACTCGAGCCCCATATTTTACCGAGGCTGTTCGGCAGAAGATAGTCGAGAAATACGGGGCGAATCGTTTGTATAATGAGGGGCTTCAGGTTTGGACGACCATGAATCCTCATTTACAGAACACTGCGTCCGCTGCATT
>JAPLJJ010000090.1 GCA_026388665.1 Deltaproteobacteria bacterium
AAAAACAATAAGGATTTTCCGAGGCTTCGCCCCGGTGATTTCAAGAGAAAGGAACCACCACCTTGCTTGTCCCGAAGGGTATTCACATACAAAATCTATCCCTCTGCTTGACAAGATTCCTCGTCGCGGGACTCCTCGAAATGACATGGGTAACTGAGGCACGTTTTAACCCCGGAAGAGGTTACCCAAGTTAGACCACTGCGCCTGCGCCGCGTGAAATGCTTTTGGCCGAATCAACAGGATACAGCAAGCACCAAGGATTCTATGGGAGCCAAAACGAGTTCTCTGGGTAAAACCCTTTGCGTGAATTCCTCAATCGAGCAGGAACTAGCCTGTTCCTCAAGCTTCTCGACGACGTCATGGAATCTGCCGCCTAGGGCTCTCAAGATGTTGATCTTCTGCGAGACCGAAGCAGTGGTCGAAAACTCTACATGAAACAGCGCGAGATTTCTGCATTCTCCGGAGTCGTCGCTGAATAGAGGTAACACCAGCAAGCTTTCCTGTCCCCCCTTACCGGAACTCCACACAGTCCTACGAAGTCTCAATGCCGTCCTTTTGCTGCCGCCGGCCGGGTTTGGTTTGTCGTAACGGGATGGTTTACCTTCTGAATAACCGAATCTCGCGACAACCTGGATCGGGGCGAATTCCCTAGTCAGTTCAATCGGCTTAAGAGAATCCCCGACTTTATAAAGCATACCCCCCTTAATATCATCTATGACTTGGGAAAGAACCTTGAGCACCCTTCTGTCCTGTTCTTTCACCCATCCTGGTTGAACTCCTATGGAGTCCAGCGCCTTTATCAACAATGAAGGCAAGGAATCCTGAGGTCTCGAAATACCTACAGTTACGGTTTTTGCCTGATGTCGAATGGAATCGATGGGGCGTGTCATTTCTTCTATGGCCTTAGTAAGGATTACGATGCCTTCGTTGATCAAGACTTCCCGATCTTCGGGCGTGTCATTACTTACGATGAGCTTTCCCGTGTAAAGGGCCATAATAGCGGCGGTCGATGCCGGCAAGGCCGCGTTCATTTGTCCATTCGTCACCAGTTTCATGGTGTTGTCGAACCTGTTCTGCACCTCCAAGCGGTCCCATGTTTCGGGTTTTTCCTGGAAGGTCGTTAGTAGGGACCGTATGTCCCTCAGTCCTTTTGCTTGAAGATCAATGGCCTTTGCCGTATGGAATCCCCAAAGATGTCCTGCCACAGTAGCCAGGACAAACCCTAAACCGCCACCGCACACGGGTAATTCCACAATGCTTTCGGCATGGTCGAGGAATCGCTTTTCTCCTTCAGCGCAAAAAACCAGGGGTTTCCCGGAATGAGCTTTGAATATGGCGACTTCCTTGGCTGTATCCTGGACGATTTCGTCCGGCAGGTCGTTGGCCACCACGAGAGTTAGAGGCTCGGTCGAAAGGTCAATATGCTTCTTGTCCTCGGTGATATCGCAGGGTATGGATTTGTAACATAGTTCACTGAGCTTGATCCTGATTTCGTCCGCTGCGATTTTATTGGGACCATTACCGACAACGGCCCAGTTTCGGCTGCTGGGCCCGTAAAGCTCAGCCACACGTTTAATGATTGCACCTTGTTTTAGGACTGATTCTATTAATCTGGGCAATTCCTCCAGCGATGCTATCTCATTATAAATCTGATCGTCCGACAGGCTATTGAATTCCTTGGCTAACAGCACGGCAGTGAGTTTCCCGGCGGCTACCTGCGAGTAAAACGCCTTGGTTGAAGCAACAGCCATCTCCACGTCCCGGCCATCGCTGGTGTAAAAATGGGAGTTGGATTTTGCAACCAGCGGGGAGTTGCGTCTGTTGACGATGGCATGTACCCAGGCCCCTTGAGCGCTCGCTACGTCTATGGTTCTGTTGGTGTCCGTAGTTGTTCCGCTCTGAGAGATTGCGATTAACAACGTGTCGCTCAAGGACTGCTCCGGAAGAAAGCCCGACAATTCCGATGCCTTGCAGGATGTGACGGTAATTCCGAGTCCTTCGATGGCCTTTTCAATCAGATATGCGACCCCTTTTGCGGCTATCGAAGCAGTGCCCTGGCCTATAACCATGATCCTGCGAATCCGTGGTTGATTGGTATCGCGAAGCCTGCCTACCAGGGAACTGAAAGTCCCTGGGCCTACGTCCACAAATTCAATGGTTCGGCCCTTTTTTCGATATTTCCCTTTTATGGTTTTGCGTATGCTGGAAGGGGCCTCATGAATTTCCTTCTCGAAATAGTAAGCGAAAGCCCCTCGAAAAATATCTCTGGAGTGGATATAAATCGGTTCGATCTCTATCTTAAATGGAGAGCCATCTTCCAAGTAATAAGCCTTAAGGTCGGGTCCTGCCGGCGTGGAAATCACAACCTCTGTTCCACCTTTTTCAAGGCCGGATAAAGCCAAACATTTTCTGGTCCAGGCTGCCAGTCCATAAACTTCCGAGGCTAATATGAAACCATCCAATGGTTCCCCTACAAAAAGGCTCTGGCCGCTCCCTTTCTGGCCCATTACAAGCTCATCAGGAAACATGGGGTGTTGCATTACGATTGCCAGGGACCCTTCGCAGCTATTCATGAGTTCCGCAAACCTCTTGACATGCGGCTGCGAAAGACTTGTTCCCAATCGATAGAATACAGGTAGGATTTTAGCGTCAGTTGTTACGGAAGGCTCAATTTGATAGCCACGGGAATGGACCACG
>JAPLJJ010000092.1 GCA_026388665.1 Deltaproteobacteria bacterium
ACGCATTGAATCCAGGCTATTTTATGAGGATGCTTCATGTCGGAAGCACGCAGTATCTCACCTTGGTACGGGCCCGTGGAGGATAACAGGCGCTCATAGTCCATACTGGTTACGACGTTTGCAAAGTCTCCGTAGTGATAATCCTTCTTCACTTTAGGATCAAAGGGCTCAAGGCCGAGAGCCAGAATTATAGCGCCTACCTGTATTTCTTTTTTCTCAGCCGTTTGTTTCAAATCGATGGCGTTATTCTTGCAGACTCCTTCGCAAATACGACATTTGTTCTCTTTGAGGTAAAGACAGCTTTCATCAATATATGAAATAAGGGGAATTGCCTGAGCGAAGTATATGTGGACGGCTTTATTCTTCGATATTTCCTGATTATATTGGTCAGGATATTTGGCGGGGCAATATTCAACGCACGTAGTGCACCCTGTGCATTTATCCTCAAGAATATACCTTGGCTTTTTAGTCAGGGCTACCTTAAAGTTTCCCACTTCTCCTTCTACACTGTTAACTTCAGTATAGGTGAGGACCTCTATATTCGGATGCCGGCCGACCTCGACCAGCTTGGGAGCTAGTATTCACATGGAGCAGTCATTGGTGGGAAAGGTCTTGTCCAGTTGCGCCATATGCCCGCCAATGCTTGGCGCTTTTTCAACCAGGTAGACCTTGAACCCGGCCGTGGCAAGATCAAGAGAGGCTTGAATGCCGCTGATTCCTCCACCAACAACCATTACGTCTCCAAAATTACTGTCTCCGAGACCTCCGCAAAGCTGCCGGATGTTTTCTTTCAGCAACTGTTCTACTTCCATTTTCTATCACCTCATCGGCCTGCATGTGCGGTTGCCCAAAGTCGGAGACTGGAGGCAATCCGAACTATGCCGTTGTTATGCGTACTTAAGTGAATTTGTTTAGTCCAGATCTAATTGCGCTTTGCATTGACTACATTTCATCGCACCACGAAAAACTCTGTTGCCGCATTTGGGACATATATAGCGGGCCTCTTCGTCTCTAATCCATTTTTCAGTACCGAACTCTCGTCGATATGGGACAGCCCGGAGAATAACCTTCCTGCCAACGGCCATGGAGAAATTGTCAATGTAATGACAGGGGAATTCATTGCATTGATGACACCCTGTATATCCTTTCTCTTTTGTGCAGTTCCTGATCTCACACTGGCGACAATGCATAAACTGTTCATCCGATAAGCAGCCACGGCACCGAATGTCTTCTATTGATAAGGCTTCGCTATTAGGGAGTGTGCCCTTGCCGGGAGTTCCTCCCTTGTAAAGACTTACTAGCCGCTCCTTTAGTTTAGTGTTATTGTCGCGGTGTGCAATATAAATGGCGCAGACACCGCAATAAAGACCACAAGGAGAAATGAAATCGGGATTTGTCTTCATAATTCTAATCCTCCTTCTGTCCTATCTTTTTATACTACAAACGCTTAACAGGTTTTTTCGGTTCCCTAAATCAATTCCTGGATGATCTCAGTGATGTCCTTCACCTCAATCTTTTCGCTAACACCCATGGTTAACCGGCTGTCCTCAAGCATGGTAATGCAATAGGGGCAGGAAGTAGCCAGCACCTCGGCCTCGACCCCAAGCGCCTGATCTATCCTGAGATCAGAGAATCTCTCAGCCTTTAGGGTTTCCATCCAAACCCTGCCGCCTCCGCCTCCGCAGCAGAGACTATCTGAGCGGGACTCAACCATCTCGCTGAACTCTAAACCCGGTATCTTCTTTAAGACCCCTCGCGGCTCATCATATATGTCGTTATGTCGACCCAGGTAACAAGGGTCGTGATACGTTACTTTCTTCCGATAATCCTTCTTAAACTGAAGCCTTCCCTCGTTCACCAACTCGAACAGGTACTGGGAGATATGAACCACCTCAAAGTTCACCCTGAATTCCGGATACTCGTTCTTGAAGGTATGGTAGCAATGAGGGGAAGAAACAAGGATTTTCTTGACCCCATTATCGATAAAGGTTTTTATGTTTTCTTTGGCCAGACGCTTGAATAATTCCTCATCGCCCGCCTTGCGGATGCTTTCTCCACAGCAATTCTCCTTGAGGCCAAGTATACCGAAGTCTACCCCCGCCAAGTTGAGAATATTGGCTGTGGCTCTAGCCACCTTTTTCAATCTTGGGTCATAGCTGAGATAGCAGCCGGGAAAATAGAGAATTTCCATCCCTTCAGTGAACGGTTTTACAGAAAGACCTTCCGCCCAAGCCGCCCTCTTTTCCCGATCTTCACCGAAGGGGTTTCCTTGAGCGACGAGGCCTGCGCTTATGGTGCGGATAGTCTTGACAGGAGCAGGAAAAACCCCATATTCCGTAGCAATCCTGCGTAAGGCTACCCCGGATTCTATCTGTTTCACGTCCCTGGGGCACTGCTGGGGGCATCTTCCGCAGGTGGTACAACGCCATATGTCTTCACTTTCGATCTCGGTCAACCCAAACGTCGCTTCTCGGACCAGCTTGCGCATACTGAAAGTTGTGACCCTGTTCCACGGACAAACAGTATCGCATAATCCGCATTGGAAGCATCTCTTGAATGCTTCTCCGCCGCTCGCTTTGACGACATCGATGATCTCTTTATAGGGGGTTACAGTCTCCACTGTTTTCCTTCCTCTTCTTTCGGCCTAATGTTTCAGCCCTTCTTTGACGCTGACATCCGGGAAACGGTATCCATGACCTTCTGCATGCCATACTTGTCGATCATGGATTCCAGTCCTATCTCTACGTCCTCCAGCTTCACTTCTTCTTCCACTTCCTCTTCCCTTTCTTCGTAGATCAGCGCGTCATTAATGCACCACTGAACACACAAGGGCTTTTCCTGTGGCGGATCGTCTTGGCACATGTCGCATTTGAGAGGGAGTTTGGAATCGGGTTCCTTGAAAACCTCCCTTGATGGGCAGGAAGCCCTGCAGAAACCGCATTCGTCGTATTCTTTTCCATCAATCACATATTTGTCTCTGCCCATACATTCGGCTTTAGCAAGCTCACCGGCATACACAGGAAGATATACGTCTCTCAGCGGATCACGAATCAGCCGAATACGAGACCTTGCCGGATTATTGCTGCTGTACTTCGGCGTAGCATGGAACGCAGAGCAGATCATCTCACATGCCCTGCAACCGTTGCATTTGTCGACGTCGATCTTTATGGATTTGATTATCTTCTTTTTTTTCTCACCCATGGAGGTTACCACCACTTCACTTTATTTCTTCTCTGTTTCCAGCGAAGTCTCTTTGGAGGGAGTGTCCTCGTTATCCGTCAAAATGCCTCTCAGAAGCAGGTCTTCAGCAACGTAATCCAAATCCAATTCATGCAAAGACTCCTTAGTAGGAATACCCTGATTATTCCATCCCTTGAATTTGTAATACGCATCCAGGAGCTTTTCTTCGAGTTCGGGAAACCTCTTCTTCCAATGATCCTCAGGCGGCTTCTCATCGGCTCTCCTCAACCCTCTTCTTACATTAACCGCTCTAAGGAGAGTTCTGTTTCTCCTATATACTTGTGTTAGTCCGGCTTCATCCATATCGATCCCGGTCGCCGATGAGATAAGAACCGGGTAATTATGTATGTGATAGGGGGGCTTGAGGGGAAATGACGACAAACCGGCGCACATCCCGAGGGCGTCGTCGATGTAGTGCATCATCTCTTGCCAATCCACAATGTCGACGGACATATCAACGGTTGGGTAATATGGATTTGAGCGCTCTCCACGAAATTCCCAGTCCAGAAAGTATTGTTTAAATTTTTCGTCAGGAACCTGGATCCAATCCTTTACAAAGTCTTCCCTCTCTTCCATGGTAGGAAAAGGCGCCTGGGGGAACTGCCCTTCAATTTGGGTAATGTTTATCTTCTCGCCGGTACAATACATAAGGTAATAGACGGGATTGAGCATTCCCAGCTTGAGAGGGAGCTGCTCATGTTTCTTGATGTTGTTATGAGCATATGCTTCTGCGCCCTTGCCGATCTGTTGGGCCGCCCAATAGGTGCCGTTGGCCAGAACATCTCCTATCCCCTCTCGTCGAACAATTCTGTCAAGCAACCAGTAAAATTTTCCCTCGTTGTCGGACGGGCATCCTGCAAAGTCCTCGTCAGTCAAAATGCCGGCTTCTTTAAGCTCAACGGCGAAGGCCATCACTTGCGGGGTTGAGAATCCGTCCATTCCATACTCCGTAGCACGCTGAGCGATTCTGAAACCGAAATCCAGGTCTGAAAAGGCCGCCATGGTATAGGTAAGTTTGGAGAAGCATTTCATCATGTAGGTTGAAATTCCCGGGACCGAAATGGTTGCCCCGCATTTCATCGGACAGTTATAGCAGCTGATCAGCCGCGTCCGCACACTTTCTTGAGTCGCCTTCCACTTCTCCTCGATTTCCTTGTTCCAATAGTCTCTTTTCCGTTCGCGGGCGTTCCCCCACATGAAATTCTGGGTGTGCCACTCCTCATCAACGAGTTTCATTTCTTGCGGAGACCCAAGCCCGGCCAGAATGGGCATTACCCCCGGAACCGGCTTCTCTCCACGGATTTTTATATATTGCAGCACTTCGTTGCAAAGCTTTATAAACTCAGCCGGGCGGGCGATATTGACGTCCTTTGTTCCGCGAACAGCGATCGCCTTTAGCCCTTTGTCTCCCATAACGGCGCCTAATCCGAGCCGGCTGGCGCTGGATCTGCCCTGCTCGATGGAGGCCATATAGACCCTGTTTTCACCGGCCAGGCCGATAGCGGCCACCTGGGCGTTCGGCTCCTTCAACTCCTGTCGCACAAGCTCTGCAGTTTCAACCGCGCCTTTGCCCTTCAAATGAGAGGCGTCACGGATTTCCACTTTGTCATTGTTTATCCACAAATAGACCAGATTGGGGGACTTGCCGCGAAAGATCACTTTATCGTAACCTGCATGCTTCAATTCCGGCGCCCAGAATCCCCCCATCATTGAGTATCCCATTAACAAGGTCTGAGGAGAATAGGTGGTGACAATGGTACGATTAGCACCGGTAGCAGGTGTGCCGCACAGAAGACCGGTGGAGAATATGAGTAGATTATCAGGGGAAAAGGGTTCGGTTTCAGGGGGAACCCTATCCCACAATATCTTGGCACTGGTACCTAGCCCCCCGAGATGAAGTTCCGTCAATCTTGGGTCGGTTGCCACCCTCTCAATGCTTCCTCGTGTTAGATCGATTTCCAGATTAAACCCTGTCTCTGCGTATCTCATCTTTCTTATCCCTTACTCAACTTGCGATATGATCGTCCGCGCTTCTGCAACCAAAGAAGTGTTAATTCATGCTCCCTTAGTGGCCGAACCAAGCTTTTCCCGATAATATTCCGGTCGAGGCGCTCCGAAGTAAATGCTGTCGATTACTGCAATAGCATCGACGTCTTCTTCTTTCATAGGACGGATCTGAACATTCGCCGGATCAATATCCTTTTTGTTCACGCTGGCCTGCCTTTGCTGAATGGCCTAACAGCCCCAATATTCAATAGTATAATGGAACCGGTTAGACCTGCGTCTGGGCTCTGAAGGTTATATTGACCTAGACTTGGCAACATCGTTGATACGAATATAACTTATATAAAAACTATGTCAAGACTTTTTGCATTTTAAAAACAAATTTCAAGTTGATTAGTAGTACTTTTGTCCTGGCCCACAGCCGAATGCTGATAATTTATTGAAACAAGTTGTGTGATATCCGCAGCGCCGTCCAATATCATTGGATCAATGACTAAATAACAGTAGATTACTGACAAAACATCACACTCCCATACTTTACACACGACGCACGCAAGAAAGTTCTTGACTCTTTATCATATGAGTAGTATTGGGTTTTAAACGAAGATATAGTGATCATTGTATCCGAGTCCCCGGAGTTTATATATGGATTGTACCGGATTGCCCGGAAGCACTATTAAAATGGCGTCCTCCACTAAACGAAGAAGCCCTTCAGCAGATAGAAAACGCCAACTTATCATAGAATCCGCGGAGCGTATCTTTGCCACCCGCGGTTTTCACGATACGACTATCGCTGATATTTCTAATGATTCCGGGGTACATGAGGCATCTATCTTCCAATATTTCAAAACCAAAGAAAATGTGATCGTTACCGTTCCGGAAAGACATCTTAAAGAGACTCTGGCAGGCATCACTGAGCATCTTCAAGGAATGAAGGGGGCCGAGCCCAAGATTAGGAAGTTGCTTTGGCATCAGCTCAGAGATCTCTCTGTTAATAAGAACTACACCTCTATTTTGCTACGTGAACTCCGGACATTACCTGCTTTCTACCAATCCCCGGCATATGAAATGATTCGGAAATACAGCGTCTTCGCTGTTGAGGCTATTAGAGAGGGCATACGGGATCAAGAAGTGGACGCTGAGATAGAGGTTATTCTCGTTCTGGAGATGATTTTCGGCGCGATCGACAGCATTGTTTTGCGATGGCTTTTTTTCGGCGATCCCTATGATCCCAATGAGGCCGCGGATGCTCTGTACTCGTTAATAAAAGCAGCGATATGGAGGCGCGAACAGCCGGTCGGAAATGAAAATGGCGATGAACCAAGCCGTGGAGAGCTCAGGCGGCGTACGATAATGGAAGTCGCCTCGGAAGTATTCGGCAAAAAAGGTTATGGCGGCGCCACCATCTCCGAAATAGCCGGAAAAGCAGGCATAGCCGAAGCTTCCATTTATCAATATTTCAAGAGCAAAGAACAACTACTTCTCTCAGTTCTGGGCACCTGGTTCATCGAATTGGCCGATGAATTGGAGCGCGTTTTCTCCGGGGCATTAAATCCCTATGAACAACTCTTATACTTGCTGAGAAGGTGGGCTCTGGATTTTCAGATTCGAGAATGGGAGACTCGTGTTTTAATACTGGAATTGTACAGGAATCCCAAATTTTATGAATCTCAAGAATATCGGAACACCCGGCGTTTCTGGAAACTGATAAGATCTACTGTGGAAGCCGGACAACACAGCGGCCATTTCCGAAAGGATTTCGAAATCAGCTATTACCTGCATCTCGTTCAAGGGGCATTCGAGCATGAGGCGCTCGCTCGCATGATGCTCTCCAAAAAACAACCCACCATCGCCAGTACGGAACAAATGATCAACCTTCTCCTCAGAGCTATAAAGGCTTGATGTTGCCGGTTGGAAAACCCGCGGAGTCTCGCACAGCCATCGGCTTGATTTGATGCCTTCGATCCACCGATCTTGGGCCGCTCTAAATTTTTACAACTTTGGTCGTTAGGAAGTCGGTATATTTTCCCGAGGTCGATACGACAAAAGATACCACGTAACTTCTCAATAACACCGGGTAAGTCCATAATAAATCCACTGGGAAACAGGATGTTACTCCCGCGCGACACAGTGCGGTGGAACAACGTGATGCGTCTGCGGGCACGCCTATTGCCCGGCACGGAACATGCGTGACAGATTATCGCATTGCATGGAACGTGACGGAGGCACTGCAATAGGCGTGAGAGAGTCCTTAACTATGGAACTGCGCCGCGACATGCTGGTGAAAAAGAAAAATGCTTATGGCGGCACGCCGCGTGCCCTGGCCTAACCATGCGGAACCGAAAAATCGCAACAGCGAAGAGCAACTGCATGCTGCAGGCCAGGAAGTAGCCCGCGGCGTGATTTGCAAGAAGTATAAATGAGCTAGGGCCAAACATGCAGGGGCATGACAATGGCGGTTTAAAGTGATCGCTGGATGCGCCCCGAAAACAAGTTGCTATACAATAAGACGATTGGTGATCGTGCCAAGGACTCTGAATTTAAACCACACTAACATCCCAGTCCTCCGAAGATAGGTCGATTATTTCAATAGCTTGATGGCAAAGTCTTTGTATGCTTTTGGCGGACAGATGAACTTCGACAAAGTATCCATTTTGGAGTTGTCGAATTGCCTTGAATTTATTCTTTTCTTTACCAATGTAACGAGGCAAATTAGTGGCAATCATATCAAATTTCTGAGGTTCGAGTTCAGCAACGGTGTTAAGTGTCTGTTCCAAAACATCGCGCCAAGTCGAGACTTCAAACCGCTGCCCCAAGATCACCAAATGTGAAGGAACAGTGCCGGTAAC
>JAPLJJ010000168.1 GCA_026388665.1 Deltaproteobacteria bacterium
AGGAGAGACAATTAACAATGCTCAATAGTTGAGTTGCCGGTCTCTCCATTGTATCCTACCGTCATTCACAATGTGCGGGAGTTAGTTTGATGTCGAACTTCAAGCCGTCTGATGAGGATTTTGAACATCGTGTCCGGTCCAATTTCGATCAGCAGCAAGTGATGAAAACCATCGGCGCTGAAATGACACATGTCAGTCCTGGAGAAGTTCACATAGAGCTTCCATACAGTGAAGCGCTGACACAGCAGCACGGATTCCTCCACGCAGGAATAGTCACTGTCATCGTCGACAGCGCATGCGGCTATGCCGCATACACCCTTATGCCGACTGCTTCAGAGGTGCTTACTGTTGAATACAAGGTTAATTTTCTTTCACCCGCTAAAGGGGAAAGGTTTCTCGGCATCGGGAAAGTTATCAAACCGGGGCGCACTCTAACCGTATGCTCAGGAAAAGTATTTGCTTACGAAAGTGGTAGTGAGAAACTAGTCGCCACAATAATGGCCACTATGATGGCTGTGATGAAGTAACCCCGTCGCACAACAATCCATGGAAATCCATGAAAATCAGGTGGCGGATTTTACCAAGCTGTTGTAGTCTTGAAGTACGGATTTGTCGAATAAGACGTAAAAAGAGGAGTTCAATATGAAAAGGCTATCCATGACGTTCCTAGGGCTAATGGCGGGGGCTCTTCTGTTGTTAGGAGCAAACACGATTTCCATCGCCAGTGAAGGGACAACATCCAAGGCCGGTGTGCAGGTAACCGCAGGCACAACGGACCAACGACTTGCGTACAGGATGCATTACCGACCGTACTGTTACAAGGTCAAACGTTGTGTGCGCGTGAACAGATTTGGCAATTGCAAGCGATGGAATTGGGTTACGGTTTGCCCTGGCTGGCGCATCTAATAGCCATATTAGGCCAAACTCTAAACGACCGGCTATAGGACGGCGCGATGACTACTTTGCCATCGCTCCGTCCCCCGACTTTTCTAACACATTTGGAACCTCAATAGGTGGGGAAGTGTTGAATCTCGTTTAATTGGGAGAGGATCGTGACAGAAAAGGAAAAATCCTCACGAAAACAGATTGCCGCAACGGGGCAAATGAAAAAATTAATGGCGTCCCACTTTCTGGAGTTGGATGAGGCAAAAAAGACAGGAAAACAGAAGGTGGCCTGGTGCACTTCGGTTGGGCCTGCCGAGTTGTTACACGCAATGGGGTTCCTCGTATATTACCCAGAAAATCATGGGGCGTTATTGGGTGCGACCCGCATGGCAACCGACTGCATACCGCTCGCCAACGCTGTTGGTTATTCCCCTGACATCTGTTCTTATCTAACAGCGGATGTGGGCGCCTACCTGCAGGGTATCACCCCTCTCACGAAAGCGTACGGGATTCAGGGTGTCCCTAAAGCGGACGTCCTCGTTTACAATACAAACCAGTGCAGAGACGTGCAGGATTGGTTTTCGTTTTACGCGAGAGAATGGGATGTCCCCATTGTTGGGATTCACACTCACCGCAACATCCAAGAGGTCAAGGACTTTCATGTTACTGACATTGTTGAGCAGATAAAAGCTATGATACCAATCTTGGAACAAGTCTCGGGGAATAAATTCGATATAGATAAGCTTCGAGAAGTAGTCGACCTGTCCTTACAATGCACCAGGCTTTGGAGCCGGGTCCTTAAATGCGGGGCTGCGATTCCAGCTCCATTAACCTTCTTTGACGCCTCGATTCACATGGCCCCTGCGGTGGTTCTCAGAGGAAAACCCGAGGCGGTTGAATACTACAAGCTCTTGCTTACCGAACTCGACGAACGTATCGAAAACAGAGAAGGCGCAATTCCCGGGGAACGCCATCGACTGTATTGGGACGGAATGCCGGTCTGGGGTAAACTCCGTGAACTTAGTGACCAGTTTTATCAGTTACACGCAAACATTGTAGCTTCGACATACTGTAATAGCTGGATATTTGACGCGTTCAACCCGAAAGACCCACTTGAATCCATGGCCCGAGCATACACCGAACTGTTTATCGTGAGGGATGAATCCTATAAAGAATGGTACATGGATAATTGGATCAAGAATTTTAGTGTCGACGGGGTCATATATCACGACGCCCGAACATGCCCGAATAACTCGAATAACAGATATTCGATGCCGCAACGAATGGCCAAACGTTTGGGGATCCCAACCCTGGTGATCCACGGTGACTTGAACGATTTGCGTTGTTATTCCGAAGAACAGACGCGAACCAATATTGAAGCGTTTATCGAACAGCTTGATCAGAAA